>JAJVIL010000097.1 GCA_022072045.1 Burkholderiaceae bacterium | reverse complement strand
CGCGCGTGTCGACGCCGGCGCTGGCCCACGCCGCCTGGTGGCGGTGGCCGGTGAGCGGCGCCAGCGCATCGCCTTGCGACAGCAACTGCAGCGCATGCGCGTCGAGCGCGGCGCGGCGCGCGAGGTCTTCGACGCTGTCGAAGCGGCGCTCGTCGCGCGCCTTCACCAGGCGCTCGGCGGCCTCCTGCTGGAAGCCGAGCAGACGGTTGAAGCCCAGCCGCACCGGCCATGAGGTGTCGCCGCCCGCGCCGGGCACGCCGCCCGCGCCCGGATCACCAGGCTCGAGCGCGCTGTCCCACTGACTCGCCAGCACGTCGACCGGCAGCACCTGCACGCCGTGTGCGCGCGCGTCGCGCACCAGTTGCGCCGGCGCGTAGAAGCCCATCGGCTGGCTGTTCAGCAGCGCGGCCAGGAACGCGTCGGGGTGGTGGCGCTTGATCCACGCGCTCACGTACACCAGCAGCGCGAAGCTGGCGGCGTGGCTCTCTGGGAAGCCGTACTCGCCGAAGCCCTCGATCTGCGCGAAGATGCGCTCGGCATACTCGGGCGTGTAGCCCTTCTCGATCATGCGGCCCACCAGCCGCGCGTGGAACGGCCCGAGGCCGCCCTTGCGCTTCCAGGCCGCCATCGCGCGGCGCAACGCGTCGGCCTCGCCGGGCGTGAAGTCGGCCGCCAGGATCGCGAGCTGCATCACCTGCTCCTGGAAGATCGGCACGCCGAGCGTGCGCTGCAGCGCCTGCTTCACCTCGGCGCTCGGGTAGTCGACCGCCTCTTCGCCGTTGCGCCGCCGCAGGTACGGATGGACCATGCCACCCTGGATCGGCCCGGGGCGCACGATCGCCACCTCGATCACCAGGTCGTAGAAGCTCTTGGGCTTCAGCCGCGGCAGCATGCTCATCTGCGCGCGGCTCTCGACCTGGAACACGCCCACCGAATCGCCGGCGGCGAGCATGTCGTACACCGCCTTGTCGTCGGCCATCGTGCCGCCGGGGGTGAGCACGTCCTGCGGGCGGAACTCGGGCAGATGCTTCTTCTGCGCGATGAACGCGAGCGCGCGCTTGATCGCGCTCAGCATGCCCAGCGCCAGCACGTCGACCTTGATCAGGCCGAGCGTGTCGAGGTCGTCCTTGTCCCACTGGATCACGGTGCGCTCGGCCATCGCGGCGTTCTCCACCGGCACCAGGCGCGACACGTCGTCGCGCGCGATCACGAAGCCGCCCGGGTGCTGGCTCAGGTGACGCGGGAAGCCGATCAGCGTGGTTGTCAGCTCGAGCCACAACTTGCAGATCGGTGAGTCGGGGTCGAGGCCGGCCTCGCGCAGGCGATCGTCTTGCACTTGCCTGCCGTCGAACCAGTGCTGGCCGCGCGCCACCGCGGCGATGCAGTCGAGGTCCAGCCCCAGCGCACGGCCGATGTCGCGCAGCGCCGAACGCGGCCGGTAGCTGATCACCACCGCGGTCAGTGCGGCGCGGTGGCGGCCGTACTTGCGGTAGAGGTACTGGATCACCTCCTCGCGGCGCTGGTGCTCGAAGTCGACGTCGATGTCGGGCGGCTCGTTGCGCTCGGCGCTGACGAAGCGCTCGAACAGCAGCTCGCTGCGCGCCGGGTCGACCTCGGTGATGCCCAGGCAGTAGCAGACCGCCGAGTTGGCCGCGCTGCCGCGGCCCTGGCACAGGATGCCCTGCTGCCTGGCCCAGCTCACCACGTCGGCCACGGTGAGGAAGTACGGCTCGTAGCGCAGCCGCGCGATCAGCGCGAGTTCGTGCTCGATGCCGTGCCGCACCTTGGGCGGCACGCCATCGGCGAAGCGCCTGCGCGCACCAGCCTCGGCGAGCGCGCGCAGCCAGCTCGTGGGGGTGTGGCCCTCGGGCACGATCTCCTGCGGGTACTCGTAGCGCAGCTCGTCGAGCGAGAACGCGCAGCCCGCAGCGATGCGCACCGTGGCCGCCAGCCAGTCGGCCGGGTACAGCGCCGCCAGCCGCTGGCGCGACCGCAGGTGCGCCTCGGCATTGGGCTCGAGCGCGAAGCCGCATTCGGCCACCGGCTTGGCGAGCCGCGTGGCGGTGAGCGCGTCTTGCAGCGGCTTGCGCGCGCGCACGTGCATCAGCACGTCGCCGGCAGCCGCGAGCGGCAGGCCGGTGAGCGCGCTCAGCCGCTCGGCGACCTCGACGCGCTGCGCGTCGTGCGCGCGGTGCAGCAGTTCGACCGCGAGCGCCGCGCGATCGAGGCCGAACCAGGTCTTGAGCCACATCGCGTGCGCGAACTGCGCCGGAAACGGCAGCACCGGGTCGACCACCATCAACGCAAAGCAATCGGGCAGGCCCGCCAGGTACGGCGCGTGCGGCACGCGGCCCTCGATATCGCTGGCCCACGCGACGTAGTTGCCCTTGCCGGCGCGGCGGCGCGCCACGGTGATCCACTGCGCGAGGTTGCCGTAGCCGCGGCGCGATTGCGCCAGCAGCACCAGCCGCGGGCCCGGCGGCCCGTTGGCCAGCGCCGGCACCAGCCGCATCTCGGCGCCGACGATCAGGTGCAGAGCGAGCCGTCTGGCCTCGCCGTGTGCGCGCACCACGCCGGCCAGCGAGCACTCGTCGGTGATCGCCAGCGCCGTGTAGCCGAGTTCGCGCGCGCGCGCGACCAGCTCCTCGGGATGCGAAGCCCCGGTCAGGAAAGTGAAGTTGCTGCGGCAGTGCAGCTCGGCATAGGCGGGCAGGCCTGCCGCGGGCCCGCCCGCGTCGCCGCCGGCGACGCTGGCCATGGCAGAAAGGTTCGATCGAATAACTGTATCTACATACAGTATTCAGCCTCAGAACCAGACTCGTCAAGGCCTGTCGGCGCACACCCCGGCGGCTCGACAAGTTGCCACCCCATCGGCCGAGGAAACACCTTCACCTGCCGCCAGGTTGCGATCGACACATCAACGGCGCGCGCCGCACGCTGGCCGACGGGCGGCCTGGCGTGCGGCGCGATGCCGCTGGTGAAAGCTTATGAGCTGCTGACGAGCAGGCTCGCCGAGCGTCCGCCGAGTGCTGTGCCGGCCAACAGGATCGCAACCCCGATCGCGAGCAGCGCGACCAGGTTGAGCACCGCAGTACCCACTCCGATCAATGCGAGTATCCCCAGCACGACAGCGGCCAGACCGACCAGCATTTGCGCACCCTCGGATCCCATCACCGCGCGGCGGGCCATTCGGCGTACCGTGAGATGCTTGCCGTTCGGAACATCGAGCGCATTGAGGCGGTTCATGGCGCCGAATTCGAGTATCAGCGCCGCGCCGATCACGATCGCGGCGATCGAGACCAGAACCTCCGAGCCGATGCCCAGCAGCGCCAGAATCCCCAGCACGATCGCGACGCCACCGGCCAGCGCCTCGGAGCTGATTCCGCCCTCGAACTCGAGCTTCTGCGTTCCACCCAGATGCTCGCGCGCTTCGATCTCGCGGGCTTCGGCCGCGATCAAGCTCGCCTGGGCGAGCAACGCGGCGCCGACCACGATGGCAGCGATCGCCGGCATGTACTCGGGCGCGATTCCGGCCAGCCCGACGATGGCAAGGACGACGGCTGCAGCGCCGCCCAGTGCTTCGGCCGTGGATCCCGCGGTCATCGTCTTGAAAAGCCGCCTGTCTTGTAGCGACGATTCGAATGAGGTTTCCATTGTCGACTCCTTCCGCAGGCTTGCCGACCCGCCACGCGGATCGGCGTCTGTGGTTGGTTTGATGGCGGTTTGCCACGTGAGTTCGCACTTCGAGAGACCCTCATCGAAGAATCATCTGCACTACAAGGGCATTGCCGAACGCCCGCAGCGGCCCGGCCAAGCGCCTCGCGCTGGGCAATCCCCGAACCGGCGTCATCGGCGCCCCGCCAGCGCCCGCCAGTACGACAACACCGCCACCACGCCGAGCGCGGCCAGCAACAGCAGCAGCTCGCGGTAGCCGCCCAGCGCGAGCAGCAGCGCCGCGGCGGTCACCGGTGCCGCGGCGCGCGCGAGCAGCCCGATGCCGGTCATCGCGCCGCCGATGCGCCCGACGTGGGCACGACCGAACACCTCGGGGACGAGCCCGCCACGCACGATCGTGAGCAGGCCGTTGGCAGCGCCGAACAGCGCGGCGAACAACCACAGCACCCACGCGGTGCGGCCGAGCGCGAACAGCGTCAACGCGACCGGCAACGCCGCCAGCACTACGCCGCCGAGCAGCCGCAGCGACCACGTGCGCCCGAGCCCGGCGTAGAGCAGGCGCCCGGCCACCTGCGCCGGACCGACCCACACCACCACCGTGATCGCCTCGCCAGGGCTCAAGCCTTTCGACGCCAGCGCCGGCATCACGTGCGCCCACAACGTGCCGTTGGCGAAGAAATAAAGCGTGAATGCCAGCGTCAGCAGCCAGAAGGTGCGCTGGCGCAGCGCGTCGTGCAGCGTGTCGCCGCGCTCGTCGGGCAGGTGTGCTGCCGCCGCGCCGGCATCGTCGTTGCCTCGCACCGCCCACAGATGCAGCGGCAGCACGACGACCAGCATGATCGCCGCCATCGCCAGCAGCGTGCCGCGCCAGCCGAGCGCCGGCATCAGCCACGCCACTGCGGGAAACGACAGCGTGCTGGCGAAACCGCCGACCAGCGTCACCGCGGTGATGCCCTGGCGATAGCGCTGCGGGTAGCGCTTGGTCAGCACGACAAACGCCGGGTCGTACAGCAGCATCGCCATCGCGGCGCCGAGCACGACCCACACCCCATAGAACTGCCACGGCGCGCGCACCAGCGACCATGCGAGCAGGCCGATGGCCCCGAGCACAGCGCCACCGGCCAGCACCTCGCGGCCGCGGCCGCGGTCGATCGCCGCACCCACCGCGTACGACGCGCCGCCCCAGGCGGCCAGACCGAGGCTGAAGGCGCCCATCAGCGTGGCCTCGCTCCAGCGCAGGTCGTCGCGCATCGGCAGCACGAACGACGAGAAGCCGTAGTACAGCGCCGCCCACACCAGCAGTTGCCCGACCGCCAGCGCGACCACCACCGCGCCAAAGCTCGGGTGGCGCGGCGCGTCGTTCATCGCGGCGATTGTCGCCGCCCGCGTGTCGCAGCAGGGACAAACGCCGGCACCGCGCCCATGCTAAAACTGCCGCTCCGAATTCGCCGCAGGAGGCCCCGACCATGGACCTGAACTTCACCGCCGACGAACTCGCGTTCCGGCAAGAGGTGCGGCAATGGGTGGCCGACAACCTGCCCAAGGACATCAGCCACAAGGTGCACCACGCGTTGCGCCTGTCGCGCGACGACCTGCAGCGCTGGGCCAAGATTCTCGGCAAGAAGGGCTGGCTCGCCTCGGGCTGGCCCAAGGCCTTCGGCGGCCCGGGTTGGAGCGCGGTGCAGAAGCACTTGTTCGAAGAAGAGTGCGCGCGCGCCGGGTCGCCGCGCGTGGTGCCGTTCGGGCCGGTGATGGTGGCGCCGGTGATCATGAGCTTCGGCTCGCCCGAGCAACAGAAGCGCTTTCTGCCCGGCATCGCGTCGGGCGAGGTGTGGTGGAGCCAGGGCTACAGCGAGCCGGGCGCCGGCTCCGACCTCGCGAGCCTGAAGACGCGCGCCGAACGCCGCGGCAACACCTACCTCGTCAACGGCCAGAAGACCTGGACCACGCTCGGCCAGTACGGCGAGTGGATCTTCTGCCTGGTGCGCACCAGCAGCGAAGGCAAGCCGCAAACGGGCATCAGCTTCCTGCTGATCGACATGAAGTCCAAGGGCATCACGGTGCGGCCGATCGTGCTGCTCGACGGCGAACCCGAGGTCAACGAGGTGTTCTTCGACAACGTCGAGGTGCCCGCCGAGAACCTGATCGGCGAAGAAAACAAGGGCTGGACGTACGCCAAGCACCTGCTGGCGCACGAGCGCACCAACATCGCCGACGTCAACCGCGCCAAGCGCGAGATCGAGCGGCTGAAGCGCATCGCCAAAGCCGAAGGCGTGTACGACGAACCGCGCTTGCGCGACCAGATCGCGCTGCTCGAGGTCGACATCGTCGCCCTCGAGATGCTGGTGCTGCGCGTGCTGAGCGCGGAAAAGAGCGGCAAGCAGAGCCTCGACATCGCCGGCCTGCTGAAGATCAAGGGCAGCGAGATTCAGCAGCGCTACACCGAGCTGATGATGCTCGCCGCCGGCCCGTTTACGCTGCCCTACGTGCGCGAGGCAATGGAGGCGGGCTGGCAGGGCGACTGGTTCGCGCGCTTCGGCGACTGCGCGCCGCTGGCATCGAACTACTTCAACTACCGCAAGACCACGATCTACGGCGGCAGCAATGAGGTCCAACGAAACATCGTGGCCCAGACGGTTCTCGGCTAAGGAGCGCGAGCATGGATTTCGACTTCACCGACGAGCAACTCTCGCTGCGCGACGCCGTTGCGCGCTGGATCGACAAGGGCTTCTCCTTCGAGCGTCGCCACGGCATCGCCAAGGGCGGCGGGCGCACGCGCGACGTCTACGGCGAACTGGCCGGACTCGGCCTCACCGGCCTCGCGGTGCCCGACTCGCGCGGCGGCATGGGCTTCGGTGCCGTCGAGGCGATGGTGGTGATGGAAGAACTCGGCCGCGGTCTGGTCAACGCGCCGTTCGCCGCCGGCGCGCTGGTCGCCCCGGCGCTGCTGGCGAAAGCGCCGCCGGCGCTGCAATCGGCGTGGCTGCCGCGCATCGCGTCGGGCCAGGCGCTGGTGGTGCTGGCGCAGCAGGAGCGGGCGTCGCGCTATCGCCTGAATCAAGTGGCCGCCACCGCGCGCAAGGCCGGTGGCGGCTGGCAGCTCAGCGGCCACAAGAGCGTCGTGCCGGCGGCCGACGAGGCCGACGCGTTCATCGTCCCGGCGCGCGTGTCCGGGGCGGAGACCGACACGGCGGGCATCGGCCTGTTCCTGGTCGAGAAGGGCGCCAAGGGAGCGCAGATCCAGCCCTACCCCACGCAGGACGGCGCTCGCGCCGGCGAATTGAAGCTGGCCGACACGCCTGCCTCCGCGATCGAGGAGGACGGCTTTGCGACGCTCGAGCACGCTGCCGACGTCGGCATCGCGGCAGCCTGCGCCGAAGGCGTCGGCGTGATGGACAAGCTGGTGGCGCTGACGGTGGAGTACATGAACACGCGCAAGCAGTTCGGCACCACGCTGGCCAGCTTCCAGGCGCTGCGCCACCGCATCGCCGACGTCAAGATGCAGCTCGAACTCGGCCGCTCGATGAGCTACTTCGCCAGCCTCAAGCTCGGCGAGCCCGTCGCCGCGCGGCGGCGCGCGCTGTCGCAGGCCAAGGTGCAACTCGGGCAGTCGATGCGCTTCGTCGGCCAGCAGTGCACGCAACTGCACGGCGGCATCGGCGTCACCGACGAGTACATCGGCAGCCACTACTTCAAGCGCCTGACGATGCTCGAGCTGACCTTCGGCGACACGATGCACCACCTCGGCGAGGTGTCGACTCGCATGAGCGACTCGACCGGCGTCTTCGCCTGACTGCGCGGCCGCGTCGCGGGCGCGGCGGCGGATCGGGTAGGCTCTCGCGCATGGCGCTGTTCCCCGGCTCGATCACCGACATCCAGGGCCTGCGGGTCGGCCACCACACCGACGCGCGGCGGCCCACCGGCTGCACCGTGGTGCTGTGCGAGCCCGCGGCGGCGTGCGGTGTCGACGTGCGCGGTGCCGCCCCCGGCACGCGCGAGACCGATCTGCTCGCGCCGGGCAACCTGGTCGACCGCGTGCACGCCATCGTGCTCGCCGGCGGCAGCGCATTAGGGCTCGACGCCGCGAGCGGCGTGATGCGCTGGCTCGACGAGCACGGCCACGGTTTCATGGTGGGCCCGGCGCGCGTGCCGATCGTGCCGGCGGCGGTGCTGTTCGACCTCTGGCTCGGCGACGCGCGCATCCGGCCCGACGCCGCGGCCGGCTACGCGGCGTGCGAGGCCGCCGGCGAACTCGCGCCGGCACAAGGCAGCGTCGGCGCCGGCGCGGGAGCGACCGTCGGCAAGCTGTTCGGCATCGGGCACGCGATGAAGGGCGGCATCGGCAGCGCCGGCATCGAGGTGCACGGCGTGCGCATTGCCGCGCTGGTGGCGGTCAACGCCGTCGGCGACGTGATCGACCCGAGCACGGCTCGCGTCGTCGCCGGCAGCCGGCAAAGCGACGGCCGCACGCCGAGGCGCATCACCGCCGCGCTGGCGCGCGGTCTGATGCCGCCCGACATCGTGGCCGGCTCGGCCACCACGATCGGCATCGTCGCCACCGACGCAGCGCTCGACAAGACGCAGTGCGCACGGCTGGCGACGATGTCGCACGACGGCCTGGCGCGCTGCATCGACCCGGTGCACACCGCGAGCGACGGCGACACGATGTTCGCGCTGGCCACCGGCAGCGCGGCGCACACGCTGCCGCTGACGGTGCTCGGTGCCTTGGCCGCCGAAGTGACGACGCGCGCGGTGCTCAACGCGGTGCGCGGCGCGGTCGGCGTGCGCGAGCCGCCACTGCCAAGTGCGCAGGATCTCGGCTGGGCGTAGCGCCCGCTGCAGGCATGCAGGTCTTCCACGGCTTTCGCCACCCCGGTCTGGCACCGCAGTGCGCGCTGACGATCGGCAACTTCGACGGCGTACACCGCGGCCATCAGGCGATGCTGGCGCTGCTCACCAACGAGGCGCGCCACCGCGGCCTGGCCTCGTGCGTGATGACCTTCGAGCCGCATCCGCGCGACTACTTCGCGGCGCTGGCGGGCAAACCAGAGGCCTCGCCACGGCGCATCGCGTTGCTGCGCGACAAGCTCTCCGAGCTCGAGCGCTGCGGCGTCGACCAGGTGATCGTGCTGCGCTTCGGGCAGAAGCTGTCGAGCCTGTCGGCGCAGGCCTTCATCGACGACGTGCTGGTGCGCGGCGTGCACGCGCGCTACGTGCTGGTGGGCGACGATTTCCGCTTCGGCGCCAGGCGCACCGGCGACTACGCGATGCTCGACGCCGCCGGCGTCGAGAAGGGCTTCGACGTCGCGCGCATGATGAGCTACGAGGTGCACGGCACCCGCGTCTCCAGCTCGGCCGTGCGCGCCGCGCTGGCCGACGGCGACATGGATCTCGCCGCCGCGCTGCTCGGCCGGCTCTACGCGATCAGCGGCCACGTGCAGCACGGCCAGAAGCTCGGCCGCACGCTCGGCTTCCCGACGATGAATCTGCGCTTCCCGCATCCGCGGCCGGCGGCCACGGGCATCTTCGTCGTTCGCGTGCAAGGGCTCGATGCAGTGCCGCTGCCCGGCGTGGCCAACCTCGGCACGCGCCCCACGATCGACGGCGCCGGCCGCGTGCTGCTCGAGGTGCACTGCCTGCGCTGGCCGGCACACCTGGCCGGCGACGCCGCCTACGGCCGCCTGGTGCGCGTGGATCTGCTGGCCAAGCTGCACGACGAGCTGCGCTATCCGTCGATCGACGCGCTGCGCGAAGGCATCGCCGCCGACGTCGAGGCGGCGCGGCGCTGGTTCGCCGGCCGCCCCTGACCGGCAGCGTGCAACGCCCGCTCGGTAGAATCGCGGCCATGCGTCCCTGCATGGCCTGCCTCGATCCGCGCGTGCATGCCGCCACGCGGCGGCAGACCACGCGCGATCGAATTCGCGCCGGTTCGCGCTGACCCTCGCGCCGCCCATCGGGCGGTCGTAGCAGAACCCAAGCCGCGCGCCGTTCGCGCCCCCGCCATGAGCAAAGCCGCCACCGATTACCGCAAGACGCTCAATCTGCCCGACACGCCGTTTCCGATGCGCGGCGACCTGCCCAAGCGCGAGCCGCTGTGGGTGAAGGCGTGGCAGGAGCAGGGCCTGTACAAGAAGCTGCGGCTGGCGCGCGCCGGCGCGCCGCTGTTCGTGCTGCACGACGGCCCGCCGTACGCCAACCACGCGATCCACCTCGGCCACGCGGTCAACAAGACGCTGAAGGACATGGTGGTCAAGTGCCGCCAGCTCGCCGGCTACGACGCGCAGTACATCCCGGGCTGGGATTGCCACGGCCTGCCGATCGAGAACGCCATCGAGAAGCAGTTCGGCCGCAACCTCTCGCGCGACGAGATGCAGGCCAGGAGCCGCGCCTACGCGACGCAGCAGATCGCGCTCCAGATGGCCGATTTCCGCCGCCTGGGCGTGCTCGGCGACTGGGAGCACCGCTACGCGACGATGGACGCGGCCAACGAGGCCGGCGAGATCCGCGCCTTCAAGCGCGTGATCGAGCGCGGCTTCGTCTACCGTGGCCTCAAGCCGGTGTACTGGTGCTTCGACTGCGGCAGCTCGCTGGCCGAGTTCGAGATCGAGTACACCGACAAGAAGAGCCAGACGGTCGATGTCGGCTTCCTGTGCGCCGAGCCGGCAAAGCTCGCCGCGGCGTTCGGCCTGAAGTCGCTCGCCAAGGACGCGTTCGCGGTGATCTGGACCACCACCGCGTGGACGCTGCCGGCCAACCAGGCGCTCAACCTGAACCCGGCGCTCGACTACAGCCTGGTCGACACCGACCGCGGGCTGCTGCTGCTCGCGGCCTCGCTGGTCGAGAAGTGCCTCGCGCGCTACAAGCTGAGCGGCACCGTGGTGGCCTCGACCAAAGGCGAGAAGCTCGGCGGCATCGCCTTCCACCACCCGCTGGCGGCGGTCGACCGAGGCTACGACCGCCTCAGCCCGGTGTACCTGGCAGACTACGCCACCGCCGAGGACGGCACCGGCCTCGTGCACTCGTCGCCCGCCTACGGCCTCGATGACTTCAACTCGTGCGTCGCGCACGGCCTGAAGGTCGACGACATCCTCAATCCCGTGCAAGGCAACGGCGCCTACGCGAAGGACTTCCCGCTGTTCGGCGGCATGGACATCTGGAAGGCGCAGCCGGCGATCGTCGACGCGCTGAAGCAGGCCGGCCGGCTGTTCGCCAGCGACACGCTGGTGCACAGCTACCCGCACTGCTGGCGCCACAAGACGCCGGTGATCTACCGCGCCGCCGCGCAGTGGTTCGTTCGCATGGACGAAGGCGACGGCGTCTTCACCAAGGACAAGGCCGCCAAGACGCTGCGCCAGCTCGCGCTGGACGCCATCGATTCGACCGGCTTCTACCCCGAGAACGGCCGCGCGCGGCTGCGCGACATGATCGCCAACCGGCCCGACTGGTGCATCAGCCGCCAGCGCAGCTGGGGCGTGCCGCTGCCGCTGTTCCTGCACAAGGACTCGGGCGACCCGCACCCGCGCACGATGGAGATCCTCGACCGCGCAGCCGACATCGTGCAGAAAGGCGGCATCGAGGCGTGGAGCCGCGTCAGCGCCGAAGACATCCTCGGCGCCGAGGATGCGTTGCACTACAACAAGAGCAGCGACATCCTCGAGGTGTGGTTCGATTCGGGCAGCACGTTCTGGCACGTGCTGCGCGGCACGCACGCCACCTGCGAAGGCCGGCCCACGCACCATCTGAAGGGCCCCGAGGCCGATCTGTATCTGGAGGGCCACGACCAGCACCGCGGCTGGTTCCACAGCTCGCTGCTGGTGGCATGCGCGATCTTCGACCGCGCGCCGTACCGCGGCCTGCTGACGCACGGCTTCACCGTCGATGCGCAGGGACGCAAGATGAGCAAGAGCCTGGGCAACGGCATCGAGCCGCAGACGGTGAGCGACAAGCTCGGCGCCGAGATCCTGCGGCTGTGGGTCGCCGCCAGCGACTACTCGGGCGACATCGCCGGCGACGACAAGATCCTGGCGCGCATCGTCGACGCCTATCGCCGCATCCGCAACACGCTGCGCTTCCTGCTGGCCAACACCAGCGACTTCGATCCGTTGAACGACGCGGTGCCCGCCGCGCAGATGCTCGAGATCGACCGCTGGGCGCTGGCGCGCGCCGCGCAGGCGCAGGCCGAGTTCGTCGGCACCTTCGACGCCGCGCGCGGCGTGTTCGACGGCGGCCACTACAAGGGCTACGAGTTCCACCCGGTGGTGGCCAAGCTGCAGCTCTTCTGCTCGGAGGACTTGGGCGCGTTCTACCTCGACGTGCTGAAGGATCGCCTGTACACCACCGCGCCGAAGTCGCTGGCGCGCCGTTCGGCGCAGACCGCGCTGTGGCAGATCACGCACGCGATGCTGCGCTGGATGGCGCCGTTCCTCAGCTTCACCGCCGAGGAAGCCTACGCGGTGTTCGACGGTACGGGTGGCTCGATCTTCGCGCAGACGTACTGGAAGTTCGACCCGCCCGACGAGGCGCTGCTCGCGAAATGGGCGCGCATCCGCGAGATCCGCTACGCCGCCAACAAGGAGATCGAGAACCTGCGCGCCGCCGGTGCCGTGGGCTCGTCGCTGCAAGCGACGCTGACCGTGCACGCCGCGGCCGACGACCATGCCCTGCTCGCCTCGCTCGGCGAGGCGCTGAAGTTCGTCTTCATCACGTCGGCCGCCAGGCTGCTGCCGGCCGATGCGCTGCGCATCGAGGTGGCACCCTCCCCTTCACCGAAGTGCGAGCGCTGCTGGCACTACCGCGACGACGTCGGCGTGGACGCCGCGCACCCGAAGCTCTGCGGCCGCTGCGTCAGCAATTTGTTCGGCGCAGGTGAAGTGCGGACGGTCGCGTAGCGATGCTAGCGTGGTGGATCTCGCATGCAAGTCACGCGCAGCGCGGCGGGCGGTGCCCGGCAGGGGCTCCTACTGTGGCGGTCGGCCTTGCCGGCCGACTTCGCTGCGATGCTCGCGCCACAAGGGCAGCTGCGGTACCGCCGTCCGCGGCGCTGAACGCGCCGCGAACTTCACGGCGTCCTCGCCGGTCCGTCGCCTGCGGCGCCGGACTGCCCCTTGCGTCGCTGCGCTTCTCGCCGCCCCACAAGTCGCCCCCACCGGGCACCGCCCACCGCGCTGTGACGCTCGTGGTGTTCGCCGACGCACGCCACGGTGGTGCCGGCAAGGCTGTGGGCGGGCAGGCCGGGGCGCGCTTGGAGGGCGCCGAGCAGCGCAGCGGACCAAGGGGCATCGCGACGCGCCCAAGCGCGGCGCGACGGCGAGCATGTCGAGCTCCG
>JAJVIL010000129.1 GCA_022072045.1 Burkholderiaceae bacterium | reverse complement strand
CGACGACCGCCGGGCGGCCGCCGCTCACGCCGCCGACGCGCCGGCCGCGCGGGCGGGCGGGGTTGGGTTGGTTATGCATTCATAATTATGCATAATGGCGGCGATCATAGGCCGGCCATGCGGTGCTGGCAAGCGGCGCCGAACAGGCGCCCAATTGGTGCTTTCGCGCGCTGCCCGCAGGCACCAGGAGTCGAACCGAGATGTCGCAGTCGAACGAATTCTCCGCCGCCACGCTCGAGCAGTGGCGCCAGGCCGCCGCCAAGGCGGCGCCGGGAGGCCGCCTCGACGGCCTGAACTGGGTGACGCCCGAGGGCCTCACGGTCAAGCCGCTGTACACGGCGGCCGATCTGCGCGACCTGCCGTACGCCGACACGCTGCCGGGCTTCGAGCCGTTCGTGCGCGGCCCGCAGCCCACGATGTACGCGGGGCGGCCGTGGACGATCCGCCAGTACGCGGGCTTCTCCACCGCCGAGGAGAGCAACGCCTTCTACCGCCAGGCGCTGGCCGGCGGCGGCCAGGGGGTGAGCGTCGCGTTCGACCTCGCCACGCACCGCGGCTACGACTCCGACCACCCGCGCGTGTTCGGCGACGTCGGCAAGGCCGGCGTGGCGATCGATTCGGTCGAGGACATGCTGATCCTGTTCGACGGCATCCCGCTCGACAAGGTCAGCGTCTCGATGACGATGAACGGCGCCGTGCTGCCGGTGCTGGCGGGCTACATCGTCGCGGCCGAAGAGCAGGGGGTGAGGCAGGAGCAGCTCTCGGGGACCATCCAGAACGACATCCTCAAGGAGTTCATGGTCCGCAACACCTACATCTACCCGCCCGAGCCGAGCATGCGCATCGTGGCCGACATCATCGAGTACACGGCGCGCCACATGCCGAAGTTCAACTCGATCAGCATCAGCGGCTACCACATGCAGGAGGCCGGCGCCAACCAGGCGCTCGAACTCGCCTTCACGCTCGCCGACGGCATGGAGTACGTGAAGGCGGCGACCGCGCGCGGCCTCGATGTCGACGACTTCGCCGGGCGGCTGAGCTTCTTCTGGGCGATCGGGATGAACTTCTACCTCGAGATCGCCAAGATGCGCGCCGCGCGCCTGTTGTGGTGCCGCATCATGAAGGGCTTCGGCGCCAGGAAGGACAAGAGCCTGATGCTGCGCACGCACTGCCAGACCTCGGGCTGGAGCCTGACCGAGCAGGACCCGTACAACAACATCGTCCGCACCACCGTCGAGGCGATGGCCGCGGTGTTCGGCGGCACGCAGAGCCTGCACACCAACAGCTTCGACGAGGCGATCGCGCTGCCCAGCGAGTTCAGCTCGAGGATCGCGCGCAACACGCAGCTCGTCCTGCAGGAGGAGACGCACATCACCAGCGTGGTCGACCCGTGGGCCGGCTCGTACATGATGGAGTCGCTGACGCAACAGATGGCCGATACCGCGTGGTCGATCATCGACGAGGTGCGCGCGCAAGGCGGCATGACCCGGGCGGTGGCCTCGGGCTGGGCCAAGCTGAAGATCGAAGCCAGCGCCGCGCAGAAGCAGGCGCGCATCGACTCGGGCGCCGACGTGATCGTCGGCGTCAACAAGTTCAGGAGCGACCGCAACGACGCGGTGGACATCCTCGAGGTCGACAACCACCGGGTTCGCGAGCAGCAGGTGGCGCGGCTGAAGAAGATTCGCGCCACGCGCGACGGCAAGCGGGTGCAGGCCGCACTGGCGGCGCTGACCGACGCGGCCAGGAGCGGCCGCGGTAATCTGCTCGACCTCGCCATCCAGGCCGTGCGCGCGCGCGCCACCGTGGGCGAGGTGAGCGATTCGCTGGAAGTCGTATTCGGGCGCCACCGCGCCGACATTCAGAAGGTGACCGGCGTGTATGCAAAGGCCTACGACTCGGCCGAGGGCTGGGAGAAGTTGAAGGGTGAGATCGCCGCCTTCGCGAAGGAGCACGGGCGGCGCCCGCGGGTGATGGTCGCCAAGCTGGGCCAGGACGGCCACGACCGCGGCTCCAAGGTGGTGGCCACCGCGTTCGCCGACCTCGGCTTCGACGTCGACATCGGCCCGCTGTTCCAGACGCCCGAGGAGTGCGCGCGCCAGGCGATCGAGAACGACGTGCACGCGGTCGGCGTCAGCACGCTGGCCGCCGGCCACAAGACGCTGGTGCCGGCGATCATCGCCGAGCTGAAGAAGCAGGGCGCCGACGACATCGTGGTGTTCGTCGGCGGCGTGATCCCGCAGCAGGACTACGAGTTCCTCCATGCCGCCGGCGTCAAGGGCATCTACGGGCCGGGAACGCCGGTTCCGGCGAGCGCCAAGGACGTGCTCGAGCAGATCAAGAAGGCCGTGCGGTGACCGAGAAGGGGCGTGCCAAGGGCAAGCAGGCGGAGTTCGTTCGCGGGTTCGGCCCCCCGATGCAGGTGAACGACCTGGTCAGCTTCAACGTTGTGTTTCAGTGCAAGAAGTGGAGTCAGGCCGTACCGCCAAAAGAGATCCGGGACTTGCGCGGCGCGATGGATGGTCGGGCGGAGAAGGGGATCTTCCTGACGACAAGCACCTTCTCCTCGAATTCACGCGCCGAGGCGGAGCGCCCGGGTGCCGTACCGATCGAACTGGTTGATGGCGAGAAGTTGTTCGAGATGTTCAAGAAGTACGAGCTGGGGTTGAAGCCCCGTACCGTCTACGACATCGATCTCGCGTTCTTCGAGCAGTTCGATTGAGTCGGATCGTCTCCGTGAATCAACTCGTCGACGCCATCCTTTCGGGAGAAGTTCTCTCGCGACGCCGCGCCATTGCCAAGGCCATCACGCTGCTGGAGTCCACGCGTGCCGAGGACCGCCCCCGCGCCGAGGCACTGCTCGATGCGCTGCTGCCTCACGCCGGCCGATCGTTCCGGCTCGGCATTTCGGGCGTCCCGGGCGCCGGCAAGAGCACCTTCATCGAGGCGCTCGGCCTGCACCTGATCGGCCTCGGGCACCGGGTGGCCGTTCTCGCGGTGGACCCGTCGTCGAGCGTGTCCGGCGGCTCGATCCTCGGCGACAAGACGCGCATGGAGCGGCTGTCGATCGAGCCCAACGCCTTCATCCGCCCGAGCCCGACCGGCGGCACGCTCGGCGGCGTGGCCGCGCACACGCGCGAGGCAATGCTGGTGCTCGAGGCCGCCGGCCACGACCTCGTGATCGTCGAGACCGTCGGCGTCGGCCAGAGCGAAACCGCGGTGGCCGGCATGACCGACTGCTTCGTGCTGCTGCAACTGCCCAACGCCGGCGACGACCTGCAGGCGATCAAGCGCGGCGTGATGGAGATGGCCGACATCGTGGCGATCAACAAGGCCGACCTCGACGCGGCAGCCGCCACGCGCGCGCAGGCGCAGATCACTTCGTCGCTGCGGCTAATGCAGCGCGCGCTCGCGCCCGAGCAGCAGGCGTCGCACTGGGTGCCGCGGGTGCTGACGCTCAGCGCGACTGCCGGCACCGGTCTGCCCGAGTTCTGGCAGGCGGTGAGCGAGTTTCGCGCGCTGCGGCAGGCGAGCGGCCGCCTGGCCGAACGCCGCCGCGAGCAGGACGAAGCTTGGATGTGGGAGCGCGTCGAGGCGCTGCTGCACGAGCGCTTCCGCTCGCGGCCGCCGGTGGCCGCAGCGCTGCCGCGGCTCACCGCCGACGTGCGCGCCGGCCGCGTCGCGGCTTCGGTGGCAGCGCGCCGCCTGATCGACCTGATGAACTGAACTTTCGCAGCGAGAGCACCATGCACGACATCATCGACCAGCTCGAAAAAAAGCGCGGCGCCGCGCGCCTGGGCGGCGGCGCCGGGCGCATCGAAGCGCAGCACGCCAAGGGCAAGCTCACCGCGCGCGAACGGCTGGAACTGCTGCTCGACGAAGGCTCGTTCGAGGAATGGGACATGTTCGTCGAGCACCGCTGCGCCGACTTCGGCATGGCCGAGCACAAGATCCCGGGCGACGGCGTCGTCACGGGCTACGGCATGATCAACGGCCGCCTGGTGTTCGTGTTCAGCCAGGACTTCACGGTCTTCGGCGGCGCACTGTCCGAGGCGCACGCCGAGAAGATCTGCAAGGTGATGGACCAGGCGATGAAGGTCGGTGCACCGGTGATCGGCCTCAACGACTCGGGTGGCGCGCGCATCCAGGAGGGCGTGGCCTCGCTCGGCGGCTACGCCGAGGTGTTCCAGCGCAACGTGATGGCCTCGGGCGTGATCCCGCAGATCAGCCTGATCATGGGGCCGTGCGCCGGCGGCGCGGTGTACTCGCCGGCGATGACCGACTTCATCTTCATGGTGCGCGACAGCTCGTACATGTTCGTCACCGGCCCCGAGGTGGTGAAGACGGTGACGCACGAAGAGGTCACCGCCGAGCAGCTCGGCGGCGCGCTCACGCACACCGCGCAAAGCGGCGTCGCCGACCTCGCGTTCGACAACGATGTCGAGGCGCTGCTGATGCTGCGGCGCTTCTTCAACTACCTGCCGCTGAACAACCGCGACGGCCCGCCGCTGCGGCCCAACGGCGACGCGCCCGAGCGCGACGACTTCTCGCTCGACACGCTGGTGCCCGACAACCCCAACAAGGCCTACGACATCAAGGAGGCGATCGTCAAGGTGGTCGACGACGGCGAGTTCTTCGAGCTGCAGGCCGACTACGCGAAGAACATCGTCGTCGGCTTCGGCCGCATGGCCGGCCGCTCGGTGGGCATCGTCGCCAACAACCCGCAGGTGCTCGCCGGCTGCCTCGACATCAAGAGCGCGATCAAGGGCGCGCGCTTCGTGCGCTTCTGCGACGCCTTCGGCATCCCGCTGGTCACTTTCGTCGACGTGCCCGGGTTCATGCCGGGCACCGCGCAGGAGTACGGCGGCATCATCAAGCACGGCGCCAAGCTGCTGTATGCGTACGCCGAATGCACGGTGCCCAAGGTGACGGTGATCACGCGCAAGGCCTACGGCGGCGCCTACGACGTGATGAGCAGCAAGCACCTGCGCGGCGACGTCAACTTCGCCTGGCCCAACGCCGAGATCGCGGTGATGGGTGCCAAGGGCGCGGTGGAGATCATCTTCCGCGACGACAAGGCCGACCCGGCCAAGCTCAGCCGCCGCGAGGCCGAGTACAAGGCGCGCTTCGCCAACCCGTTCGTTGCCGGCGCGCGCGGCTACATCGACGACGTGATCCAGCCGCACGAGACGCGCCGCCGCATCTGTCGCTCGCTGGCGATGCTGAAGGACAAGAAGCTCGACAACCCGTGGCGCAAGCACGGCAACATCCCGCTGTGAGCACCGCCATGTTCACCAAGATCCTCATTGCCAACCGCGGAGAGATCGCCTGCCGCGTCATCAAGACCGCCAGGAAGATGGGCCTCTTCACCGTCGCCGTGTACTCCGAAGCCGACCGCGAGGCGATGCACGTCGAGCTGGCCGACGAGTCGGTGCACATCGGCCCCGCGCCGTCGCGCGAGAGCTACCTGGTCGCCGACAAGATCATCGATGCCGCCAAGACGACCGGCGCGCAGGCGATCCACCCGGGCTACGGTTTCCTCAGCGAGAACGAAGACTTCGCGCGCCGCGTCGAGGAGGAGGGGCTCGTCTTCATCGGCCCCAAGCACCACTCGATCGCCGCGATGGGCGACAAGATCGCGTCGAAGAAGCTCGCGCTCGGCGCCAAGGTCAACACCATCCCCGGCTACAACGACGTCATCGAATCGCCCGAGGCCGCGGTGCGCATTGCGCGCGACATCGGCTACCCGGTGATGATCAAGGCCAGCGCCGGCGGCGGCGGCAAGGGCCTGCGTGTGGCGTTCAACGACAAGGAGGCCTCCGAGGGCTTCGCGTCGTGCCGCCACGAGGCCAAGGCGGCGTTCGGCGACGACCGCGTGTTCATCGAGAAGTTCGTCGAGAACCCGCGCCACATCGAGATCCAGGTGCTCGGTGATGCGTTCGGCAATGTCGTCTACCTGAACGAGCGCGAGTGCTCGATCCAGCGCCGGCACCAGAAGGTGATCGAGGAGGCACCGTCGCCGTTCATCAGCGAGGCCACGCGCAAGGCGATGGGCGAACAGGCGGTGGCGCTGGCCCGGGCGGTGAACTACCAGAGTGCCGGCACCGTCGAGTTCGTGGTCGGCAAGGATCAGCGCTTCTACTTTCTCGAGATGAACACGCGGCTGCAGGTCGAGCACCCGGTCACCGAGTGCATCACCGGGCTCGACCTGGTCGAGCTGATGATCCGCGTCGCCGCCGGCGAGAAGCTGCCGTTCGCGCAGCAAGACGTGCGGCGCGACGGCTGGGCCATCGAGTGCCGCATCAACGCCGAGGATCCCGAGCGCAACTTCCTGCCGTCGACCGGGCGACTGGTGCGCTACCTGCCGCCGCCGGTCACCATGCAAGCCGCCGCGCCGCGGCCGGCGGGCGGCGGTGTGCGGGTCGACACCGGTGTGTACGAGGGCGGCGAGATCCCGCTGTACTACGACTCGATGATCGCCAAGCTGATCGTCCACGCGAGCGATCGCGCGCAGGCGATCGCTCGCATGCGCGAGGCACTCAACGGTTTCGTGGTGCGCGGGATCTCGAGCAACATCGGCTTCCAGTCGGCGTTGCTGGCGCACCCCGGGTTCGCTGCAGGCGACTTCGACACCGGATTTGTCTCCGAGCACTTCGCGCACGGCTTTCGCGCCGCCGACGTGCCGCACGATGACCCGCTGTTCCTGGTGGCACTGGCGGCGTTCGTGCGCCGCAAGGCACGCGAACGCTCGACGGGAATCAGCGGCCAGGTCGTCGGCCACGGGGCGACGAACCGGCCCGATCTGGCGGTCGTGGTGCTGCGGCCCGATGGCCGGCACGAACACCACGCGGTGCGCGTCGAGAACTTCGATGCGCGCGCTGCCAGGGCCGACGTGGTCATCGCCGAGCGGCGCTTCGAGATCCGAAGCCCGACCAAGCTCGGCGATATCCTGGTCACCGGCACCTGCAACGGCAAGCCGTTCAGCGCGCAGATCGAGCGCGGCAGCGCCAAGCATCCGCTGGGCATCCGCGTCGCGCACAACGGGCTGCAGATCGAGGCGCTGGTGCTGTTGCCGCGTGCGGCCGAGCTGCTCAAGCTGATGCCGCACAAGGCGCCACCCGACTCGAGCAAGTTCCTGCTCTCGCCGATGCCGGGGTTGCTGGTCGACGTGTCGGTGCAGCCGGGCCAGAAAGTGGTTGCCGGCGAGCGGCTCGCGGTGATCGAGGCGATGAAGATGGAGAACATCCTCACCGCCACGCGCGACGGCGAGGTCAAGGAGGTGCTCGCCAAGCGCGGCGAGAGCCTGGCGGTCGATCAACCCATCCTGGCTTTTGCCTGAGGGCTGGGGTTGCCATGAGCGACAAGCCGTTTCGCATCCTCGGCGTCCAGCAGATCGCGATCGGCGGGCCCGACAAGCAACGGTTGCGCGCGCTGTGGGTCGACGTCTTCGGCCTAGAAACGAAGAGCACCTACGTCAGCGAACGCGAGAACGTCGACGAGGACGTCTGCGCGCTCGGGCAGGGGCCGCACGCGGTCGAGGTCGATCTGATGCAGCCGCTCGATGCTGCCAAGAAGCCCGCGGTGCACGCCACGCCGCTGAACCACGTGGGGCTGTGGGTCGACGACCTGCCCGCGGCAGTGCGATGGATGACCGCGCACGGCGTGCGCTTCGCGCCGGGCGGCATCCGCAAGGGCGCGGCCGGCCACGACATCTGCTTCATCCACCCGAAGGGCAACGACGAGTTCCCGCTCGGCGGCGAGGGGGTGCTGATCGAGCTCGTGCAGGCGCCGCCCGAGGTGGTCAAAGCCCTCGGATAAGGCCCCGCGTGGCCGTCGCGCGAGAATAGCGGCCGTTGCCGAGCCCGCCGATGCCATGACCGCACGCACGCTGTACGACAAACTCTGGGACGACCACGTCGTCCGCACCGAGGACGATGGCACCGCCATCCTCTACATCGACCGCCATCTGGTGCACGAGGTCACCAGCCCGCAGGCCTACGAAGGGCTGCGTCTGGCCGGGCGCAAGGTGTGGCGCACGAGTTCGGTGGTCGCCACCGCCGACCACAACACGCCGACCACCGGCTGGTCGCGCGGCTACGACGGCATTGCCGACCCGATCAGCAAGCTGCAGATCACGACGCTCGACGCCAACATCCGCGCCACCGGGGCCGCCGCGTACTTTCCGTTCCTCGACAAGCGGCAGGGCATCGTGCACGTGATCGGCCCCGAGAACGGGGCCACGCTGCCGGGCATGACGGTGGTGTGCGGCGACTCGCACACCAGCACGCACGGCGCGTTCGGCGCGCTGGCGTTCGGCATCGGCACCAGCGAGGTCGAGCACGTGCTGGCCACGCAGACGCTGCTGGCGCGCAAGATGAAGAACCTGCTGATCCGGGTCGACGGCGTGCTGCCCAAGGGCTGCAGCGCCAAGGACATCGTGCTGGCGATCATCGGCCGCATCGGCACCGCCGGCGGCACCGGCTACACCATCGAGTTCGGCGGCGCGGCGATCCGCGCGCTGTCGATGGAAGGCCGCATGACGGTGTGCAACATGGCGATCGAGGGCGGCGCGCGCGCCGGGCTGGTGGCGGTCGACGACACCACGATCCGCTACGTGAAGGGGCGGCCCTTCGCGCCCGGTCAGGGCGCGAATTCAGGGGCTTCGCCCAAGGGCGATGTCGAGTGGGAGCAGGCGGTGGCGCATTGGCGCACGCTGCGCAGCGACGACGGCGCGCACTTCGACAAGGTGGTCGAACTCGACGCCGCGCAGATCAAGCCCCAGGTCACCTGGGGCACCTCGCCCGAGATGGTGCTCGCGATCGACGATCGCGTGCCCGACCCCGAGCGCGAGAAGGACGCCACCCGGCGCGACGCGATCGAGCGCGCACTGGTCTACATGGGCCTGCAGCCGAACAAGCCGCTGGCCGACATCGGCATCGACAAGGTGTTCATCGGCTCGTGCACCAACAGCCGCATCGAAGACCTGCGCGAGGCCGCCGCGATCGTGCGCCGCATCGGCCAGCGCGTGGCGCCGAACGTCAAGCTGGCGATGGTGGTGCCCGGCTCGGGCCAGGTGAAGGCGCAGGCCGAGGCCGAGGGTCTGCACGAGGTCTTCAAGGCCGCAGGGTTCGAGTGGCGCGAGCCCGGCTGCTCGATGTGCCTGGCGATGAACGCCGACCGGCTCGAACCCGGCGAGCGCTGCGCCTCGACCAGCAACCGCAACTTCGAGGGACGCCAGGGCGCCGGCGGCCGCACCCACCTGGTGAGCCCGGCGATGGCCGCGGCCGCCGCGCTGCACGGCCACTTCGTCGACGTGCGGCGTTTCGCCTGAGGACCCGACCATGGACGCTTTCACCGTGCACAAGGGCCTGGTCGCGCCGCTGGACCGTGCCAACGTCGACACCGACGCGATCATCCCGAAGCAGTTTCTGAAGTCGATCCACCGCTCGGGCTTCGGGCCCAACCTGTTCGACGCCTGGCGCTACCTCGATCCGGGCGAGCCTGGCCAGGACCCGGCGCGGCGCAAGCCCAACCCGGAGTTCGTGCTGAACCAAGCGCGCTACAAAGGCGCGTCGATCCTGCTGGCGCGCGAGAACTTCGGCTGCGGCTCGAGCCGCGAGCACGCGCCGTGGGCGCTGCAGCAGTACGGCTTTCGCGCGCTGATCGCGCCGAGCTTCGCCGACATCTTCTTCAACAACTGCTTCAAGAACGGCGTGCTGCCGATTCAGCTGCCGGCGGCGCAGGTGGCGCGCCTGTTCGACGAGGTGGCCGGTTTCGTCGGCTACCAGTTGACGATCGACCTGCCGCGCCAGGTGATCGTGCAGCCCGACGGGGCGCAGATTGCCTTCGACGTCGAGCCGTTTCGCAAGCACTGCCTGGTCAACGGCCTCGACGACATCGGCCTGACGCTGCGCCACGCCGACGCGATCCGCGCCTTCGAGGCCGAACGCCTGGCTCGCCAGCCTTGGCTGGCCGGCCGACCCACCTGAACCCCGACACCAACATGAAGATCGCAGTCCTGCCAGGTGACGGCATCGGCCCGGAAATCGTTGCGCAAGCGGTGCGCGTGCTGCGCGCGCTGGAGCTGAAGGTCGAACTCGAAGAGGCGCTGGTCGGCGGCGCCGCGTACGAGGCCCACGGACACCCGCTGCCCGAAGCGACGCTGAAGCTCGCGCAGGCCGCCGATGCGGTGTTGTTCGGCGCCGTCGGCGCCTGGAAGTACGACCAGCTCGAGCGCGCGCTGCGGCCCGAGCAGGCGATCCTGGGGCTGCGCAAGCACCTGGGGTTGTTCGCCAACCTGCGCCCGGCGGTCTGCTACGAGCAGCTCACGCACGCGTCGAGCCTCAAGCCCGAGCTGGTCGCGGGCCTCGACATCCTCATCATCCGCGAGCTGACCGGCGACATCTACTTCGGCCAGCCGCGCGGCCGGCGCCAGGCGCCCGACGGGGCGTTCGCCGGTGCCGACGAGGCGTTCGACACCATGCGCTACAGCCGCCCCGAGATCGAGCGCATCGCGCGCGTCGCGTTCGAGGCCGCGCGCAAGCGCAGGGGCAAGGTGACCAGCGTCGACAAGGCCAACGTGCTGGAAACCTTCCAGCTCTGGAAGGACGTGGTCACCGAGGTGCACCGGGGCTACTCCGACGTGGTGCTCGACCACATGTACGTCGACAACGCGGCGATGCAGCTGGTGAGGGCGCCCAAGAGCTTCGACGTGATCGTCACCGGCAACCTGTTCGGCGACATCCTGTCCGACGAGGCGGCGATGCTCACCGGCTCGATCGGCATGCTGCCGTCGGCGGCGCTCGATGCGCGCCAAAAAGGTCTCTACGAGCCCATCCACGGCAGCGCGCCGGACATCGCCGGCAAGGACATTGCCAATCCTCTGGCTACAATCTTGTCCATGGCCATGATGCTGCGCTTCACGCTCGACCAGCCCGAGTCGGCCGACCGGGTGGAGGCGGCGGTGCGCCACGTGCTGCAGCAGGGCCTGCGCACGGCCGACATCTGGTCCGAGGGCATGCGCAAGGTCGGCACGCGCGCCATGGGCGACGCCGTCGTCGCCGCGATCACCAAAACCACGACCAAGAGCTAGCCGCTCTCGGTTCGTGTCGCCCGCGATTCCCGCACCGGCGAACGAGCCGGGCGGCACGGGAATCAACTTCGAGAGTAAAGGGCGAACTGAAATGGCACTCGTAGGAATCGTCGGTTGGCGCGGCATGGTCGGCTCGGTGCTGATGCAGCGCATGCAGCAGGAGAACGACTTCGCGTTGTTCGAGCCGCTGTTCTTCTCCACCAGCAATGCCGGCGGCGCCGCGCCGGCGCAGGCGAAGAACGAGCGCAAGCTGCTCGACGCGGGCGACCTCAAGGCGCTGGCGCGTTGCGACATCATCGTCACATGCCAGGGTGGCGACTACACCAACGAGGTGTTTCCGAAGCTGCGCGCCGCGGGCTGGAAGGGGCACTGGATCGACGCCGCGTCGGCGCTGCGCATGAAGGACGACGCGGTCATCGTGCTCGACCCGGTCAACCTGCCGGTGATCAAGAACGCGCTCGCCAAGGGCAGCAAGAACTGGATCGGCGGCAACTGCACGGTGAGCTGCATGCTGATGGGCGTGGGCGCGCTGTTCAAGGCCGGTGTCGTCGAGTGGCTGAGCACCATGACCTACCAGGCCGCCTCGGGCGGCGGCGCGCAGCACATGCGCGAGATGCTGGTGCAGTACGGCGCGCTCAACGCCGAGGTGCGCGCGCTGCTCGACGACCCGGCCAGCGCCATTCTCGAGATCGACCGCAAGGTGCTGGCGCGGCAGCAGGCGATGGTGGGCAAGGAAGTCGAGCACTTCGGCGTGCCGCTGGGCGGCTCGCTGATCCCCTGGATCGACAAGGACCTCGGCGGTGGCGTGTCGCGCGAAGAATGGAAGGGCATGGCCGAGACCAACAAGATCCTCGGCCGCGGCGAGGGCAGCGGCGCGCCGGCGGTGCCGGTCGACGGCGTGTGCGTTCGCGTCGGCGCGATGCGCTGCCACAGCCAGGCGCTGCACTTCAAGCTGACGCACGACGTGCCGCTGGCCGACATCGAGGCGATGATCGCGGCCGACAACGAGTGGGTGAAGGTGGTGCCCAACGAGCGCGAGGCGACGCTGCGCGAACTCACGCCGGTGCAGGTGACCGGAACGCTGTCGATCCCGGTGGGGCGGCTGCGCAAGCTCGCGATGGGGCCGCGCCATCTGGCGGCCTTCACCGTCGGCGATCAATTGCTATGGGGCGCGGCGGAGCCGCTTCGTAGAATGCTCAGGCTGTTGCTCGAAGCCTGAGCCCGCGTCGAGGGGCGCGTTGTCCAGTGGCAACAATTGGCGACGGGATGGTGCATGCGGGAGAAATGACACATTCGTCAGCTTTTGCATGAGCTTGTCACCCTATATGCTTGATGTTATTGTGGTTTCGACGACTTTTCCGCCGCCGGGGGTCAAGCGTTCGAGCCGCATGACTTGTGAACACCGACGCGCTCGATGCGAGCGCGTCGGTTGCACTCGGGAGACACCTTGAAATACCGCTCTGGACAAGTCGCACGCGTCGCGTTGAAGCGCGTTGCGCTCGCTGCACTGGTGGCTGCCGCGGGGAACACGTGGGCGCTGGGAATCGGCCGCCTCAACGTGCAATCGGCGCTCGGCGAGGCGCTGCGCGCCGACATCGATCTCACGCTGACTCCCGAGGAGGAGTCGTCGCTGAAGGTGCGGATCGCGCCGCCCGATACCTATCGCGCGCAAGGAGTCGAGTACAACGCGGCGCTGTCGACGGCGCAGGTGTCGATCGCACGCCGTGCCGATGGGCGCCCGTACCTGCGCGTCACCAGCGACCGCGCGGTGCAGGAACCGTTTGTCGACGTCATCCTGGAGATCACCTGGTCGTCGGGTCGGCTGGTGCGCGAGTTCACTTTGCTGCTCGATCCGCCGCAAGTGCGCACTGCCCCGCCGGTGATGGCCACCGCCCCCGTGTCGCCACAGGTTTCGGCTGCACCCCAACCCACGCAGGGCACGCCGATGGTGGGCGGCGTACCCATC
>JAJVIL010000009.1 GCA_022072045.1 Burkholderiaceae bacterium | reverse complement strand
CCGGGCTGTGCGGGCCGCTGGTGCGGCCGTGGGCGCGCACGCTGGCCGGCTGCGACCTCTCGACCGGCATGCCGCGTCGCGCCCGCGAGCGCCGCGTCTACGACGTGCTGCACCAGGCCGAGCTGGTGTACTACCTCGACACCCAGCCCGCGGCGTTCGACATCGTCATCAGCGCCGACACGCTGTGCTACTTCGGCGCGCTGGAGGCCGCCCTGGCCGCGGCGCGGGCCAGCCTGCGCGACGACGGCTGCTTGATCTTCACCGTCGAGGCGCTCGCCGCCGGGGACGCGCGCGACCATGCGCTGAACGCCAACGGGCGCTATGCGCATGGGCAGCCGTACCTGGAGCGCGCGCTCGCCGCGGCAGGCTTCGCGTCGGCGACCCTGCAACCGGTGGCGCTGCGGCTGGAGGCCGGGCTGCCCGTCGAAGGCTGGCTCGTCAGCGCTCGGCTCGCGCACGAACCCACCCGATCGAGCGCCTCTCGCCGCGCATGACTTTCGGCGCTGTCCCGGCGGAAGCACAGGGCTGACGATCGGCGTCGCCGCCGCTGCGCACGCCATGCCGCCGCCCACCCCGTTCACGCTGACCACGCCGCTGCCCGCGGCAGACCTGCGCTTCGAATCGATGAGCCACTCGTCGGGCCTGTCGGTGCTCGAGGAGACGCAACTCAACCTGGTGTCGGAGAAGGCCGACATCGACCCGGACAAGCTGCTCGGCCAGACGGTCGGCCTCGCCGTGCTGCTGCGCGACGCCGGTGCTAAACGCCACTTCAGCGGCTACATCACCCGCTTCGGCATCGGACGCCACCAGGGCAAGTACTTCGGCTACCACGCGGTGGTGCGGCCGTGGCTGTGGTTCCTGACGCGCACCACCGACTGCCGCATCTTCCAGGACCAGAGCGTGCCAGAGATCGTCGAGGCCGTGTTCAAGGACCACGCGGCGATCGCGCAGTACGAATTGAAGCTGGTGCGCAGCTACCGCAAGCGCGTGTACTGCGTGCAGTACCGCGAGACCGATTTCGCCTTCGTCGCCCGGCTGATGGAGGACGAAGGCATCTACTGGTACTTCGAGCACGGGCCCCAGGCGCACAAGCTGATGATCGTCGACGCGCCGAGCGCGCATCAGCCGATCGACGGCATCAAGAAGCTGCCGTTCTACGACAACGAAGGCCAGGCAGCGCCCGACGTCGACACCGTGTCGTCGTGGCAGTGCACGCGCGCGGTCAAGGCCGGCAAGACGGGGCTCACCAGCTACGACTTCGAGCGCCCGTCCACCCCGCTGCTGGTCAAACAACTGCACGACCGCGACCACGCGCTCGACGACTACGAGCTGTTCGACTTCCAGGGCGACTACACGCAGAAGAACGACGGCCAGCAACTGGTGGACGACAGGCTCGACGAGCAGCAGTGCCAGTTCGAAACCGTCAGCGGCCTCAGCAACTCGCCCACGCTGGCCACCGGGCGCCTGTTCGAACTGGCGCGGCACCCGCGCGCCAACCAGAACGGCGAGTACCTGTGCACGCAACTGATGCTGGATGTGCGCGACCAGCCGGGCGAATCCGGTGGCGGCGCCGGCGACCTGCAATGCAGCTTTGTCGCGCAGCCGTCGAAGCAGACGTTTCGCCCTCGTCGCGCCACGCGCAGGCCGTTCGTGCAAGGCCCGCAGACGGCCGTGGTCACCGGCCCTTCGGGCGAGGAGATCTTCACCGACAAGTACGGCCGCGTGAAGGTGCAGTTCCACTGGGACCGCTACGGCAAGAAAGACGAAAAGAGCTCGTGCTGGGTGCGCGTCGCCTCGCCGTGGGCCGGCAAGAGCTTCGGCTTCGTGCAGTTGCCGCGCATCGGCCAGGAGGTGGTGGTCGACTTCCTCGAGGGCGACCCCGACCAGCCGCTGGTCACCGGCCGCGTCTACAACGCCGAGCAGATGCCGCCGTGGGACCTGCCGGCCAACGCCACGCAGAGCGGCGTGCTCTCGCGCTCGAGCAAGGGCGGCAGCTACGGCAACGCCAATGCGCTGCGCTTCGAGGACAAGAAGGGCTCCGAGCAGGTGTGGCTGCACGCCGAGAAGAACCAGGACATCGAGGTCGAGAACGACGAGACGCACTGGGTGGGCCACGACCGCAGCAAGAACATTGACCACGACGAGACCACCCACGTCAAGCACGACCGCACCGAAACGGTGGACAACAACGAAACGATCACGATCGGCGTCGACCGCACCGAAAGCGTGGGCAGCAACGAATCGATCACCATCGGCATCGACCGCACCGAGAACGTCGGCGCCAACGAAACCATCACCATCGGCGCCAACCGCAGCATCAGCGTCGGCGCCAGCGAGACGGCCACCGTGGCGCTGCAGCGCACGCACTCGGTGGGCGTCAACGAGAGTATCGCGATCGGCGCGGCGCAGGAGATCGCGATCGGCGCGGCGCAGGCGGTGGCGATCGGCGCGGATCAGACCGTCCAGATCGGCGCCAACCAGAGTACCGACGTCTCGAAGAACCGCTCGATCACCGTCGGCGGCGATCAGTCCACCAGCGTCAGCAAGGGGCGCACCGCCAGCATCACCAACGACGACAGCCTCAAGGTCGGCAAGAACCTCGTCATCGACGCCGGCGACTCGGTGACCATCAAGACCGGCAGCGCGAGCATCACGATGAAGAAGGACGGCACGATCACGATCAAGGGCAAGGACATCACGATCGACGGCTCGGGAAAGATCAACGCCAAGGCGTCGAGCGACATCGTGATGAAGGGATCGAAGATCCTGCAGAACTGACCCTCACCATGAAAGCGAACGATCTAGCGACCGAGCCGACATCTCACGAGCCGACCGCCGAAGTGGGCGATAGATCACTGCTGAGGCCGTTGCTGGCAAGCGCAGCAAGAGCGGCAACGGCCGACGCAGAGCTCCATGGCGTCTTCGTGGGTGAACTGGTCGCGTTGCAGCAAGACGAGGACGCGGCGTTCGTGCGCTGCCAAGCGGTGGATCCAGTTCGAGCACTCCGTGCAAGAGCGACCGTCGACCTGCACGGGGCATATATCGGCCGCGAAGTGACCCTCGTCTTCGAGCGCGGCGACGCCACGCGCCCCATCGTCACCGGCGTGCTGCGCGGCCAACCGGGCTGGTCGCTGCCGGAGCTGCCGGCGCAGGTAGACGCCGATGGCGAGCGTCTCATCGTGCAGGCCAAGGATCAACTGGTGTTGAGGTGCGGCAAGGCGAGCGTCACGCTGACCAAAGCCGGCAAGGTGCTCATCGAGGGCACCTACCTCTCGAGCCGCTCGACCGGCGTCAATCGCATCAAGGGCGGGTCTGTTCAGCTCAACTGATCTGGGGAGGTCGCGAGGTCATGGCTGCACATGCGCTGCGCGTTCCGTATTTCATCCAGCCCACGCCCATCACCTGCCAGAGCACCTGCCTGAAGATGATGGCCATGTATCTCGAGCGCGAGGTGGTACTTCAGTCCACCGGCGCTGAGGGCATTGCCATCGAGCAGATCTGGCAGGAGGTCAACGGCGGGGTCGGCCGACCTTCGTCGGCGCGCAATGCGCATGCGAACTTCAAGTGGTGGCTCGAGAAGCGCTTTCCAAGCCTGAGCTTCGAGTACATCCAGACTGGTGCCGAAGACGACGCTGCGAGCTTCATCACCAAGTCCATCGACGCCCGCATGCCGGTTCTGATGAGCGTTAGCCACGAGCGCGTGGCCGGGCACATCATCCTGATCATCGGCTACGAAGACTACCTGCCGAACGTGAGCGCCGCGAGCTTCCGCGTGATTGCACACGACCCCTATGGCCGCTTTGACCCGGAGCTCGAGTCCTCGCTCCACGGCAAGAAGCGCGATCACGGCGCGATGTCCCTCACATCGGGCTCCGAAAGCGGGCCGGGCATGGCGGTGCACCTGCCCATTACCTCGGTCGGGCGGCGGCGCGAGTTTGGCGGCAGCGCTGGGAAATACATCTTGCTGATACCTCGCCGCTGAGGCTCTTGACCGTCCCCATGGAACTCGTCAACGCCACCCGCATGATCACCGGCTACACAATGGGCCTGGAGCCCAGTGGTCGCGAGCTGCTGGTGGTAGTGATCAAGGGCACGTTCGTGCTACCCAGGGCGGGTGAGCCGGTCAGGCTGCACGAGGAGCAGCTGCCCCTGGTAATGGCCGACACCTTCACCGGCGAGCCGGGGCAGAGCGCCCCAGTCTACGAGGTGGACTTCGCGCCGCGCAAGAAGGCCTGCGATGTGCTGTTAGTGGGCAGTGCGCATGCGCCCGAAGGGCAGCGCACGAACCGCAGCGCTGTGAGCCTGCGCGTGGGCCCTCTGCACAAGGCCTGCGAGGTGGTGGGCCCGCGCGTCTGGCAGGTTCGGTCTACGGGCATCAGCGCCAGCGCACCTGGGTTCTTTACCAAGCTGCCGATTTCGTACGACACCGCCTTCGGCGGCACCGATCGCGCGCCCGAAAACGAAGACCAGCACGACGCCTATTTGCCTAACCCAGTGGGGTGCGGCTGGCACAAGCATCTGAAGGCCGAGTGGGTGGACGGCAAGCCCCTGCCCTTCACCGAGGCGCCGGGTGCGCCGGTGCAGTCGCCCAGCCAAGCCTGCACGCCCGTGGCCTTTGGCCCCGTAGGGCGTGGCTGGCCGATGCGTGCGCGCCACGCCGGTACTTATGACCAGAAGTGGCTGGACGACGACTTCCCGTTCCTGCCCAAGGACTTCGACGAGCGCTACTACCAGGCTGCGCCCGATGACCAGCAAATTCCGCTGCCCAAGGGCCCGCTGGAGGTGGAGTTGCACGGCTTTACGCTGGATCAGCTAAGGCGCTTTGCGCTGCCGTATTTCGAGGCACCGGTGCATGTGTTCCCGAAGCGAGGTAAACGCGAAGACCTGACCGCCACGCTCGACACCATCATCTTCGAGCCCGATCACGAGCGCGTACAGATGACTTGGCGCGTGGCTCGTCCGCTGACAAAGAGCATGCACGAAGTGGCGCAAGTGCTGGTGGGCAAGAAGGGCAAGGATTGGTGGCAGCAGCGCGAGCAGGTGGCCTTCCCGATCCCGGTGGTGATGGTGCCGATGAAAACTGCCGGTGCGGAGGCAGCGGCGAAGTGAGCACGCCACCGCTGGCCATCCTCGACACCGGTCTCGTCACCCCGGTGGGTCTGAGTGCGCCTGCCAGTTGCGCCGCTTTTCGCTGCAAGGTCAGCAATCCCACCGAGACGCGCTTCATCGACAGCGGCGGCCGCTGGATCATGGCGCATCAGGTGGAGTTGGAGCAGCCTTGGCGCGGGCTCACCAAGCTGACCAAGATGGCCGCCATGGCCATCGACGAGGCGATGCGGCCTTCGGCCACGCGCTGGCCGCGCTCGCGCTGGCACCAACTGCCGCTGCTGCTGTGCGTGGCCGAGAAAGACCGCCCCGGGCGCACCGAGGGCCTGGACGACCGGTTGATGGCAATGATCTCTGCCGAGCTGGGTGCCACTTTCGCCGAAGAAGGCTCGGCCGTCATCGCGCACGGCCGCGCTGGCGTGGCCGTGGCGCTGCACGGAGCGAGGCGGCTGCTCAGTGAGGGCAAGGCCGAGAACGTGCTGATCGCCGCCGCCGACAGTCTGCTGAGCTGGCCCACGCTTGGCCACTACGAACGCGAGGGGCGGGTGCTTGGCGAACGCAACTCCAACGGCTTCATTCCCGGCGAAGGCGCGGGCGCCATGCTCGTCGGCCCAGCCTTGGCGGCCGCCGCCGGTGGTTCAGCGATCGCAGCGGACTTCGTTTGCGGTGGCATCGGCTTCGCCGAAGAACCAGCCACGATCCAAGGCGACGAGCCCTTGCGCGCCGAAGGTTTGCGTCAGGCTATCCAGGCGGCGCTCACCGAGGCCGGGCTGGCGATGCACGACATCGACTATCGCATCACCGACGTCGCCGGCGAGCACTACTATTTCAAGGAAGCGGCGCTGGCGCTTTCGCGCACGCTGCGACAGCGTAAGGAGGAATTCGATTTCTGGCACCCGGCCGAGTGCACCGGCGAGGCGGGCGCGGCCGCAGGCATCAATGTCATCGCGCTGGCGAAGGCGGCAGCGGCGAAGGGTTACGCCAATGGACCGCGGGTGCTGGCGCACTGGGCCAACGATAGTGGGCAGCGGTGCGCCGCGGTATTCGAGCTGAGCACGGTTAGGCGCAAGGCCGGTGGCGTGACCTAAGGGGCCGACCACAGCGGTGCGAACGGGGAGCGAGCAAGGGAAGGCGACGAGATGTCGAATCAGGTCTACGCCAACAACATGGAGGTGTCGTGCAAGGCGGCCGCCGGTAAGTCCATCTGCGCGTTTCCGGATGTGTGCTTCACGCCGCCGCAAACACCGGCTACTCCACCCGGCGTGCCCATTCCGTACCCCAACACCGGGATGGCAAGCGACACCACCAGCGGCTCGACGAGCGTGAAGATCTCGGGCAAGGAGGTGATGCTCAAGAACAAGAGCTACTTCAAGAAGAGTATGGGGGACGAGGCGGGATGTGCGCCGAAGAAGGGTCTGATCACGTCCAAGAACATGGGGAAGGTGTATTTCACTGCCTGGTCGATGGATGTGAAGGTCGAAGGTGAGAACGTCGTTCGCATGCTCGACTTGACGACCCACAACCATGGGTCGGTACCCGGCAACACGGCGACGTGGCCGTACATTGATGAGGTAGCGAACCCGGGCATCACGAAGGTCTGTGAGGGCATGGAGCACGTGATGTTGGTGCCTAAGGTGCCGGGTTGCCCCAAGAAGAATGGTCAACATCAAACGCCTCACCATCTGATTCCAGGGCGATGCACCAAGGGCAAGAGTGGCTTCAACTACGACAAGGCTCCCTGCATCTGTGTCTTGGGAAAGAACCAACACACCGGAAGCCACAAGGCCTGCCACCGACGGTTTGACAAAGTGGAAAGGTATCACTTCGAGGAAGGTCTCCCCTTCAACTACTCGGACGCCCAAGCCGCGGCATGCGATTCGGCTGGCGGAGCCATGGACCCCCCGCGCGATCTGAACGAGAAAGAGAAGGCTTGCGTCGGAGCGCAACTCGATGCCTACTACAAGCAACCCAAGCCTGATGGGCCGGGTCTGAGCTCAAACAGCCCTGTCAACAAGTCGGGGGCATCCGGAAAGGTGAATGACGACTACGAAGCCTATCGCACCGCGATGAAGGCCGGTACCTGGTAGACGCAATGCCGAAGCCCAACAAGTCCAAGTTGTACTTTCCCTACGTCGTGGCCGCACCCGGGGGAGATGCATTCCTTGCCGGACACGCAGCGGACCAGGGAACGGAACCGACTTTCACTCGCTTCGCGAAGGCTGGTGATGCAGGCTGGATTCACCTCGGTGATCTCGGGTGCGTCGTCTGCGCTGCGGCCTCGATGCCCACTCACGGCACGCCCAAGCCAACCATACTCGTCCTCGGCCGCGACGGCCCGCTTCGAATCTATCGGCCCGGGCAGGCCCCGTCCGACGTTGGTGTCGCGCCCAAAGACAAGTCAAGCTACTTCGAGGCGCTTTGCATCGCCTCCGACGGAGTATATGTTTGCGGCGGCCAACGTCAGATCGCTCATCAGTCAAACGACAAATGGGTGTGGGTCGATCAAGGTTTGTTCGAGAGATTCAACGGCAAGAACGACTGCGCGCTGTTCGCTATGTCGGAAATTGCGGATAGAGTCCTGCTCGCCGTTGGTTCGCGTGGTTTTGTCGCAGTGCGTGATGCGCGTGGTACTTGGGCACAGATCGATGCCGGGACCAACGTGGACCTACGCTGCGTAGTTGCTGCCAGTGACGGTGGCGCGTGGATTGGTGGCGACTTTGGAACACTGCTGCGTCTAGGCGCCGACCTCAGCACGTGGACGGTTGTGACTGACCACTCGGTGAGTACAAAAACCTTCGACAGCCTCGCGCTCTTTGGCAATCAACTCTACGTGACTGCCCACGACAAACTCCTGACCTTCACCGCAGCCAATGGACTCCAAGTGGCCTCGGGCCCAAGCGTGGCGGGTGCCGAGTTCCACAGCGTCAGTTCCTGCGACGAATATCTCTGGGCAACTGGTGACGAGCACGCTCATAGGCTGGGCCCTGATGGGTGGAAACACTTCCTATGTCCGGACAATGTCTAGGATGACTGGTGTCCTTGTGCAGGGAGGGGACCACTTGTGGCAATCGCGTGGACCGACACCATCAAGCAGTCCCACCACCTGACCTACTTCCTGAACTCCGTGACCGAACCATGGCTGTCCGCGGCGCAGGACGCCGTACGCGAGTTCAACGCCTTGTCGCGCCGATACCAGTTGGGCGTCACCTACGTCGAGACCGGTGACGCGCCCACCGACACGGGCGGCGCCAGCATCGGCATCGCCACGGCGAGCGGCACGGCGACGTTCGCCTATGCGGGCAGCCATCGAACGACGGTGAACGGCACGGGGCTGACCGGGAGCACGCTGCTGATCAGCACCCCCGGCGGGCCGATCGAGAAGGCGTTCATGTTCCTGCCGAGCCGGCCGCTGATCAATACGCCCCGTGGTCAGCGCGCGGCCGGAGCGGGGGTGATGAAGGTCATCGCCTTCCACGAGCTGATCCACGGCTGCGGTTTGCACAATCGCGATCACACGCCGGACGACGTGTTCAACGGCTTCCCGACCGCAGACGGCGGAAGTCGGCCTTCGCAGGACAGGATCGAGATCATGGTTCGCGGGCAATATCGCTTCATGCCGCCGATCCTGCTGTCGGCCACGACCGTGGGCAAAATCGTCCCGCTGTGGCGCTGATGCATGATGCATCGGGCCCTCAACGCCACGGACTGCGCAGCGACGCTTCGCCTAGAAATTCTGTTCGGCAAAACGCGTAATCCGCGCGGCCGTATCCTCGCTCCCGAAACACTCGACCGCAGCCTGACGCTCCAACTCGAGCGCGCTGGCCAACTGATGATCGAGCTGCATCGTCAACACGCGCTTCAGCCGCGTGGTGGCAAAGGCCGATCTGCTCGCAACTTTCTTCGCCAGTTCGAGCGCGGCGTCCATGAGTTGCTCGCGCGGCACGATGCGATTCACCAGACCGAGTGATCTCAGATCGGCCGCGCTCTGCCGCTCGCCCAGCACCATCAGTTCGACGGCCCGTTGATGGCCGACCGCGCGCGGCAGCAGATGGGTGACTCCCCCGGTCACGAAGTGCCCTAGCGACATCTCCGGGAAGAAGCAGACCAGATCGTCCGCGGCGACCACCATGTCGCAGTTCAGCACCCATTCGAAGCCGCCGCCGACGGCAAACCCTTGCACCGCCCCGATCACCAGCTTCGGCCCGAACATGATGTCGCGCGTGATCTGCTGGATGCTCTGACAGGTATCGACAATCGAAGCGGGGCTTCGAGTCTGCTCGGCGAACTCCTTCAGATCGTCGCCCGCGCAGAACGCGCGCCCGGCCCCGGCCAGCACGATCGCGCGGGTGGACGGATCGTTCTGCGCACGCACCAGCGCCTCGTGCAGGTCGCGCAGCAGTTCGCTGCCGATCGCATTGAGCCGTTCGGGCCGATTCAGGGTCACGATGCTGACCGCATCGTCGGCCGAGTACTGAGCGTATTTCATGGCGTCTCTTCCAATGGCCATCGTTCAAGCTGGTGGTGTTCGAGGCTTCGCTGCGGATGCCTCGTGCGCTTCGCGGTCCCACGTGTCGGCAGTGATGCCATGCTCCTGCAACCTGAACTTCTCCACCTTGTCGGTCGGCGTCTTCGGCAGACCGGGCAGAAACCTGAAGTAGCGCGGCACCATGAATCTCGCCATCGCCTTCACGCAGTGCTGCGCCAGGGCTTCCGGCGTGATCGTCGAGCCGGCTCGTCGCACCACGCAGGCCATGACGTCCTCCTCGGTGAGTTCGCTCGGTACCCCGATCACGGCGCACTCGAGCACTTCCGGGTGCGCCTCGATGCCCATTTCGACTTCGGCCGCCGAGATGTTCTCGCCGCGGCGCCTCACCAGGTCCTTGCGGCGGCCGACGAAATAGAGGAATCCATCCTCATCTTCTCTGAGCAGATCTCCGGTGTGGAACCACAGATCGCGGAACGCGTCGAGGCTGGCCTGCGGCATGCCGAAGTAGCCGCGCATCATCATGGCGGGTTCCCGCGTGCGAACCACGAGTTCGCCGACCTGCCCGACCGGGACCGCATGCCCATCTTCGTCCTGCAACTGAGTCTCCCAGCGCCGCAGCGGCTTGCCGCACGAGCCCTGGCGCCGCGGCTGGTCGAGGGGCGTGTAGATGAAGGCGCCGGCTTCGGTCGATCCGTAGAGTTCGACCAGGCGGCAACCGAAGCGGGCCTCGAACTCCGGCGCCCAGGCGGGGAGCGGCACACCCCACCCCAGGCGCGCGCTGTGGTCGCGATCTCGCTCACCGGGCGGTTGCTTCCACAGCATGCTCAGCGTCGCGCCCATGAAGTCGAACACCGTCGCCCCGAGCGCGCGCATTTCGTCCCAGTACCTCGAGACGCTGAAGCGCTCGCCGATCGCGGCGACCCCGCGCAGCAGCAACGCAGGAGCCACCGTCATGACGGCAGCGTCGAGGTGGAACAGCGGATAGGGGCAATAGAGAACGTCGTCCGTCCGCAACCCCAGCCCCTCGATCACCCCCTCGGCCTGCCCCAGGACGAAGCGATGGGAAATCATGGCGGCCTTCGACCGGCCGGTGGTTCCCGACGTGTACAGCAGCAGGCACAGATCCGAGAAGTGGACGGCGGGCTCCTGAAAGCGCGGCGCTCGCTCGCCGTCTTCCAGCAGGCGGTCGTACGAGTTGCTGCCCGCCGCGCCGACGACGATGACGTCGACGATGCTGGCCAGGTCGGCCCCGATTTCTTGAAACGCGTCGAGCAACGATGCGTGCACGATCATCACGCGGCTTTCGACGAGATCGATCGCCATCCGCAGCGACGAACCGCGGAACGATGTGTTCACGGGGGCGGTCACCGCCCCGAGCTTCGCCAACGCGAACCAGCACACGATGAACTCGATGCAGTTGGGCAGCATCAGGCTGACGTTCGAGCCCTTGTGAACGCCCTTGCTCGCCAGTGCAGACGCCAGCCGGTCGCTCGCCTCGTCGATCTGCCGGTACGTCCATTGTCCCGTCCACATCCGGATGAACGGCTTGTCGGGCGACGAAGCCGCCGCGGCACGCAGCTCCCGGCCCAGCGTTGGCTGGATGCGTCGCATGATTCCTCGGGGCTGTGTCATGTCCGGCCGGTCCGCCCCACTCTAGCCCAGTGGAGCCGGCATGCGGCGGCCCGAGGGATTGCACGGCAGGTTCAAAGCGGTAACTTCGCCCCGTGCGAGATCCCAGCCGGAGCTTTGCTCGGGGCAGCACCGGACAATACTCAACCGGAACACGGGGCGAGCAAGAAGGTGCCGGCCCCGCCGAGGAGAAAGTCCCCATGCCCACTCCATGGACCGACACCATCAGGCAGTCGCACCAACTGACCTACTTCCTGAACTCCGTGGCCGGGCCATGGCTGGGCGCGGTGCAGGACGCCGTACGCGAGTTCAACGCCTTGTCGCGCCGATACCAGTTGGGCGTCACCTACGTCGAGACCGGTGACGCGCCCACCGACACGGGCGGCGCCAGCATCGGCATCGCCACGGCGAGCGGCACGGCGACGTTCGCCTATGCGGGCAGCCATCGAACGACGGTGAACGGCACGGGGCTGACCGGGAGCACGCTGCTGATCAGCACCCCCGGCGGGCCGATCGAGAAGGCGTTCATGTTCCTGCCGAGCCGGCCGCTGATCAATACGCCCCGTGGTCAGCGCGCGGCCGGAGCGGGGGTGATGAAGGTCATCGCCTTCCACGAGCTGATCCACGGCTGCGGTTTGCACAATCGCGATCACACGCCGGACGACGTGTTCAACGGCTTCCCGACCGCAGACGGCGGAAGTCGGCCTTCGCAGGACAGGATTCAGATCATGGTCCGCGGGCAATATCGCTTCATGCCGCCGATCCTGCTGTCGGCCACGACCGTGGGCAAAATCGTCCCGCTGTGGCGCTGATGCAGCGGGTGCCGATGCGTGGTCCGGCCGCGGGTCTTGTCGGCGGTGTCGCAACCCAGCCCAGAGTCCCTGGATCGTCCTCGGGTCGTGGGATTGCCACGGTCGCTCGAGCAGCTACCCTGCTCCGATGCGCGCCTCCTGCCCCTTGCGGAGCGACACCGGCCTCGCCGCTCCTGGGGTCGCCCGTCGCGCTGTCGTGGTGGGCGGCGCCCTCGCCTGCCTGCCCAGGCTGACTCTCGCCAACCCCGGCGCCAGGCCGTCGGCGTCGCCGTTGACTTTGCCGCCTGCGGTGCAGGCGATGCTCGCAGCCACCGGCCTGCCTCGCACCAGCTTCGGCCTTCGAGTCCAGGCGATCGATCGCCCGACCAAACCCCTGGTGTCGCTGAACGCCGATCTGTCCTTCCAGACGGCATCGACCACCAAGCTCGTCACCACCCTCGCCGCGCTCGATCTGCTCGGCCCCGACTACCGCTGGCGCACACGCGCCTACCTCGATGGCATGCTGCGCGGTGGTCGGCTGCTGGGCGACCTCGTCATCGCCGGCGGCGGCGACGTCAGCCTCAGCAGCGACGATCTGCGCGCGTGGTTTGCCGAGTTGCGCGAGCGCGGGCTGCACGAGGTGTGGGGCGACGTCGTGCTCGATCGCTTCGCGTTCGACCTCACCGAGGACGACCACGCCAACACGCCGCCGCCGGCGCCGAACCGCCCAGGCTACGCGCGGCCCGACGCGCTGATGCTCGACGAAGGCGTGCTGCGCGTCGCGCTGCACGCCGGGCCGAAGCGATCGACACAGGTGCGGCTCGCACCCGGCCAATCCGATCTCGCGGTGGTGAACCGTCTGACCGCCGGCAGCAGTTGCACCGCCACCGCGCAGTTCGAAGAGGTCAAGCTCTCGCCGCGCCTGGTGGTGCGCGGCGCGTGGAACGCGCGCTGCGGCGACCGCGAGATCGCGCAACTGGCGCTGTCGCACACCGAGCTGACCCAGGGGGCGGTGGCCGAGTTGTGGCGCGACGCCGGCGGCGGCCGCATC
>JAJVIL010000127.1 GCA_022072045.1 Burkholderiaceae bacterium | reverse complement strand
ACCTTGCCGCCGCTGGCGGCGCCGGCATCGAACACGAATTGCGGCGCGCGCCACGGGCCGGCCACGCGCAGCGGCACCGTCACGCCCGACAGTGCGGCGAGTTCGGCGCCCACCTTGGGCCCGACGGTGGCCTGCAGCCGCAGGTCGAGCGTGCCGGTGTCGAGCACGAGGTCGCCGACGCCGGCAGTGCGCACGGCGCCGGCCTGCATCTCGAGCGCCTGCGCGTGCGCTCGCCCTTCGAGGACTCGCGCGTTCAGCCTCAACTCGCTGAACGCAGTCGACGCCCGCGCGTCGAACTCGCGCGGCGTGGCCACGACGTTCGGCTTGCCGATGTTGTCCTTGCCTTCGAGCAGCGCCGCGCGCAGGTCCACGCCCGACAGCGCACCGGCCTTGACGCTGGCGTGCACGGCGCCGGCGAGCGCGTGGCGCAACGCGCCGACGCTCGAGCCGCGGGCGCTCAGGTCCCAGCCGAGCGTGCCGCGGCCCGCGAGCCACGGCGTGCCGGCCACATCGGCCAGCAGGCCGCGCAGATCGAGATCGCTCACGCTGCCGCTCAGGCTCACCTGCGGCAGCGCGTCGGCCGCGTCGATGCGCAGGCCGGCCTCGATGTCGGCACCATGCAGTTGCGCCACCACCGGCTCGACCGCGAGCACCGAATCGCGCAGATCGAAGTGCGCCACCGCCGAGCGCAGGGTCGTGCCGCCGAGCTTCAACTCGCCGACGCGAACGCGCCCCTGCACCTGCATCCCGCCCAGCGGCGACGGGTCGAACGGCGTCGCGTCGTCGGCCAGCCGCGCCAGCCACCCGCCCGGCAGCCACGCATCGGCGTCGAGTCGGGCCAGATCGGCGTTGACCATCCAGCGCGCGCGGCCGGCGTAGTCGACCGTGGTCAGATCGAGCTTCGCGTCGCTGCCGGCGACCTGCCCGGTGAGGTTGGCCAGCGCGCGGTGCTGGCGCAGATCGACCTCGACGCGCCCGTCGAGCTGCGCCGTCACATCGGTCGCCAGCGCAGGAGCGCGGAATTGCGCGCTGGCCTGCAGCGCGGGCAGTTCGAGCCGCGGCCCGCCTTCGAGCACCAGCGCGAGCGGGCCGCCGCCCTGCGCGCGCAACTGCGCGGCGCCGCGCGCGAACGTCACTTGCGCCTGCACGGTGGTGTCGCGCAGCCCGCGCTCGGCCCATTCGAAGCGCGGCACCTTGAGCATCACGGTGGCGCTGCGGTCGGGGTGCGCGAGGCTGCCCTCGAAGCTCGCTGCCGCGCCGCGCAGGCGGTACTCGCTCCACTTCAACTCGGGGACCGACAGCACGCCGTCGACCAGCGCAAGGCCCGATTTGTGGCGCGACGACACGACGATGTTGTCGGCGCCCAGCGTGCGTTCGCGCGGCCATGCGGTGAGGTCACCTTTCATGTGCAGCGTCAGGTTGTCGATGCCCAGCGCCTGGCCGTCGAGCGCGGCGTCGATGCGCGCCAGCTCGATGCGCCCGGCCGCGGCGTCGAACAGCAGGCGCCCCTGGAGCTTCAGCCGCGCGTCGATGCCCGCGGCGGGCGCGTCGACGCGCCCGCTGGCCACCAGCGGACTGGCCACGCCGTCGGCGAGGCGGCCGAGATCGACCTGCAGCTCGCTCAGGCTGCCGCGCTGCCAGGCGATCTCGTCGCTCCACTGCAGCGACGCGCGAGTCAGCCGCAGGCTGTCGAGATCGATCGCCGCCGACTCGACCGCGACCACGTCGTGCACCAGGTCGTCGACGTTGGTGCTGCCGTCCTTGGTGCGCAGCAGTTGCGCCCGCAGGCCATCGACCTCGGCGCTGTCGAAGTGCAGCCGGCCGCGCAGCAGCGGCAGCCAGGCGATGGTGACGCGCGCCTTGTCGATCGACGCGAACTCGCGCGCGCTGCGGCGCTGGCTGAGCGACGCCTTGCCGCTTTCGAGCGTGAGCTTCGGGAAGTAGCCGACGCGCAGCTCGCCGTCGAGCACCAGGTCGCGCTGCGTGCGCTCGTGCACCCAGCGCACGAGCTGGTCCTTGAACTGGTTGGGGTCGAACAGCTTGACCACCGCGGTCGCGACGCCGGCGATCAGCGCGACCATCAGCACCAGGCCGAGCACCGCCTGCCGGTAGTACGTCTTGGCCAGCGACTCGGCGAACGGCACCTTGAACGGGCCGACCATCGTGATCAGCAGCCCGATCATGCCGGCGAGGCCGAGCAGCGCGCACTTGAAAGTGCTCGGCGCAGCGAACTTGGCGGCAGCAGCGGCTTTGCGCATGGCGTGGTCCGGGCGAGACCACGCATCATCGGCCGCACGCTGTACGCCACGGCGCGACGGCCGCCGGCAAGTGCCGCGTCGTGCGGTCGAATTCACGCCGCAGCACCAGAGCCGCGCCGCACGCGGTCGGACGAGGCGGCCGCACCGGTGTGCGATTACTACAAGTGCCGCAGCATGTATCGGCGCGTCAGACGGACATGCGCATGCGCTGGACGATGCGCTCGGCGACGCGTCGGGCATCGCGCGCCACGCCGTGAATCATGGCCGACGATGGCGAGTGCTGGAACGGTAGGCCCACGAAGTACAGCCCCGGCTCGCGCGTGGCGACACCGCGGTATTGATCGGGACGCGAGTCAGTCCCGAGCGCCGGCAGCTTCAGCCAGTCGAGCCCCGGGCGATAGCCGGTGCACCACACCACGTTGTCGACCGACAGGCGCCGCCCATCCTCGAGGACCGGCTGGCCATCGCGCACGTCGGCCAACCGCGCCACCCGCTGCACGCCGGCGGCCGCCAGTTGCCGGGGCCTGACGCGGATCAGCGGTCCGCTGTGTCCGACGAACTTCGGTCGCGCCTTGCGGCCCAGCGCGTTGTCTGCGGTCAGCACGCGATGGAACAGGACGCGAAACACGATCGGCACCACCACGTGGCGGGCCAGCGCGCCGTCGTACGCCACCGGCAAGTGGCCGGGGTGGCGCCCGGCCAACCACACGCGGTGCGTGCGCGCAAGGTCCAGCGCGATCTCGGCGCCCGAGTTGCCGGCACCCACCAGCAACGCGGTGCCCGCGTTCAGCTGCGAGGCGTTCCTGTACTGCGACGAGTGCCACTGCCGGATCGACGGGTCGAGTGCGCTCGCGAATGCGGGCAGCTTGGGCTCCTGGTGGCGGGCCGCGGCAACCACCACATGGCGGGCCAGATAGTCCTGGGCACCGGCGCGCACCAGGTAGCGCTCGCCGCTGCGCCATACCTCGTCGACACGCACGCCGCAGCGCACCGGCAGCGCGAAGCGCTCGGCGTACGCCTCGAGGTACTCGGCCATCTCGTCCTTGGTCGGAAAGTGGCCCGCCGGAGCTGGAAAGGGCATACCCACCAGCGAGTCGTAGCGTGCCGGCGTGAACAGCCGCAGGCTGTCCCAGCGTTTGCGCCAGCTGTCGCCGACGCGCCGATGGGCATCGAGAATCACGAAGCCGAGGCCGGCCCGGGCCAGGTGAAAGCCCACCGACAGCCCTGCCTGGCCGGCGCCGATGACCACCACGTCGACCGGCTGCGCGTGCGCCGCCGGCGCGGGCAACTGCCCTTGCAGTCGCGCGAAGGCGGCGCCCGACTCGAGCAGCGCGCCGGCGCGCTCGCTCGTTTCATGGAAAGCGATCGTCGAGGGTTGCATCGTCAGGCTCCACCGGTTCGTTGGACGGTGGCGCCAGCATCGCGACGGGGCGGCGCCTGCGCATCGGCCGGATGCCGGACCCCTCGGCTGGCAGCATGGGGTGTTCCACCCACGCCGCCGGCGCGGCGTTCAGCCCGGGCTACAGCAATCGGTGCTGGAACGCGTAGGCCGTGGCCGCGGCACGCGACGACACCGCGAGCTTGTCGAAGATGTTGCTGACGTGGCGGTCGACCGTCTTGGCGCTCAACCCCAACGCGCTGGCGATGCGCTTGTTCGAATGGCCGGCCGCGATCAGGCCGAGCACCTCGACCTCGCGCGGCGTCAGTTTGTCGTGCGCGCGCCGGCTGGCAGAGCCGGCGTTCGAGCCCAGGGCCCGCACCTGCGCGAGGTCGGGCGCGGCGCCGAGCCGCTCGAACACCGCACCCGCGGCTTCGAACTCCAGCAACGCACCGTCTTCGTCGCCCAGCGCGCGGCAGGCCTGCCCCGCGCGCATTCGCAGGCGCGCCTCGATGTACGGTGCATGGGTGCGCTGCCAGACGGCGAACGCCGCGCGAAAGCCCTGCAGCGCGCCGGCACAGCGACCGTCGACCAGATCGACCTCGGCGCATGCCTGCTGGGCCAGCGCCTGCAGGATCTCGGTGGCAAAGCGCGTTGCGATCGCTGCCAGTTCGGCACAGGCCTCGCGCGCCTCGGGCAGCGCACCGGCGGCGCAGAGGATCTCCACGCCCGCCGGCAGCAACCGCGCACGGCCGAGCGGGTCGGCGGTGGCCGCCAGCACGCGGCGCCACATCGCCGCCGCGGCGTCGCTGCGGCCCTGCGCCAGGCGCAGCAGCGCCATGCCCGGTTGCGGATCGAGGCCGAGCCGGCTCGCAGTGCGGTAGCCCTCCTCGGCCAGGTCGAACTCGCCGCGCAGGCGATGGACCTCGGCCTCCTGGTACGCTGCCGCGGCCTCGGTCTCGGCGGCCAGGGCTCGCGCCGCCGAGTGTGTTGCGCGGTGCGCCTCGGCCACGGCATCGTGCCAGGCGCCGTTCATCTCGAGGATCTCTGCGCGGTGCAGCAGGCACAAGCCGTTGAACTGGATCAGCTGCGGCTGCCGCTCGCACCAGCGCGACAGGGCTTCGGTCCACTCGCGCGAACGATCGAGCGCGTAGATCTGGCGGCATGTGGCGATGAGGTTGCAGTACACCAGGCCGGTCATCAGCGGCGACATCGCTCCACCCACCGCGACCAGCATCGCCTCGTCGAGCTGCGACACGCCGCGTTCGACCTGCCCCTGCCGCGCCAGCGCGCGCCCGAGCCCGCAACGCGCCAGGGCCACGAGGTCGGGGTCGGCGAAGCGCTCGCCGACGTCCAGCGCCCGCGCAGCGGTGGCGGCTGCGCCGGCATGGTCGCCCGCCGCGAGTTGCCTTTGCATCGGCGGCAGCAGCAGGTAGCCCGCGACGACGCAGTCCTGCGCGAGCCCATCGACCAACCGTTGCGCACGCTGCAGCCACGCGGCGGCACGTCCCGTCTCGCGCAAGGCGTGCAGCCTGAAGCCGTGAAAGAACGCCCAATACGCCGCGCGCTCGACCGCGCCGGAGGCGATCGCGGCCTCGAACAAGCGCTCGAAACCCGCCAGCAGGTCCGCATCGCGATCGACCAGGCCGGCCGACCAGGCGAGTCGTTCGAGGTCGCTGCCCTCGAGCGGAGTGGCGGCGTCGGCCTGCTGGAACAGCGCCAGCGCATCGGCCCAGGCACGGCGCGCGTACGCCTCACGAGCCTGCTGGAGCACGGTGGCTGCGTCGGCGGGCATGGGCAACCATATCATCGTCCGTCGACGCGCGCTGCCCCCTCGACCCGCGCGTTGCGGGCCGCTGGCACCGATCGATGCTGCGCCGACGCATCGACCGATCGCGCTTGACCGCGCCCCGCTCGGCGTCTTCGCGGCCCGACGTGGCAGCGAGCCCGTCGCCGATGCATGATCGCGGCCTGGGCTGGCGGCCGCGCGCCGCTGGCCGCAACAGGAGAATTGTCATGGCCTTGAATCGCCCGTTGGGCTGGCTGGCCGCGCTGCTGCTGACACTGGGGCTGGCGCCGGCCCATGCCGACGACACCAGCGACACCATCCAGGCGTTTCGCGGCGCCGGTCGGAGCGGCACTTTCTTCGCCAATGCCTACGGCTACGCGGTGTTCCCCGCCATCGGCAAAGGCGGCGTCTTCGTCGGCGTGGCGCACGGCGAGGGCCGCGTCTACGAGAGAGGCCGCCACGTCGGCAACGTGACGATGACCCAGGTGACCGTCGGCGCACAGCTCGGCGGGCAGGCCTACAGCGAGATCATCTTCTTCGAGGACAAGCGCGCGTTCGACGAGTTCACCCGCGGCGAGTTCGAGTTCGGCGCCGAGGTCAGCGCGGTGGCGATCACCGCCGGTGCGTCGGCGCGCGCCGGCAGCGGCGGCGTCGGCGCCAGCAAGAACGTCGGCAGCGACAAGGCTGATGCGATTTCGAGCTATCACGACGGCGTTGCGGTATTCACCATCACCAAGGGCGGCCTGATGTACGAGGCCGCCGTCGGCGGGCAGAAGTTCAGCTACACGAAGCTGTAGCCTGGCGGGCGTGTGGTGCAATGCCGCCCGATGGCGACAGGGGCAGCGGCATGACGGGCATGGTCGAGGGCAAGGTGGTGGTGGTCACCGGCGCGGGTGGCGGCATCGGGCGCGACATCGCGCTGGCGCTGGCGGCCGAGGGTGCCAAGGTGGTGGTCAACGACATCGGCACCTCCACCACCGGCGAGGGCAGCGACACCGCGCCGGCGCAGCAAGTGGCCGGCGAGATCCGCGCCGCCGGCGGGCAGGCGGTCGCCAGTACCGACAGCGTCAGCGAAGCGCAATCGGCCAACCGCATCGTCACCTGCGCGCTCGACACCTTCGGCCGCATCGACGGCGTGGTCAACAACGCGGGCATCCTGCGCGACCGCTTCTTCCACAAGATGAGCGACGCCGAGTGGGACGGCGTGATCAAGGTGCACCTGTACGGCAGCTGGCACGTCAGCCGCGCGGCGGCCAACCACTTCAAGGAGCAAGGCAGCGGCGCCTACGTGCACATGACGAGCACCTCGGGGCTGATCGGCAACTTCGGCCAGGCCAACTACAGCGCGGCCAAACTCGGCATCGTCGCGCTGAGCAAGAGCATCGCGCTCGACATGGGCAAGTTCGCCGTGCGCTCCAACTGCATCGCGCCGTTCGCGTGGAGCCGCATGACCGGCTCGATCCCGACCGACACGCCCGAGCAGCAGGCCCGGGTCGACAAGATCAAGCAGATGACGCCGGCCAAGATCGCGCCGCTGGCGGTCTACCTGCTGAGCGATGCCGCGCGCGAGGTCAACGCGCAGGTGTTCGCGGTGCGCAACAACGAGATCTTCCTGATGAGCCAGCCGCGACCGCTACGCTCGGTGCACCGCGGCGAGGGCTGGACGCCGCGCTCGATCGCCGCGCACGCGATGCCGGCGCTGCGGGCGTCGTTCGTCGGGCTGGAGCGCTCGGGCGACGTGTTCGACTGGGATCCGGTGTAGCGCCGCCTAGAATCGTTGCATGGGGCGTGTCGCATCGCGGCTGCGGCCGATCGTGCTGCTGGCCACACTGATCGCCGGCGCACCGTGGCCGGCACACGCCGACACCGCCAGGGCCGAGCCCGCCTCGCAGGTGTCGGCGCAGGGCCAGCGCATCGTCGACGCCACGCGCGCACAGCTGCTGCAGGTGCGCACGCTGCTCAAAGACCAGGACAGCCAGGCATCGGTCGGCTCGGGCTTCGTGGTCGACGCGTCCGGGCTGGCGATCACCAACTACCACGTGGTCAGCCAGTACGCGCTGCGGCCCGACCGCTACCGCCTCGCGTTCACGATGGCGCAGGGCCGCACAGGCAACGCCGATCTGCTGGCCATCGACGTCATCCACGATCTCGCGCTGCTGCGGCTGCACGTCGGCGCGGCGGCGATCGACTTCGCGCCGCTGTCGTTTCGCAGCGCGGCGCAGCCGCTGTCCAAGGGCGAGCGGCTGTACTCGCTGGGCAATCCACTGGACGTCGGCTTCGCGGTGGTCGAAGGCGTCTACAACGGGCCGGTCGAGCGCAGCTTCCTGCCGCAGGTGTTCTTCGGCGGTTCGCTCAACCCGGGCATGAGCGGCGGCCCGGCGCTCGACGCCGACGGCCGCGTGATCGGCATCAACGTGGCCGCGCGGCGCGACGGCGAACAGGTGAGTTTCCTGGTGCCCGGCGCGTTCGCCGCCGAGCTGCTGCAGCGCGGACGCAGCGCCAAGGCTCAGACGCAGCCGATGTACGCCGAGGTCACGCGCCAGCTCGTGGCCTACCAGGCAGCGCTGGTCGACGCCTTCGTCGCGCAGCCGTGGCGCAGCGCGCATCTGGCACGCTACCGCGTGCCGGTGCCGCAGGAGACCTTCATGCGCTGCTGGGGCAGCGCCTCGTCCGAAACGCAGAAGTACATGCGTTTCGAGCGCAGCGACTGCGTGATGAACCACTCGATCTACGCGGCGCCGCAACTGCGCGCCGGCGTGATCAACGTGCGCCACGAGAGCTACGACGGCGATCGCCTGGGCGCGTTGCGCTTCGCACAGGAGTACAGCGCGAGCTTCGCCAACGAGCACTTCGGCGGCGGTTTCGCCGCCACCACGCCACGCTGCAAGGAGGGCTTCACCGACCGCGACGGCCTCACGCTGCGCACGGTGGCGTGCCTGTCGGCGCTCAAGCGCTTCGATGGCCTGTACAACCTCTCGGTGCTGACGACCACGGTCGACCAGCCGACGCGGGGCGTGCAGGGCCGGCTCGACGCGGTGGCGGTCGACTTCGACAACGCGATGCGGCTGGCCGCGCACTACCTGAAGGGTTTCGGCTGGAACCCGAAGGCGGGCGCGCAGTGACGACGCCCGCGGCGCGCCTGGCGCAGGCCGAGATCGTCGACGCGGGCGGCCAGGGCGTGCGCCTGATCGACGTGCACGCCTGGCCGCTGGCCATCGGCCGTGCGCTCGACAACGACATCGTGCTACCCGATCCGCACGTGGCGGCTCATCACGCGACGCTGGCGCCGGGCGACGACGGGCGCCTGCGCCTGCAGGTCGGAGAAAGCCGCAACGGCGTGCGCATCGAGCACGGCCGCACGCACGCGCAACTGCGCGCCGGCGAGCAGGCGTCGCTGCCCGCGCTGGCGCGCTTGCAGCTCGGGCACAGCCAGTTGCTGCTGCGCCTGCCCGGCGATCCGCTGGCCGCCGAGTTGCCGCTCGCGCCGAGCCTCGCACCCGCGCCGCGCTGGCTGCTGCCCGGGCTCATGCTGGCGGCCGTGGCGTGGCTGCTGGCAGCGCGCTGGGTCGCCAGCGACCCCGACACCCGATGGAACGACTACCTGGCGCCGCTGGTGGCCACCGGCGCGCTGCTGCTGCTGTGGTGCCTGGCCTGGGGCCTGGCCTCCAAGCTGTTCACCGGCCGCTTCACGCTGGCACCGCACCTGCGGCTGGCGCTCATGTTCGGGCTGGCCGTTCAGGCGCTCGATGTGCTGCTGATGGTGCTGTCGTTCAGCCTCGACTGGCCGCTGCTCAGCCATCTGCGGACGGGGGCGAGCTTCACCGTCGGCGCGGTGTGGGTGGCGCAGCACCTGCGCCTGGTGTTGCCCAGGCATGCGCGCGCGGCGGCAGCGTGGGTGGCCGCCTGCACGGCGGTCGGCTTCGCGGTGGCGCTGGCGACGAGCTGGCGCCGCAACGACCGCCTGCTCGAGGAGCTGTACGCGCCGAACCTGATGCCGCCATCGTGGCGCCTGGTGCGCGGCGCACCGGTGCCGCAGGTGATCGACGAGCTGCGCTCGCTCGAGCGGCCGCTGCGCGAGCGCGCGGCCAAGGCACAGGCCGAAGACTTCGAGCCCTGAGCGGGCGGCCCACGCGGCGCGAACGCCGTGCCAGACCGGCAGGACTCGAGCCTCAGTCCACCTCGACCTGCCCGGTGGCGCGGGCGCGCACCAGCGACCACGACAGCCCGACACCCAGCAGCAGCCCGAGGATCACCAGCACCACCCAGGTCAGCGCGTCGGCGTCCGACACGCTGAGCACGCCGGTGTCGACCAGCAGCCAGACCGCGCAGCCGAACAGCGCCGCCCCGAGCACCAGACCGAGCGTGCCCAACGCGACGTAGGCGGTGCGCAGGCACACCACCCAGCCGATCACCAGCAGCACGCCGATCAGCGCCTTGGCGGCGACGGCCATCTGCGAGCCGAGCAGCCAGTGATAGAAGGACGTGCCGCTGGGGTTGAAGGTCAACAGCACCAGCGCCACCGCGAACAGCAGCCGCCAGATCACGCCGACCCACGAAATGCCCGGTGTGGCCATGGTGCGCATTGTGATGCCTGCCGCACGCCGCTTCGGCGCACAACGGTCAGTACGACTTCGGCAGCCCGAGCACCTTCTCGGCAATGAAGCACAGGATGAGCTGCGGGCTCACCGGCGCCAGCCGCGGGATCCACGCCTCGCGCAGGTAGCGCTCGACGTGGTACTCCTTGGCGTAGCCCATGCCGCCGTGCGTGAAGACGGCGTGCTCGCAGGCCCGATAGCACGCCTCGGCCGCCAGATACTTGGCGCCGTTGGCCTCGGCGCCGCACGGCTGCCGCTGGTCGTACAGCCACGCCGCCTTGCGCACCATCAGGTGCGCCGCCTCGAGTTCGAGCCAGCAGCGCGCCAGCGGATGCTGGATTGACTGGTTCTGGCCGATCGGCCGGTCGAACACGATGCGCTCCTTCGCGTACGCGGCGGCGCGCTGCAGCGCCGCGCGGCCCAGGCCCACCGCTTCGGCGGCGATCAGGATGCGCTCGGGGTTCAGGCCGTGCAGGATGTATTCGAAGCCGCTGCCCTCCTCGCCGATGCGGTCGGCCAGCGGCACGCGCAGGCCGTCGATGAACACCTGGTTGGAGTCGACCGCGCGGCGGCCCATCTTGTCGATCTCGCGCACCTCGATCGCAGCGCGGTCGACGTCGGTGTAGAACAGGCTCAGGCCCTGGGTGCCCCCTGCGCGCTCGTGCGGCGCGGTGCGCGCGAGCAGCAGCATCTTGTTGGCCACCTGCGCGGTCGAGATCCACACCTTCTGCCCGCTCACCACGTAGTGCTCGCCGTCGCGCCGCGCGCGCGTCTGCAGCGCCAGCGTGTTGAGCCCGGCATTCGGCTCGGTCACCGCGAAGCAGGCGCGGTCGCGGCCCGCGATCAGCGGCGGCAACCAGCGCGTCTTTTGCTCGTCGCTGCCGAACACCACCACCGGGTGCAGGCCGAAGATGTTCATGTGCACCGCCGAGGCGCCCGACAGCCCGGCGCCGCTGGCGGCGATGGTGTGCATCATCAGCGCCGCCTCGGCGATGCCGAGCCCCGCGCCGCCGTACGCCTCGGGCATCGCGATGCCGAGCCAGCCGCTGGCGGCCAGCGCGCGGTGAAACTCCTCAGGGAAGCCGCCGTCGCGATCCTTGCGCAGCCAGTAGTCGGCGTCGAACGGCGCACACACGCGCTCGATCGCGGCGCGAATCTGTTCCTGCTCGGGCGACCAGGCAAAGCTCATCGAGAACTCTCGGGCCGACACGGCCGCCAAGCAGGATACCGCCGACATCCGTGACCGGCACGCGCCGAGCGACAATCGCCGCCGCCGCGGCCGCGGCGGCGCAGGAAAGGATGCATCGTGACCGCACCCGACAACGCAGTGCCCGAGCGCAGCGAGCCGGCGCGCGCGGCGCCGGTGATGCTGCGCGACCTGCCGCGCACGGTGCTGGCGGTGCTGCTGCTCGCGCTGCTGATCGCCGCGTCGCTGTGGATCCTGCGGCCGTTCCTGCTGTCGACGATCTGGGCGGCGATGATCGTGGTGGCGTCGTGGCCGCTGATGCTGATGGTGCAGGAGCGGTTGCGCCGGCGCGCGCTCGCCGTGGCGGTGATGACGCTGGCGATGCTCGTCGTCTTCTTCGCGCCGGTGGTGCTGATGATCGACACGCTGGCCGAGAACAGCGGCGTCATCGCCGGCTGGATCCACCAACTCGCCAGCTCGCCGATCCCGCCGCCGCCGCCGTGGGTGAGCAGCATCCCGCTGGTCGGCGAGCGCATCGCCGCGGCCTGGAGCACCATCGCCGCGTCGGGCATCGGCAGCCTGGCGCCGCGCGTGGGCCCCTATGCGGCCGACGCTGCGCGCTGGACAGCGCGGCTGGCCGGCGGCGCCGGCCTGGTGGTGGTGCAACTGCTGCTGACGGTGCTGATCTCGGTGATCCTGTACGCCAACGGCGAGACGGCGCGCAACCTGCTTGTCGCCTTCGGTCGCCGGCTGGCCGGCGACAGCGGCGAGCGCGTGGTGATGCTGGCCGGCGCGTCGATCCGCGCGGTCGCGCTCGGCGTGGTCGGCACCGCGCTCGTGCAGACCGTGCTCGCGGGCATCGGCCTGGCGGCGGCGGGCATCCCGCTGGCCGGCTTTCTGACCGCGCTGGTGCTGCTGTTCTGCATCGCGCAGATCGGCCCGATGATCGTGCTGGTCCCGGCGGTGGTCTGGCTGTTCTGGAACGACCGCACCGGCTGGGGCATCGCGTTGCTGGTGTGGAGCCTGATCGTCGGCACGCTCGACAACGTGTTGCGTCCGTACTTGATCCGCAAGGGTGCGAACCTGCCGCTGCTGCTGATCTTCGCCGGCGTGATCGGCGGGCTGATCGCGTTCGGCGTCATCGGCCTGTTCGTCGGCCCGGTGCTGCTGGCGGTGTCGTACACGCTGCTGACGCAGTGGCTCGACGAACGCGCAGACGCCTGAGCGCGGCGATCCTCCCACGCTCGCGGGCCGCCGGGTGGCAACCGCGCGGTCTTCAGTCGCCGATGCGCCGCGCCTCGACGTAGTAGCGCTTTTCGTGGGCCTCGCCCAGCGAGAAGGTCTTGCGCGGCGTCGGGCCTTCGTGCACCACGCGGCGCATCAGCTCGCGCTTGCCGATGGCCGCGAAATGCACGCCGACGCGGCCGGGCTGCAGCGCCAGGCGCTCGAGCGCCGCGTCGCCGTGCAGGTAGTCGACCTCGCTGGCGAGCCCGCGCTCGACGAGGCTGTCGATGAACGGTTGCCAGGTCGCCACCGCCAGCGCCGACGCGGGCCCCGCGATCTCCACCACCGAGTAGCGAGGTCCGGGACCGATCAGCCCGACGCTGGGATGCGCACCGAGTGCCGCAGCGGCCACCTGCTCGCGCATCTGCGGGCCCGAGGCCACGTCGGTGCACGTCACGCGCTCGCCGAACGCCTGCACGAGCGCGCGCCGCGGGTCTGCGGCGACGTCGAACAGCAGCCGATGGATCGGCGCGATGGCGAGCGCCGGGTCGTGGATGTTGACCACCTCCACCAGTGCGTAGCGGCTCGGATGAGCCATGCCCACACGCGTGCGCACATCGCTCCAGATCGCCTTGGCGGTGGCCAGCGAATGGTTGCCGTCGCCCATCGCGAACAGCATCGGGGGCGTGCCGAGCGGCACGCCGTAGCGCGCCGCGAAGGCCTGCGGGTCGGCCAGCGCCTGCAGCGCACGCAGCGCCTGCGCGCCGAGCGCGGCGCCGACCG
>JAJVIL010000035.1 GCA_022072045.1 Burkholderiaceae bacterium | reverse complement strand
CCTGGCGCTGTTGCGCGCCGAGGCGCGCGATGCCGCCGCCGCGACGAAGTTCCTGCGGCGCGCCGCCGAACTCGGCGCGGCGCTGCCCGAGGCCGCCGGCGTCACCGTCTACCCGCCGGTGCCGCTGGCGGTGCCGCGCGTGGCCGACCTCGAACGCCTGCAGATGGTGGCCGAATCGACCTCGCGCATGCGGCTGCAGCGCTTCCTCGCCGCCTGGCTGCCGCTGCTGCACGCGCTGCGAGGCGAGGTCAAAGGGCTGGCGCGCTGGGCGGTCGACGTCGATCCGCTGGCGATCTGAGCGGCTGCGTCCTCAGGGCTCACGCCTTGCCGCCGAACCAGGCGGCGAGCGACGTGAAGGTGACGAACGACAGCGTGGTCGACGTCATGATGATCCGCGCGATGCGGCCGTTGTCGGCGCCGAAGCGCTCGGCGAGCATGGCGACGTTGGCCGCGCTCGGCAGCGCGGCGGTCAACGTGATCGCCATCACCTGCAAATCGCTCAGCGGCGCGCCGGCCCCACGGGCGACGACCGATGCCGCGAAAACCAGCGCCGGGTGCAGCAGCAGCTTGGCCAGCGCCTGTGGCACGTAGCGGTGGCGCGCCGTGCGCGTGTGCGCATGCTGGCTGGCGCGCCACAGCACCGCGCCGATGGTGAACAGAGCCACCGGCGTCGCCGCATCGGCGAGCATCTTGATCACCGTGTCGACCGGCCCGGCCGGGTGCCAGCCGAGGGCGCCGAGCGTGGCGCCGAGCGCGATCGCCCACGGCAGCGGGTTGGACAGCGCACCGTGCAGCGAGCGCAGTGCCGCCGCGCGCGCGCCGCCGGCAGCGCCACCGGCCTGCGCCAGCGCGATGCACAGCGAACTGGTGACGAACATGTCGATCAGCAGCGTCGCGATCATGGGGCCGACGATCGTCGGCCCGAACAGCGCCGCCAGCAGCGGCACGCCCATGAAGCCGCTGTTCGGGAACGCGGCGACCAGCGCGCCGAACGACGCGTCTTTCAGCCCCACCACCTCGTCGAGCGAGAAGGCGATCGTCACCAGCACGATGATCAGCGCGCACGCGAGGTACACGCCGAGCACCGCCGGGTTCAGCGCCTGCGCCAGCGGCGTGGCCAGGCCGAAGCGAAACAGCATGCACGGCAGAGCGAAGTACAGCACGAAGGCATTGAGACCCGGGATCGCCGACTCCGGCAGCACGCGGCGCCAACCCGCCACGTAGCCGGCGAGCACCAGCGCGAAGAACGGCACCGTGACTGCCAGGATCTCGGTCAGCCCGCTCACCGCCGCGCTCCCGCGCGCGCGTCGGCCGCGCGCCCAGGGGCGCTGGCGTTCGCCGGGGTGCCTTCGGGCTGCGCCCTGCGGGATGCGCCCTCGAGGTGGCCCGGCGGGCTCATGCCGGCTGCGCGCCGGGCTGGCGCGCGTCGACGACGAAGCGCGCAGCCACGCTGACCGGGCTCTCGGGATCCAGCGGTCGCTCGACCGCCATCAGGCTGGCCTCGAAGCGCTCGGCATCGAGCCGGCAGGCGACGTAGCCACGCTGGTCGGAGCGGGCATAGCGCAGGTGCGGGTTGTACGGCAGCCAGCGATCGAGGCGCTGCTGCGCCATGCCGTGGCTGGCGATCGAGGTGCCGCAGAATTCGCTGGCCACCACCGGCGCGTGCGCGTCGTCGAAGTCGATCTTCAGGTCGGCCACGAAATGCGCATGCACGTCGCCGCCGAGCACCACGACGCCCGGCACCTTGCGCTCGACCACCGTCTGCAGCAGGCGCTTGCGCGCGGGGGCATAGCCGTCCCAGCCGTCGGTCCAGACGGTGGGCGCGTCCGCGTCGGTGCGCGACAGGCGCGCCATCAGCGTCTGCTGCGCCAGCAGGTTCCAGCGCCGCTGCGGATCCCAGCTCTGCGCCAGCCAGCGCTCCTGCGCCGCGCCGAGCAGGCTGCGCCGCGGATCGAGCAGCGTCGGGCAGTCGGCGACGCGCACGGTGTTCGAGCCGCCGCGGCCGGGCCGCGGGCACGCCTGCGGGTCGCGATACTGGCGGTCGTCGACGGCGTGGATGCAGGCCAGAGCGCCCCAGTCGGTGCGGCCGTAGATGCGCATGTCGGGACCGGTGGGCCGCATCGACTTCGGAAACGGCATGTGCTCCCAGTAGGCGCGGTAGGCCGCGGCGCGCTGCGCGCCGAAGTCGGGTTCGAGGTGGGAGCCCTGCAGGCCGGCGTAGTCGTTCTCGACCTCGTGGTCGTCCCACACCTGCAGCCACGGCAGCGCCGCGTGCGCGGCCTGCAACTGCGGGTCGCCCTTGTACTGCGCGTAGCGCGCGCGGTACTGATCCAGCGTGCGCACCAGCGGCCCCTCGTGGTAGCGCACCGCAGTCGGCGGCGACGCGTACTCGTAGATGTAGTCGCCGACGAAGAGCACGAAGTCGAGATCCGACGCCGCCACCTGGCGCCAGGCCGCGTAGTAGCCGTGGTCGAAGCGCTGGCAGCTCGCCAGCGCGAAGCGCAGGCCCACCGCGTCGCCTGCGGCCGGCGCGGTGCGCGTGCGGCCGGCGGCACTGCGCTGGCCGAGCGCCTCGAAGCGATACCAGTACCAGCGGCCGGGTTGCAGCCCGGACACCTCGGCATGGACGCTGTGCACCTCGTCGGCCGATGCCGCCTCGCTGCCGCGTGCGGCGATGTCGGTGAAGCGCTCGTCGCGCGCGATTTCCCAGCGCACCTCGGTGCGCTCGGGCAGGCCGTCGCCGGTGAGCCGGGTCCACAGCACGATGCCGCGTTCGTGCGGCTGACCCGACGCCACGCCGAGCGCGAAGCGCGGCACGTCGGCGGCGCGCGCGTGGCGCACGAACGCCGGCGCCACGGCGAGCGCGGCCGCGCGCGTCAACCAGAGCCGCCGCGACAGCGGCGCAGCACGGTCTTGCATTCGAATCCGATGGTCAACCACGGCTGCCCTTCATACCACAGGCACGCGCGCAGCCCTTGGCTATGATCGCGCGCCGCCGATGAGCGCCGCGCCGCCGCCCGAAAACCCATCCGGCGAGGAGGCGCGCAGCGCCGGGCCGACCCGATGACCGCACACGCCGCTGCCCTGAACCCTGCGCAATGGCGCGCCGTGCGGCACACCGACGGGCCATGCCTGGTGCTGGCCGGTGCGGGCTCGGGCAAGACGCGCGTCATCGTGCACAAGATCGTGCACCTGCTGCGCTCGGGGGTGGCGCCCGAGCGCATCGCGGCAATCACCTTCACCAACAAGGCCGCCGCCGAGATGCGCGAGCGCGCGCGCGAGCTGGCCGGCCCGCGCGCGGCATCGGCGCTGGTGGTGTGCACCTTCCACGCGCTGGGTGTTCGCATGCTGCGCGAGCACGGCCAGGCGATCGGCCTGAAGCCGCGCTTCTCGATCCTCGACAGCGACGACGTGCTGGCGCTGCTGCGCGACGCCGGCGGCACCACCGACGCCGCCCTGGCGCGCCGCTGGCAGTGGACGATCAGCGGCTGGAAGAACGCCGGCCTCGACACCGACGCAGCGGCCGCTGCGGCGGGCAACGACGACGAACGCGTGGCCGCGCGCGTGATGCAGCGCTACCACGAGCGGCTGGCCGCCTACCAGGCGGTCGACTTCGACGACCTGATCGGCCTGCCGCTGAAGCTGCTGCGCGAGCACGCCGACCTGCGTGCGCATTGGCAGCAGCGCTTCGCGCATGTGTTGATCGACGAGGTGCAGGACACCAATGCCGTGCAGTACGAGCTGCTGAAGGCGCTGGTCGGCGCGGCGGGGCGGTTCACCGCGGTGGGCGACGACGACCAGAGCATCTACGGCTGGCGCGGCGCGACGATCGAGAACCTGAAGCGGCTGCCGCGCGATTACGCCACGCTGCAGGTGATCGCACTGGAGCAGAACTACCGCTCGACCGGCGCCATCCTGCGCGCGGCCAACCACGTGATCGCGGCCAACCCCAAGCTGTACGCCAAGACGCTGTGGAGCGAGCACGGCGACGGCGAGCCGGTCAAGCGCATCGACTGCGACAACGAGGAGCACGAGGCCGATCGCGCCGTGGCCTGGGTGCAGGCGCGCCGCGGCGCCGGCGCGCACTGGCGCGACTTCGCCGTGCTGTACCGCGCCAACCACCAGGCCAAGGTGTTCGAGCAGGCGCTGCGGCGCGCGCAGATCCCTTACCGCGTCTCCGGTGGACAGAGCTTCTTCGACCGCGCCGAGATCAAGGATCTGTGCGCCTGGCTGCGGCTCTTGGTCAATCACTCCGACGACCCGGCGTTCCTGCGTGCGGTGGCGTCGCCCAAGCGCGGCATCGGCCACCAGACGCTCACTGGGCTGGCAGAGTTCGCCGCCCGCTGGAAGGTGTCGCTGTTCGAGGCGCTGTTCGCCGACAGCCTGCACGCGGCGCTGCCGCGCAAGGCGGTGCAGGCGCTGCACGAGTTCGGCCGCACGGTCAACGACCTCGAATTCCGTGCCCGCCACGCGCAGGGCAGCGAGGCGGCGCGTGCGCTGCTGGGCCAGTGGCTGCGCGACATCGGCTACGAGCAGCACCTGTTCGACGGCGAAGACCAGGCCCGGCTTGCCCAGGCGCGCTGGACCAACGTGCTCGAGTTCGTCGATTGGATCGCGCGGCGCTGCGGCGGCGATGCGGCGGCCGACGGCTCGGGCCAGGTCGGCGACGCCGCCAGCGTGCTGCAGGTGGCGCAGACGATCAGCATCCTGCACAGCATCGCCGAGCGCGGCGACGATGCCGACGTGGTGACGCTGTCGACGCTGCACGCCGCCAAGGGCCTGGAGTGGCCGCACGTGATGCTGGCCGCCGTCAACGAGGGCCTGCTGCCGTTCGCCGCCGAGGCCGACCCAGTCACCGCGCAGCGGCTGGAAGAGGAGCGCCGTCTGATGTACGTGGGCGTGACGCGCGCGCGGCAGACGCTGCTGGTCAGCGCGCTGAAGCGCCGCAAGCGCGGCCGCGACGCCGTGGCCGCGCTGCCGAGCCGTTTCATCGCCGAGATGAAGCTTGACCAAGTGCAGCAGCGCGAAGACCCGCGCGAGCGGCTGAAGCGGCTGCGCGCCGAGCTGGCGGCACGCAGCGCGCCGGCGCCGACCTGATGCTGCGCGCGATGAGCCCACGGACGCTCGATGCGCTGATCGTCGCCTGCGCGTTGCTGGCCATCACGGCGGCGCCGTGGGCGCTCGATCGCGCGGCGCTGGCCTTCGTGTTCAAGCCGTTGACGACGCTGCTCATTCTGTGTCGGGCGTGGCCGCGCGGCATCGATACCCCGGGCGCGCGCGCCGCGTTGCTGAGCGGCCTGGTGCTATCGCTGCTCGGCGATGTGGCGCTGCTCTGGCCGCGGCAAGGTTTCCTGCCCGGCCTGGTGGCGTTCCTGCTGGCGCACATCGCCTACCTCGTCGCGTTCACGCGCGGCCAGCGCCTGCTCGCACGGCCGGCGGCGGTCGCGGTCTATGTGCTGGTCGCCGGCACAGTGCTGGCGCTGCTGTGGCCGTCGCTGCCGATGGCGCTGCGCGTGCCGGTGGCCGGCTACGTGCTCGCGCTGACAGCGATGTCGGCGCAGACCGCCGTCGTGGGGCTCGCTGCGCAAGGCGACGATCGAAGACGCGGCCGCCTGCTGATGCTCGGCGGTGCGCTGTTCATGGTCTCCGACGCGCTGCTGGCGATCAACAGGTTCGCACTGCCGCTGCCCGCGGCCAGCTTGTGGATCCTCGCCACGTACTGGGCGGCGCAGTGGTGCATCGCGTCGTGGCTCAAACCGGCAACGGCGCCGCCTACATCCCCTTGAACAGCCCCGCGTAGCTGCGGCTGACCTCGAGCTTCTCGGGGTGGCCCTTGACGCTGACGATCTGCCGGCCGCGGAAGTCGCGCGCCACGCCGGCCACCGCGTGCACGTTGACCAGCGTCGAGCGGTGGATCTGCCAGAACAGCTTCGGATCGAGCTCGTCGACCAGCTCCTTGATCGGTTTGCGGATCAGCGCCTCGAGCTGCGCGGTCTGCACCCGGGTGTACTTCTCGTCGCTGATGAAGAACAGCACGTCGGCCACCGGAATCATCTGGATCGTCGAGCCGACGCTGGCCTGGATCCATTGCAGATAGCCGGCGGATCCCGGGTTCAACTGCGCCGAGAGCCTGTGCAGCAACTGCTGGATCGGTGTACTGGCCGCGGCATCGGCGGTGCCTCGCGCGGCCAGGCGTTTCTTCAGGCGCTCCGCCGTGAGCGCAAGCCGTTCGCGCTCGGCCGGCTTGAGCACGTAGTCGGCCGCGCCCTGCTCGAAGGCCTCGATCGCGTATTGGTCGTACGCGGTGACGAAAACGATCTCGGGCAGCAGCGCGTCGTCGTCGAGGTCGAGCTGCGCGATCTGCCGCGCGGCCTCGACGCCGGTGAGCCCCGGCATGCGGATGTCGAGAAACACGATGTCGGGCCCGTGCTCGCGCACCGCCTGCACCGCCTCGATGCCGTTCCTGGCCTCGGCCACGATCTGCAGCTCGGGCCACACCTCGGCCAGCCGTGCGCGCATCTGCTCGCGCATCAGCCGCTCGTCGTCGGCCAGCACCGCGCGCGGCGTGCTGCTGTTGCTGTTCATGCGGCGATCGTAGCGGCGCGCGGCCTCATGCCGCCATCGCGCTGTCGATGCTCTTGTACGGCACGGTGATCGTCACCGCGGTGCCGCCGCCCGGGTTCTCGCGCACGCTCAACGTGGCCTTGTTGCCGTACAGCAGCGCCAGCCGCTCGCGGATGTTGGCCAGGCCGACGCCGGTGCCCGCGGTGGCGGCCTTGCCGAAGCCGACGCCCGTGTCGGCCACGGTGACCGCGAGCTTGCCGTGCTGCACCTCGGCGCGCACGTCCAGACGGCCCCCCTCGGGCTTGGGTTCCAGGCCATGCTTGATCGCGTTCTCCACCAGCGTCTGGATCATCATCGGCGGGAACTCGGCCGATTGCAGCCCCTCGGGGATGTCGATCTCGGTGCGCAGACGCTCTTCCATCCGAACCTTCAGGATCTCCAGGTACGGACGGATCACCTCGAGCTCGCGCTTCAGGTCGCGCGGCGCGCCGTCGCCGGCCTCGCGCAGCGTCGGCATCGACGCGCGCAGCAGCGCGATCAGGTTCTTCTGCATCGTGCTGGCGCGCGCCGGGTCGGTCTCGATCAGGTGGTCGATCGACGCCAGCGTGTTGAACAGGAAGTGCGGCTCCACCTGCGCCTGCATCGCCGCCATGCGCGCCTCGACCACCTGGCGCTTGAGCGACTCGGCCTCGGCCGTCTCGGTGGCCTGTGCGGCCTGCGCCTCGGCCTGGATCTGGCGCTTGTAGGTGATCTTGATCACCGCCGAGGCGATGATCCACAGCAGCGCGAGCTGCGGCAGGAAATCGCCGAAGCTGGTGGTGCGTACCCGCACGCGCTTGCTGGTGGGCTTGGCGACGGCCTCGTCGCGGGCGGCGTCGGCCTCGTCCTTGGCGTCCTGGCGAGCTTCTTCGATCGCCTCGGCGATCGAACGCCGCGCCTCTTCGACCGCCTGACGCACGCTCTCGCTGGTGGCGCCGGGCGGCAGGTGGATCTCGACCGACGGCGTGGCCGCCGGAGTGCGCGCGCCGCTGGCAGCGCTGGCCGCGCCCGGCGTGCTGGCTGACGGCGCCTTGGGCGTGATGCTGACGCCGCCTTCGCCGATCTTGATCTCGTAGCCGTACTCGCCCGGCTTGCCGGTCTTGCTCTTCTCGATCCGCACCACGGGCTCGCGCCCCGGCGCTTTCGGTGGCGTGGGCGGCGCCGGCGGCGAGCCTTCGTTGTCGACAACGACCTCGCTGGTCTTCCAACTGAACGGCGGGATCTCCTGCAGCAGCGCGGCCACGATCAGCAGCAGGATCGACAGCAGCGCAAATCGCCACCAGCTCAATTCGACCAGCCAGCCGGCGTAGGCGTGGAATGCGCGCACGCCAGCGGCGGCCAAGCGCTGCCAGCGTGACGGCGGTGTGTCGACGGCGGGCGAATCGGGCATGGGCGAGCGCAAGCGGGCAGCGGTGCCGCGCACTGTACGCAAGCCGCAGCGCCGCGACGCTGCGCCGCCGACGCACTGCAGCACCGAGGGGATCAGCGACCGCCGCGCGCGACGACCTGGGTGCCGATTGGCCCGGCTTTCATTGCAGGAGCTGCAATCCGAACCCGAGCAGTGCGATCGAGAGCGTCACGCACAGCACCAGCGCCAGCAGAGTCAGCGACGCGCGGTCGTCGTCGACCAGGTGACGGATCGGGTCGTTGGCCGGTTCGATCGGGAACACCGGCATCGAATCGGGCTGCCAGCGGGTGCGTACCGTGGCCTTGGGCTGGGGCGGCACGGTGCCGCCCATCACCAGGGGTTTGGGCAGCGGCGCCTTGTCGACCGGCGCCAGGCGCGGCCAGGGGCGCAGCGGTCGTTGCCCGCCAGCGATGACGTGGTGGGCGAGCGAGCGGAGTTGCTGGGACGACATTCGGGTCTCCTGTGCCGCCATCACTGCGGCGGCGTGGGAGGCATTGCATCGAAGGCCGCGTCGCATTGCGACGCAACAAAGCGGCGGATCCGGCAGTCACAAGTAGACGATCGGCAGACGATTTCGGGCGCCGCGCCGCCGTCAGGCGGCGGTGTTCGTGCCGTCAGGCGGCGCTGTCCGCCGCGCCTTCAAGCCTGGCCTTGATCATCGTCTCGCGATCGGGCTGGGCCACGGGGCGGGCGGCCGGGCTGGTCGGGGCCCTGATTCGGACCCTTGGGGTCGAACTTCGGCCTGAACGCCGGAAACCGCGGCGCCAGCGCCGGCAGCAACGAGAACGCCGTCGGGTTCTTGTGGTATTCGTCGATGAAGTCGATCCAGCGCGTGCCCGTCAGGAACGGGATCGGCTCGGCCTCCCGGTTCGGCGCTCCCGGCGGCAGCTTCGAGGCCATGTAGAACGGGGCTCGCCAGTCCCAGACGCCTTTGCGCTGCGGGTCGGGCAGGAAGATGTTCATCGCCAGCGCCCGATCGCTGAAGTCCCAGGTCTGTGCCATGTCCATCCACGGCGTGTCGACGTCGCCGTAGCGCTTGATGCCGGCCAGCGCGTTGCCCAGCGCGGTGGCTGCGGCATGGACCGGCACCGCACCGAAATCGTGCTTCAGCAACTCGGCGGCCAGACTGCCGAGATCGCTCAACTGGTCGGGGGCGACCAGCGCGTAGTCGGCCACGCTGTCGTACTTTTTCGCCTGCACCACCGCGGCTTCGATCTTCGCCAGCGCGGCCGGCCGGTCGGCAGGGTCGAGGGGTCGCAGCGCGGCGAGCAGCGCGCCGGCGAGGACGTCGATGCACTGGCCGATCTCGCGCAGGCGCGCCAGCCGCACGACGGCGCCGATGGTGGGATGGTTGCCCTTGGCGGCCAGCGGGCGGTGGTTCTCGTCGGCGAACCATTGCGCCAGCGCTTCGCGGCTCGCGACCCCTGCGCGGCCCAGGTGCCGGAACACGCTCGGGTACGTCGTTCCCGATGAGAAGAAGTTGTAGTTGCCGTAACCGGTGGCGAAATCGGCGTGCGGTGCCACCGTGTGCAGGTGTTCCACCGACATGTTGAAGCAGTTGTTGAAATGGATCACCGCCGGCCGCGGCACGCCCTGGCGCTGCGCCAGGCGCAGCGCCTTGGCCAGTCCCGAGGTCGACAGCGGCATCGCGACCGCCGGCAGCACCCCGGAGAACATCGGCAGCACCCCGGAGAACATCGGCAACGCCGGCGCACCGGGCGACGCGCTGACACGAACTTCGTCCTTGCCGAAGGTCCATTGGACCTGACCGTTGGAGGTGGTCTTTTCGGGCGTCAGGTTGGCCGGGTCGACTTCGGGCAGGTAGCCCGCGCCGTGGCCTTCGAGCGCCAGCACGAGCGCCGAGCACGGGTGCACGGCGTGGGTGCGCCGCAGAAAGCCGGCCAGCGCATGTGGCGAGGCCATGTTCTGCTTCCACGCCGAGGTGATGCGCATCGCCTTGGGCTGCAGCGCCGGGATCTCGACCAGGTAGCTGTCGTCGTCGAACAGGTCGATCAGCGCCGACACGTGGACACCCTCGCCGGCGACGCGCTGCAGCGCCTTCACCAGCACCTGCCGGTGGATCGGGACGCCCGACGTCGCGTCGGGGTAGCGGCTGAGCACGGCGTCGGTGCCGAACGGCGCGTACACCGCCAGCACCACGCTGTCGGTGCCGTCGGGCTGCTTGGGGTTCAGCGGGTGCAGGCGCGCAAGGCGTTTCATTCAGGCTCCTCGGAAGCGGCCCCGGGCGCGAGGCGGCGCATCACAGCACGCGCTCGCCGCACGGCACAATCCCCAGTTCGACATCGCGGCCGTGCGCAGTCGCTCGTCGCTTTGCAGTCGCGACCATGCCAGAGACACCAGCGATCGGCAACCGAGGGCACACCGCCCGCGCACGGCGGGCGGCCGGCAATGCCGTGGCGCTGGCCGAGGCGCTGATCGATGCGGCGCTGGCGGCGCAGCGCTCGGGCACGCTCGATGAACTGGTGCGGCAGCGGCCGCGCGCTGCGCGCTGGCTGATGCACCGATACCGGGGTCTGCTGCAGGGCACGCTCGGCGAGGCGCTCGAGGTCGAGCAGCCGCTCGAGCTGGCGGCCGACCTGATGCTGCGCTGGGCGCTGACGCAGCTGCGGCCCGACCGCGCGCCGACCTTCGAAGGCATCGATCGCAAGGCCTGGCTCGAGCTGACGGCGTGGCGACCGATGCTCGCCGCGGCGTGCCATGCCGGCGTGCTCGCGGTGCCGGAGTTCCGCGATCGCTACCGCCGGCGCGCCGACGAGCCGTCGATCGAGAACCTGTGCGGGCTCTGGGGCGTCGGCGCGAGCACGTTCTATCGCCACCTCGACCGCGCCCGCCGCGCGCTGGCCGAGCTGATGGTGCGCGAGCCGATCGGGGTGCCGGCGCGGTTCGCGCTGCGGCGCTGGCTGCAGTCGGAAGCAGCGCGGCGCCTGGCGTTGGACTCGTCGCAACAACAAGCCTGGCACCGCAGGCAGGCCGGGCGCGCGGCGATGCGGCGCGACATCGGCGGGGCGCTGTGGCACCACTGGGCGGCGGCCGATGCGCGCGGCTTCATTCACGCGCTGCGGGCCGGTGCGTTGCAGGCGGCCAACCATCCCGAGACCGACGCGCTGGTCGAGCGGCTCGCCGCGGCTGCACTGACCCCGCGCGAGCGGGTCGACCTCGAACTCGCGCGCGCGAGCCTCGCGCGCACGCGCGGCCAGACCGACCGCACGCTGGCCGCCAGCGAGGCCGCGCTGCAGGCAGCGGTGGCAGCGAACGACAAGCTGCTGATGGGCATCGCGTACGGCGCGCTCGGCGCGTTTCACGAAGCGCGCGACGCCGACCGCGCCTTCGCATGCTACGAAGACAGTGCGCAGTGCCTGCGGCAGGCCGACCCGCAGCAGTCGGACCGCGGCGCGATCGAGGCCTACCTCACCACGCTGGCGCGGCTGGCGTGGCTGTACCTGCAGCGCAACGACCCGCGCGCGAAGACCGTGCTGCAGCGCGCGCAGGCGATCGCCGGCGAAATCGAAGCGCCCGACGAGATCGCCGGCATGCTGGCGCAATCGTGGGGCGAACTGGCGCGGCGCTCGGGGCAGTTGGGCGAGGCGCTGCAGCACAAGCAGCGTGCGCTCAACCTTTTCGAGCGCCTGGGCGATCGTCGCTCGGTGCTCGCCACCTGGCTCAACCTCAGCTCGATTTATGCCGAGTTGCGGCAGTTCGAGCGCGCCATCGAGTACGCGCAGCGCGTGCTCGAAGTGGCTGCGCAGCAAGACGTCGAACCGCAGATCGTCGCCGCGACGCACGTCAACCTTGGCGCGACCTACTACCTGCAGGGGCGGCTCGACCAGGCGATCGAGCAGTATCGGCACGCACTGCGCACCAGCGTGGCCAGCGGCTTGCGGCTGGAGGCCACGCGCGCGCACTTCAACCTCGCCGAGGCGCACTTCAAGCGCTTCCAGGGCTCGCGCGATGCGAGCGACGAGCAGCAGGGCGACCGCCACGTCGAGGCGGTGCTTGCCGCGCCGATGAGCGAGAGCAGCCCGGCGCTGAACGAACAGGTGCGCAAGCTGAAGCCCGAGCTGCTGGGCCAGCTCGACGAGCGCGACAAGGACCGCCTGGTCGCCGAGGAGTCGGCGGTGCACTTCGCTGAATCCACCGAGATCCAGCGCCAGCGCGCCGTGCTGACGGTGCCGATGCCCGCCGAGGCCCACGTGCGCGCGCGGCTGGCGATCGCCCAGGCCTATCTCGCCATCGCGGTCAAGGAGCGCGAGGCGGCGCAGGCGCTGATGCACCGCCATGGCCTGGCCGAGCAGTTTGCCTCCGACTTGAACCGCCTGCGCGACACCTTCGATCGCGAGCACAGCCGCGAGCAACGGCTCGCCGCCGACTGGCGGCAGCACACCGAAGATCTGCTCGGCGACGCGCACCGACTGATCCTTGCGCAGCGTCTGCTGCGCGATGGCGCGATCAACAAGAGCGGCTACGCGCAACTGTGCGGCGTTAGCCCGGCCACCGCGTCCAAACACCTCGCGACGCTGGCCGAGCGCGGTCTGCTGCGGCAGACCGGCAAGGGGCCGAGCACGCGCTACGTGCCGGTCGGCTGACGGCGAAAGCGCGGCCCACGGCCCCGCGCGCGGCTGCAGCCTGGCGCGCGCTTCGCGACGCGTTCAGTCGCGAATGCCTTCCACCGCCACCAGCAGGCGCACGCTGTCGCTGACGAAAGGCAGGCTGTACGTGATGCCGACGCTGCTGCGGTTGAAGCGACCTTCGAAGTCGCCGCCGCAGACCTCGCGCTGAAACAGCGGCGATGTGTAGCAGGCGAAGCGCCGTGCGGTCAGCGTCAGCGATTGGCCGATGCCGCGCAGCGTGAACTCGCCGCGCAGCGCGGTGACGCGCCCGGCGTCGTCGAACTCGGCGTGGTCGGCGACGAAGTACGCGCGCGGGTTGGCCTGCACCGCCAGCATGTCGGGCTCCTTCAGCCGGGCATCGAGCGGCGCCACGCCGGTCGATGCGAGCGACGTGTCGATCTCCACCTGCACGTGGCCCGTGCGCGCCGCGCGGTCGAGCACCGCGTAGCCGTTGAGCGGGCCGATGCGGCCGCGGATGGTCGAGGTGCCGAAGTGCAGCACCTCGAAGCCGACGAACGTGTGCGTGGGGTCGAAGCGGTAGGTCACCGGTTCGGCGCGCGCGCCGCCGGCGGCTGCCAGCAGCGCGAGCCCGCCC
>JAJVIL010000068.1 GCA_022072045.1 Burkholderiaceae bacterium | reverse complement strand
TACCGAACGCGGTGGCACCGCGGCAGGGGCTGCGGGCGCGGGCACCGACGCCGGCATCGCGGGTGCGGCCTGCGGCTGCGACATGCGCGGTGCATCGCGGACCAGCACCGTCTCGTCGAGCGCCTGCGGCGCAGTCGGAATGCGATCGCCGCCGCCCGAGCGGGCGCGCCTTTCCTCGATGCCGAGCGAATCGCGCAACTCGGTCGCGCTTTGCGGCCTGTCTTCCGGCCGCACCGCCAGCGCATGGTCGATCGCACGCAGGAAGCGCTCGCTGTAGCGGCCCCTGGCGACCACCGCCAGCGGCACCATCGTGTCGTTGACCAGCCGCGCCACCGACTCCGGCGGCGTGCGGCCGGTGATCGCGTAGTGCACGACCGAGCCGAGCGCGTAGAGATCGGTCCACGGGCCCTGCTTCATCGTCGGCATCTCGGCGTACTGCTCGACCGGCGCGTAGCCGGGCTTGAGAAACGCGGTCAGCGCATGCGTCGCGTCACCGATCACGCGGCGCGCGGCGCCGAAGTCGAGCAGCAGCGGCGTGCCGTCGTCGAGCAGCAGGATGTTGTCGGGCGCGATGTCGCGGTGGTAGCAACGGCCGCGGTGCATGACGGCGAGCGCGTCGAGCAACTGCCCCAGTTGCCGCAACAGCCAGGCCTCCTCGGGCGGCGCATCGAGCGCGTTGAGCGCCTTCTTCAGCGTCACGCCCTGGTAGTACGGCATCACCATGTACGCGGTGCCGTTGGCCTCCCAGAAGCGGTACACCTTGAGCAGCGACGGATGGTCGAAGCTCGCCAGCAACTGCGCCTCGTTGACGAAGCTGCGCAGACCGAGCGCAAAGGTCTCGGTCGACTTGTCGGTGCGCGGCAACACCTTCGAGCCGTGCGTGCGCGCGGCCAGCGTCGCCGGCATGTACTCCTTGATCGCCACCTGGCGCTGCAGCGACGTGTCCCACGCCAGGTAGACGATGCCGAAGCCGCCTTCGCCGATGACGCCACGCACCTCGAATTCGGCCAGCCGTGCACCGTCGGGCAGCGCATTGCCGCTGCGCACCCCTCGCGGCACGGTGGCGCCGTCGTCGGCAGGCTGGTCGGGCGCGGCGGTCATGAGCAACGCGCAGGATAGCGCGGCGCGCGCACCCGCCGGCGTGACGCCGTCACGGGCCCTAATACGTTTCGAGATGCAGTCGACCTTCGTCGCGCAGCGCGCTGCGCAGCGTCTCCCACCGCAGCCCGGCTTGCTGCGCCACGTCGCGCAGCGCCAGCACGACGCCTTCTTCCATCGCCTTGAGGCCGCACACGTACACGTGCGTGTCGGCGTTGCCGAGCAGTTCGCCGAGGTCGGCCGCGCGCTCGCGCATCAGGTCCTGCACGTAGCGCTTGGGCGCGCCGCTCGTTCGCGAGAACGCGAGGTGGATGTCGATGAAGTCCTTCGGCAGGTTCTGCAGCGGGCCGAAGTACGGCAACTCCTCCTTCGTGCGCGCGCCGAAGAACAGCATCAGCTTGCCGCCCGCGAACTTGCCCGACGCGCGCAGCCGGCGGCGCCATTCGGTCATCGCGCGCATCGGCGCCGAGCCGGTGCCGGTGCAGATCATCACGATGTGCGAGCGCGGGTGGTTGGGCATCAGGAAGCTGGAACCGAACGGGCCGATCACCTGCACCGAGTCACCGACCTTCAGATCGCACAGGTAGTTGCTCGCCACGCCGCGCACCGGCCGGCCTTGATAGTCCTCGAGCACGCGCTTCACGGTGAGCGAGAGGTTGTTGTAGCCGGGGCGCTCGCCGTTGCGCGGGCTGGCGATCGAGTACTGGCGCGCATAGTGCGGCCGGCCCTGCTCGTCGGTGCCGGGCGGCACGATGCCGATGCTCTGGCCCTCGAGCACCGGGAACGGCATGCTTCCGAAGTCGAGCACGATGTGATGGGTATCGTAGTCGCGGCCGACCTCGGTGACGCGGAAGTTGCCGGCGACGGTGGCACGCGTCGGGTTCTTCGGCCCGTAGAGGTTGGTGTAGGCGTGGGCCGCCGACCATGGCGGCAGCGTGGCGCTGAACTCCGCGCCGTTGAACACCGTCTCGCCTGGCTCGAGTTGCACCGCGGGCTGCGCGGCCGGCGGCGGTGCCACGGCGACCGACCCGTCGGCCTGCTGCGCGTCGAGCGGCACCTCCGCCGGCAGCACGTCCCAGCCGAACTGCTCGGCCAGCGAGTAGGCGCGTACGCGCAGCACCTGGCGCCAGTTGTCGATCGCCCCCGTCGGGCACGGCGGAATGCACGCCAGGCAGCGCTGGCACTTGACCGGGTCGACCACGTAGTTGCGCGAATCGTGCGTGATCGCGCCCACCGGGCAGGCTTCTTCGCAGGTGTTGCAGCGGATGCAGATCTCGGGGTCGATCAGGTGCTGATTCAGCACGCCATCGATGACGGGGGAGTCCATCTCAGCCTTCGACAAGGTCATGCGGTGAGGCACAGGCGCCGCAGATTCGCTCGAGCGCAACCAGCCAAGCGAACACCGCGGAGAGAAGGTCGCGGCTCCAAGCCGACCTGCGTCGGCTTGGACGGCCTGAGCGCCTGCCGGCTCCGACGGCAGGCCCGGCTCTGCCGCGCCGCTGGTGTGCCTTGCAGGCCGCGCCGAGCCTTGCGGCTCGGCCGCTCACCAGGCACGAAAGGTCCACCGGACCTTCCGTGACCGGGCTCGCCCCCCTGGAGAGGGAGTCGGCCGCCAGGCCGCTTCGGGGGTGGGTCATCACGCGAAGCGCACGTACTCGAAATCGACCGGCTGCCGGTTGATGCCCATCACCGGCGGCGCGATCCAGTTGGCGAACTTGCCTGGCTCGGCGACGCGGCCCATCAGGCTGGCGACGAAGGCGCGGTCGTCGTCGGTGGGCAGCCATTGCGCGACGCTGGCGTTCCATTCCTGGTCGCTGACCACGCGGCCGTCGGGCGCCACCTTCACCCCCGACAGCGTGCCGATTTGTCGATGAAACGCCTTGTGCGGCGTCTTCAGCCGCAGCGCGATACCGGCCTTCTCGATCACCTTGTTCCAGCGCTCGACGCCGGCGATCGAATCCTTGATGTAGTCGTCGCGCAGCACCTCGTTGAGCGCGTTGAGCATCGGCACCTGCTTCTCGAACAGCTTGCCGTTGTCGACGTCGAGCACCTTGTAGGTCTGGCCCTTGAGCACGTGGTCGTCGCTGCGCTTGCCCTCCTCGAAGCGCCCCTTCAGGCCCGAGCTGTAGAACGTGGCGGCGTTGCTCGACTGGTCGGCGCCGAACAGGTCGATCGTCACGCTGAAATGGAAGTTGAGGTAGCGCTGGATCGTCGCCAGGTCGATCACGCCGGCGGCGCGCAGGCGGGCGGAATCGTCGGTCTTCAGTTCGTTCATCACCTGGCAGGTGCGCTGGATCACGCGCGAGACCCCGCTCTCGCCGACGAACATGTGGTGCGCTTCTTCGGTCAGCATGAACTTGGTGGTGCGCGCCAGCGGGTCGAAGCTGCTTTCGGCCAGCGCACAGAGCTGGAACTTGCCGTCGCGGTCGGTGAAGTAGGTGAACATGAAGAAGCTCAGCCAGTCGGGCGTCTTCTCGTTGAAGGCGCCGAGGATGCGCGGGTTGTCCTGGTCGCCCGAGCGGCGCTCGAGCAGCGCCTCGGCCTCCTCGCGGCCGTCACGGCCGAAGTGCTTGTGCAGCAGGTAGACCATCGCCCACAGGTGGCGGCCCTCTTCGACGTTGACCTGGAACAGGTTGCGCAGGTCGTACAGGCTCGGCGCCGTGAGGCCGAGGTGGCGCTGCTGCTCGACCGACGCCGGCTCGGTGTCGCCCTGCGTGACGATGATGCGGCGCAGGTTGGCGCGGTGTTCGCCGGGCACGTCTTGCCACGCGGCCTCGCCGAGATGGTCGCCGAAGTGGATCTTGCGGTCCTTCTCGGCCGGGTTCAGGAAGATGCCCCAGCGGTAGTCGGGCATCTTCACGTAGCCGAACTGCGCCCAGCCCTGCGGATCGACACTGGTCGCGGTGCGCAGATAGACGTCGAAGTTGCGCGAGCCCTCGGGGCCGACGTCGGCCCACCACTGCAGGTAGTTGGGCTGCCACTGCTCGAGCGCGCGCTGCAGCGTGCGGTCTTCGCTCAGGTTGACGTTGTTGGGGATCTTCTCGCTGTAGTTGATGCTGCTCATCGCCTTGGTCCTGTTCAGGGGGTGGGTCACACCCGTTTCCAGTCGAACTGCGCCTTCTCGCCCTTGCCGTAGACCTTCAAGGCGCCCTTGTCTCCGACCGCGTTGGGTCGGATGAAGATCCAGTTCTGCCACGCGGTCAGACGGCCGAAGATGCGGCTGGCCATGTTCTCGTGACCGGCGAAGCGCAGGTTGGCCTCCAGGCCCGTCAGCGCGTCGGGCGACATGGCCGCGCGCTCCTCGATCGCGATGCGCGTCTCGTCGGCCCAGTCGATGTCGTCGGGCGCCGAGGTCACCAGGCCGAGCGCGAGCGCGGCCTGCGCATCGAGCGGCTGGCCGATCGCCTGCCTCGCCGCGGCCAGTGGCTGCGCCTCGCCGTAGAAGCGGCGCACCAGCCGCGTCTGGCCGTTGGCCATCGGGCAGGCGCCGAAGTTGGCCTCCGACAGCACGAGCCTGGGCGCACGCGCTGCGTCGTCTGGCAGCGCGAGCATGTAGGCGCGGTCGGCAGCGAACGCCAGCTCGGCCAGCGTGCCGGCGAAGCACGAGCCGGGCTCGATCAGCGCGAACAGCGTGCGCGCCGACACGTCCAGGCGCGCCAGCGTGCGGCGCAGCATGCCTTGCGTCTCGCGCACGAACCAGTGGCCCGCGTGCTGCCCGAGCGCGCGGTCGCACGCCAGCACGGCGGCGGCTTCGCCGGCGGTCTTCAGCAGCCACAGGCCGATGTCGAGCTCGTTGGTGCGCAGGTGCAGGATCGCATCGTCGAGCTGGCGCGCCATCGCCAGCGGCCACCACGACGCGCCGGCGGCCTCGATGCCGAAGAGGTCGTCCGGCTGCGGCGCTGTCGGCGCCTTGACGGTGAGCGTCGCGACCCGTTTGGCGCGGTCGATCTGCACCTGCACGTGCTCGTAGACGATCGCGTCGCCGCCCACCGTGCGCTCGATGCGCGGCAGCGCGACGCCCTTGCCGCCGGCGGGCCGATCGCTCGCCTGCGCCAGCTTGCGCGCACGCTCCTGCACCGCGGCGCCGAACTGCGCCGGCTTGACCACCGCGTCGACCAGCCGCCACTGCACCGCGCGCTGGCCGCGCACGCCTTCGGTGGTGGTGCAGAAGACATCGGCCAGGTCGTGGCGCACGTGCCGCTTGTCGGTCACCCGCGTCAGGCCGCCGGTGCCGGGCAGCACGCCGAGCAGCGGCACCTCGGGCAGCGACACCGACGACGAGCGGTCGTCGACCAGCACGATGTCGTCGCACGCCAGCGCCAGCTCGTAGCCGCCGCCGGCGCACGAGCCGTTGAGCGCGGCGACGAACTTGAGCCCCGAGTGCTGGGAGCTGTCCTCGATGCCGTTGCGCGTCTCGTTGGTGAACTTGCAGAAGTTCACCTTCCAGGCGTGACTCGACAGGCCGAGCATGAAGATGTTGGCGCCCGAGCAGAACACGCGGTCTTTCAGGCTGGTGACGATCACCGAGCGCACCTCGGGGTGCTCGAAGCGGATGCGCTGCAGCGCGTCGTGCAGTTCGATGTCGACCCCGAGGTCGTAGCTGTTGAGCTTGAGCTTGTAGCCCGGCGCGATGCCGCCGTCCTCGGCGACGTCCATCGCCAATGTGGCCACGGGACCGTCGAAGCTCAGCTTCCAGTGGCGGTAATGCGATGGGTCGGTGCGGTAGTCGACGACGGGCGGGGCGGTCATGTCGGTCTCCGGGAAGGGGACTGATAATGCACTTTAGTGCGCCTCACGGCGACGGTTCCGGCGCCGTATATGCACGATAGTGCATGTTCGAATCGCTGTCAACCGTCGAGGCTGCCGGTACTGTGCGCCGCGCGCCGCGCGCCGGCAAACCGGTCGCGGCAAGTCCGTGGTCGCCGCTCAGACGAGCAGGCCGATGCCCGAGCGCACCTGCTCGCGCAGGCCCTGGAACGCCTGCTCGAGGGTCTGCCCGCTGGTGTCGAAGCTCAGATCGGCCTTGGCATAGAACGACAGGCGGCCGGCCAGGATGCGCTTGAGGTCGTCCATCGCTTCGCCGCTGGCCGCCATCGGCCGCACGTCGCCCTGCGCGGCCACACGCCGCATGTGGTCTTCGGGGTTGGCCTTCAGCCACACGGTGGTGCAGTGCGCGAGCAGCAGGTTGAAGGTGGCCGGATCCGACACGATGCCGCCCGGCGTGGCGATCACCGCCTCGGGGTAGATCTGGATCGCCTCCTCCAGCGCGCGCCGCTCGTAGCGCCGGTAGGCGTTGGTGCCGTAGAGGTCGTGGATCTCGGCGATCGTGCAGCCGGCGAACTTCTCGATCTCGCGCGACAGCTCGACGAACGGGAACTCCAGGTCGTCGGCCAGCATCTGGCCGAGCGTCGACTTGCCCGCGCCGCGCAGCCCGATCAGCGCGATGCGCCGGTTCCGCCCGGCGTCGGCTCGCGTGCCGAACAGCTCGCCGAGCGCGATGCGCGCGCGCCGCAGATCGGCCTCGCTGCGCGTCTCGAGCAGCTCGCGGATCAGCAGCCATTCGGGCGACGAGGTGCTGACGTCGCCCACCAGTTCGGCCAGCGGGCACTGCAGCGCGCGGGCCACCTGCTGCAGGATCAGGATCGACGCGTTGCCGGTGCCGTACTCCAGGTTGGCGAGGTGGCGCTCGGACACCTCGGCGGCCTGCGCCACCGCCTTGCGCGTCAGCCCGCGCCGCGCGCGCAGGCTGCGCACGCGCTCGCCCAGGGCCACCAGCAGGCGGTCGGGGCCATCGGCGCGCGCACCCGCCGGCGGCTTGGCAGCGCCGCGCGGTGCCCGGGTCGGAGCCGATTTCTTCTTGACGCCAGCGGTGGCAACCTTGGCCTTGGCCGCCCGATCGGAACGCGGCACGATGATCCGACTCATGCAATATAGTGCTTGACGGCCGACCCACGCCAACCTATCGTCGCACACCGGCACGCACAATAATGCATAGGCGGCCGGGCCGCAAGGCAACCCGAAGACACCGACGCCACCGCAGCATCCCATGTCGAGCGAGCAGTTTCGAGAGTTGATCGTCGAGTTCACGCGCAGCCTCGCCGGCCGCACGCTCGATGCCGCGTTGCAACAGTGGCTGAACCGCGAGCACGGTCCGGCGAGCGCCAGCTACCAGCGGCTGCGCCAGGCCTGCGTCGACGGCGTCGCCGCGGGCTGGATGTGCAACCGCGAGCACGCGGGCATCCGCTACGGCCGCGTCGTCAAGCCCGCCGACGACACCGCCCGCTTCTCGGTCGACGTGGTCGACATGGACTCGATCGCCGGCGGCCACCATGTGCATCCGCTGGGCGAGATCGATCTCGTCATGCCGCTCGCCGGCGACGCCCGCTTCGACGGCCATGGCGCGGGCTGGTGCGTCTATCCCGCCGGCAGCGACCACGTGCCCACCGTCAGCGGCGGGCGCGCGCTCGTGATGTACCTGCTGCCCGAAGGGCAGATCCAGTTCACCCAGCGTTGAGCACGGAGGTCGCATGGCAACCAACCCGAGCACCGGCTACAACTTCGCCGCCGACCTGTTCGCGCGCAATGCCGCGCGCGCCGCCAAGACCGCCTATGTCGACGACCACGGCGCGCTCGGTTACGGCCAGCTCGCCGAGCAGTCGCGGCGCCTGGCGGCGGCGCTGCACGCCGCCGGCGTGCGCCGCGACGAGCGCGTGCTGCTGGCGATGCAAGACAACAACCTGTGGCCGGTGAGCTTTCTCGGCTGCCTCTACGCCGGCATCGTGCCGGTGGCAGTGAACACGCTGCTCACCGCGGCCGACTACACCTACATGCTCGCGCACAGCCGCGCGCAACTGGTGCTCACCTCGCCGTCGTGCCTGCCGGCGCTGCGCGAGGCGATGGCGCAGCCGCACGAGGTGCGCGGGGTCTGGGTGGCGCACCCGAGTGAGCCGCCGGCCGACGACGAGGCCGACCTCGCGCAGCGCATCGCCGCCAGCGCGCCGCTGCCGCAGCCCGCGCCCACCGCCGGCGACGAGCCGGCGTTCTGGCTCTACTCGTCGGGGTCGACCGGCCGGCCCAAGGGCACGGTGCACACGCAGGCCAACCTGCGCGCGACCGCCGAGCTGTACGGCGTAGGCGTGCTCGGCATCGGCGAACACGACATCTGCTTCTCGGCGGCCAAGCTGTTCTTCGCCTACGGCCTGGGCAACGCGCTCACCTTCCCGCTGTGGGCCGGCGCGTCGGTGCTGCTGATGGCCGAGCGGCCGACCCCCGAGGCGGTGTTCAAGCGCTGGACCGGCGCGGACGTGGGCCCCCACGGGGCTGCGCCCCTGCCCCCCGCAGGGGCGCTCGCGGAGGCGGGCAAGCCGTCCCCGCTCAGGCCCAAACCCACGGTGTTCTTCGGCGCGCCCACCGGCTACGCCGGCATGATGGCGTCGAGCGCGCTGCCGGCGCGCGGCGACGTGGCGCTGCGCCTGTGCTCGTCGGCCGGCGAGGCGCTGCCGCGCGAACTCGGCGAGCGCTTCCTGGCGCACTTCGGCTGCGACATCATCGACGGCATCGGCTCGACCGAGATGCTGCACGTCTTCATCTCCAACCGGCCCGGCGACGTGCGCTACGGCACCACCGGCAAGGTGGTGCCCGGCTACACCATCGAGCTGCGCGGCGAGGACGGCCGCCCGGTGCCCGACGGCGAGATCGGCGACCTCTACATCGGCGGCCCCAGTTCCGCGCTGCTGTACTGGGGCAACCGCGAGAAGTCGCGCGAGACGTTCCAGGGCGCGTGGACCAAGAGCGGCGACAAGTACGTGCGCAACCCCGACGGCACCTACACCTACTCGGGCCGCAGCGACGACATGCTCAAGGTGAGCGGCCAGTACGTGTCGCCGTTCGAGGTCGAGGCCACGCTGGCGCAGCACCCGGCGGTGCTCGAGGCCGCGGTGATCGGCGTGCCCGACGCCGAAGGGCTGGTGCGTGCCAAGGCCTTCGTGGTGCTCAAGCCGGGCCACGCGGCGGGCATCGCGCTCGAAGACGAGCTGAAGGCCTTCGTCAAGGCGCGCCTGGCGCCGTTCAAGTACCCGCGCCAGCTCGAGTTCATCGCCGAGCTGCCCAAGACCGCCACCGGCAAGATCCAGCGCTTTCGCCTGCGCGAGCGCGAGGCGGCCAAACCGCACTGACCCGCCGCCCGCACGATGCAGCCGCGCGTCGAGTTCGTCGAGATCGATTGGGCCGGGCGCCGCGTGCGCATCGAGCACCAGCGGCTGAGGCCGCAGCGCGACCCCGCGCGCCGCACCGCCGACGCGCCGCTGCTGGTGTTCCTGCACGAGGGGCTGGGGTCGCTGGCGATGTGGCGCGACTTTCCGCAGCGGCTGTGCGACGCGCTCGGCTGGCCCGGGCTGGTCTACTCGCGCCCGGGTTACGGGCGCTCGACGCCGCGCGCGGCCGATGAACGCTGGGAGCTCGACTTCATGCACCGGCAGGCCTGGGAGGTGCTGCCCGCATTGCTCGACGCCTTGCAGATCGATCGATCGGACCATTCGCCCTGGCTGTTCGGCCACAGCGACGGCGCCTCGATCGCGCTGCTGCACGCGGCACGCTACCCGCGCCGGGTGGGCGGCCTGGTCGTGCTGGCGCCGCATCTGTTCGTCGAGGACGTGTCGGTGGCGAGCATCCGGCGCGCGCGCAGCAACTACCAGCACACCGACTTGAAGCAGCGCCTCGCGCGCTACCACGACGACCCCGATTCGGCCTTCTGGGGCTGGAACGACGTCTGGCTGCAGGCGCCGTTCTTGCGCTGGAACATCGAAGCCGAGATCGCGCCGATCGCCTGCCCGCTGCTGGCGCTGCAGGGGGTCGACGACGAGTACGGCACACTGGCGCAGATTCACGCGCTCGCGCGGCACCTGCCGCACGCGGTGCTGATCGAGCTGGCCGACTGCGGCCACTCGCCGCACCGCGATCGACCCGAGCGCGTGATCGACGAAACCGTGCACTTCGCGGCGGCACAGACCGCGCGCGAGCCAACCGCTCCCCGACACCAACCCACGGCCTGAAGGCCCACCACAGGAGACAGCGAGATGAAACTGCACAAGAGACTGCCATGGGCGGCGCTGGCCGCCGCGACCACCGTCGCGCTGATGAGCGCGAGCGTGCAGGCGCAGGCGCCCAAGCTCAAGGTCGGCCTGATGCTGCCCTACACCGGCACCTACGCCGCGCTGGGCGTGGCGATCGAGAACGGCTTCCGGCTCTACCTCGAAGAGCAGGGCGGCAAGCTCGGCGGGCGCGAGTTGGAGTTCGTCAAGGTCGACGACGAATCCGACCCCGCCAAGGCGACCGACAACGTCAACAAGCTGATCAAGCGCGACAACGTCGACGTGATCGTCGGCACCGTGCACTCGGGCGTCGCGATGGCGATGGCCAAGGCCGCCAAGGACTCGGGCACGATGATGATCGACCCCAACGCCGGCGCCGACGCGGTCACCGGCCCGATGTGCGCGAAGCACATCTTCCGCAGCTCGTTCTCGAACTGGCAGCCCGGCTACGCGATGGGCGAAGTGATGGCCAAGAAGGGCCACAAGAAGGCCGTGACCATCACCTGGAAGTACGCCGCCGGCGACGAGAGCGTCGGCGGCTTCAAGGAGGCGTTCACCAAGGGTGGCGGCCAGATCGTCAAGGAGCTGACCGTGCCGTTCCCGAACGTCGAGTTCCAGGCGCTGCTGACCGAGATCGCTTCGCTCAAGCCCGACGCCGTTTACACCTTCTTCGCCGGCGGCGGCGCGGTGAAGTTCGTCAAGGACTATGCGGCCGCCGGTCTCAACAAGACGATTCCGCTGTACGGCGCCGGTTTCCTCACCGACGGCACGCTCGAGGCGCAGGGCGCTGCCGCCGAGGGCCTGCTGACCACGCTGCACTACGGGGACAGCCTGAACACGCCGCGCGACAACGCGTTCCGCCTCGCCTACGCCAAGGCCTACAAGCTGCAGCCCGATGTCTATGCCATGCAGGGCTACGACGCCGCGCAGATGCTCGGCATCGGCCTGAAGGCGACCAAGGGCAACATCGCCGACAAGGCCGGTTTCGCCGCCGCGCTCGAGAAGGCGAAGATCGACAGCCCGCGCGGCACCTTCACCCTCGGCAAGAACCACAACCCGGTGCAGGACTTCTACCTGCGCCAGGTGGTCGGCAAGGAGAACAAGGTGGTCGGCATCGCCAGCAAGGCGCTGGCCGACCCGGGACGCGGCTGCAGGATGTAGGATCGCCGGCCGTCTGGCGGCCGCCCTCGAGGGGGCTGATCCGCGCCCGGGCGACCCGTGCGCGGATCACCGGGCCCTCGAGGTCTTTTCCCTGGCCGCTGCGCGGCCTGTCTCTTTGGGCAACGAAGATTGGATCTTGCAACCTTCCTGGTCCAGTGCCTCAACAGCCTGCAGTACGGGCTGTTGTTGTTTCTGGTCGCCTCGGGGCTGACGCTGATCTTCGGGATCATGGGCGTCATCAACCTCGCGCACGGCAGCTTCTACATGATCGGCGCCTACATGGCGTACGCGCTGGCGCCGATCGTCGGTGGCGGCTTCTTCGTCACCCTGCTGGCCGGCCTGGTGCTCGCGGTGCTGCTGGGCTACGTGCTCGAGTGGGCGTTCTTCAGCTTCCTCTACGAGCGCGAGCACCTGCAGCAGGTGCTGATGACCTACGGCCTGATCCTGGTGTTCGAGGAGCTGCGCAGCATCGTCGTCGGCGACGACGTGCACGGCGTGCCGGCGCCGCCGTGGCTGGCAGGGTCGATCCCGCTCGGTGAGCTGATGACCTACCCGGTCTACCGCCTCTTCATCTCGGCGGTGTGCCTGCTGCTGGCATTGGCGATGTGGTTCGTGCTCGCGCGCACCCGGCTGGGCATGAAGATCCGCGCCGGCTCCAGCAACCGCGAGATGGTGCAGTCGCTCGGCATCGACATCAAGTTCCTCTACCGCGTGGTGTTCGCCGCCGGCGTCGCGGTGGCGGTGCTCGCGGGCATGGTGGCCGCGCCGGTATCGAGCGTCTACCCGGGCATGGGCAACCAGGTGCTGATCATCTGCTTCGTCGTGGTGGTGATCGGCGGCATCGGCTCGGTGCGCGGCGCGCTGCTGGCGGCGCTGCTGATCGGCTTCGTCGACACCTTCGGCAAGGTGGTGTTCCCGCAGGCCGCCGGTGTGCTGGTGTACGTGCTGATGGCGCTGATCCTGCTGTGGCGGCCGCACGGCCTCTTCAAGACCGGATGATGATCACGCCGGCGCTCGACCTTCGCACCGCGTCGGCCGCCGCAGGGCTCGTGCTGCTCGTGGCCTGGCCGTTCGTCGGCGGCACCTTCGGCGTCGACCTGGTCACCAAGACGATGATCTACGCGATCGTCGCGCTGAGCCTGGAGCTGTTGGTGGGCAGCGTGGGGCTGGTCTGCTTCGGCCAGGCGGCGTTCTTCGGGCTGGCGGCGTACGCGGCGGCGAAGCTGACGCCGCAGAGCGCGGCGCCTTCGCTGTTCTGGCTGCTGCCCGTTTCGGTGCTGGTGGCCGCCGCCTACGCGCTGTTCATGGGGGCGCTGTCGCTGCGCACGCGCGGCGTCTACTTCATCATGGTGACGCTCGCCTTCGCGCAGATGGCGTTCTACGTGGTGCACGACACGCCGCTCGGTGGCGGCACCGACGGCATCTACCTCTACTTCAAGCCGCTGGTCGAGGTGGGCGGCAAGCCGCTCGTCGACCTCGACGCGCCGCTGGCGATGTACTACTTCGTGCTCACCAGCCTGGTGGCGGTGTTCGTGTTCCTGGCGCTGCTGATGCGCTCGCATTTCGGCCGCGCGCTGGCGGGCATCCGCATCAACGAGCAGCGCATGCGCGCCACCGGCTTCTCCACCTACTGGTACAAGCTCGCCGCGTTCGTGGTCTCGGGGGCGATCGCCGGGCTCGGCGGCTTCCTGTTCGCGGTGAAGGACGGCTTCGTCAACCCCGAGCTGCTGAGCTGGCACCTCTCGGGCGCGGTGCTGATCATGATCATCCTCGGCGGCATCGGCCACCTGCGCGGCGCGGTGCTCGGCGCCTTCGCGTTCGCGCTGCTGCAGGAGCTGTTCAAGTCGGAGGCCGTCTTCGGTGCCTTCGCCAAGCACTGGCTGCTCGGTCTGGGCCTGACCATCATCGCCAGCGTCGCGCTGCTGCCGCGCGGGCTGATCGGCGCCGGCGCGCTGCTGACGCACCGGCTGCGGCGCACGCCGCGCATC
>JAJVIL010000001.1 GCA_022072045.1 Burkholderiaceae bacterium | reverse complement strand
AGCGGGCAACGAGGCCACGCTCGACGGCCGCTTCGCGCTCGACGCCGCGCAGGATCGCTGGCAGCTCGACGCGTCGCTGCCGGCGCCGGCCGCACTGCAGCCGTGGTCGAAGCTGGTGCCCGTGTCGCCCTGGCCGCGCGCGGGGCATCTGACGCTGCAGGCCCAACTCGACGGTCGGTGGCCGCAGCCGCGCCGCGGCAGCGGCGTGCTGCAGGCCGGCGGCGTGCTCGCCGGCGACGATGCACTGGCCGAAGGGCGGGCGCGCTGGAGCTTCGGCGGGAGCGCCGATGCGCCGCTGGAGCTGATGCTCGACGCCAAGGGCCTGCAGCGCGGAGCGCAGCGTGTCGACGAACTGCACGCGCGCGTCGACGGCACGCTGCGCTCGCATCGCATCGACGCGAGCGTGCAGACGCCGGCGCGCCCGCCCGCGTGGATCGAGAGCCTGTTCGGCAACAGCGGCAACGGCACCTTTGCCACGCTCGATGCGCACGGCGCCTGGCAGGCCGCCGCTGGCGGCGGGCGCTGGACGGCCGACGACGCGACGCTGCGCATCGCGGGGCGAGAGAGCAACGGCAAACCGTGGCTCGAGATCGGAAGCCTGAAAGGCGAACTCGGCTTCGACGACCACGGCGCCCTCGTTCTGGCGCGCTTGTCGCCGGGCCGGGCGTCGTTGGCCGGCGGCGCGGCGCTGCGCTGGAGTGAGGCGTCGTGGCGCGCGCAAGGGCGGCGGATCGACATCAGCGCCGAGGTCGAGCCGCTGGCGGTGGCGCCGCTGCTGGCGCGATTGCAACCCGACATCGGCTGGGGCGGCGACCTCTCGCTGGCCGGACGGGTCGAGGTGCACGCGGCCGACCGGTTCGACGCCGAGATCGAGCTGGCGCGCGCCGGCGGCGACCTGCGCATCGCCGACGAGACCGGGGCCGCGCAAGCGATGGGGATCAGCGAGTTGCGGCTCGCGTTCTCGGCGCACGACGGCACCTGGCGCTTCGCGCAAGGCCTGGCCGGAACCCAGATCGGCGAGATGGCCGGCGCGCAGGTGGTGCGCACCGACGAGCGCGCGCGCTGGCCCGCGGCCGACGCACCGCTGGACGGCGTGCTGCAGATGCACGTGGCCAACCTCGGCGCCTGGGGCGTCTGGGTGCCGCCGGGCTGGCGGCTCGGTGGCAACCTGCGCGTCAGCGCGTCGCTCGGCGGCCGCCTGGGCGCGCCGCAACTGCGCGGCCACGCGCAGGGCAGCGAGCTGTCGGTGCGCAACGTGCTGCAGGGCGTGGGCTTGAGCGATGGCGAGCTGAGCGCCTCGCTCGAAGGCGAAGTGGTGCGCGTGCAGCGGCTGTCTTTCAAGGGCGGCGACGGTCACCTCGACCTCACCGGCGAGGCACGGCTGGGCGAAGCGCCGAGCGCGACGCTGCAACTGGTGGCCGAGCACTTCAGGCTGCTCGGCCGCATCGATCGGCGCATCGTCACCAGCGGCCACGCGCAATTGCAGCTCGGGCGCGACCGCCTGCGGCTCGACGGCCGCTTCACGGTCGACGAGGGGTTGATCGACTTCAGCAAGGCCAACGCGCCCAGCCTTGACAGCGACGTCACCGTCGTGCGCGCGGCGGTGCCGGGCAACGGCGCCGCGTCGAGCCCGCGCGCCGCGCAGGCCCTGCCGGCCCCACTGCGTAACGCGCAGGTCGACCTTGCGGTGTCGCTGGGCGACAAGCTGCACATCCGTGGCCACGGGCTCGACGCGCAGTTGCGCGGCGATCTGCGGCTCAGCACGCCGGGCGGCCGCCCGGCGCTCAACGGCACCGTGCGCACCGCATCGGGCTCGTACGTCGCGTACGCACAGCGGCTGGTGATCGAGCGCGGCGAGCTGGTGTTCTCGGGCGCACCGCAGAACCCGCGGGTCGACATCCTCGCGGTCCGCCCCAACCTCGACGTACGGGTGGGTGTCGCGGTGACCGGGCCGCTGCAGAACCTGCACGTGCGCCTGTACAGCGAACCCGAGATGGCCGAGATCGACAAGCTGTCGTGGCTGCTGCTCGGCCGCGCCAGCGACGGGCTCGGCCGCAACGACACCGCGTTGCTGCAGCGCGCCGCGATCGCGCTGCTGTCCGGCGAGGAGCAGGGGCCGACCGATCAACTGCTGCACCAGCTCGGCCTCACCGACTTCTCGGTGCGGCAAGGCGACAGCGAGACGCGCGAGTCGATCGTCTCGCTCGGGCGCCAGTTGTCGCAGCGCTGGTACGTCGGCTACGAGCGCAGCGTCAACGCCACCGCGGGCAGTTGGCAGCTTGTCTACCGCATCGCGCAGCGCTTCACGGTGCGCGCGCAGTCGGGCGCCGACAATTCGCTGGACTTCATCTGGCAGTGGCGCTGGTAGCCACGTGGCGCGCGGCCGGCGATCGCGCGCCGCGGTCGATTCGCGTCGCGAGACGGCGCGAAGAGGCCGCAGGCGAACCTGCGGACCTCTGCGCGCATCACCCCGGCTTGGGTTTGCGCACCGCCGCGACCGACGCCGCTGCGGCACTGGCCGCCGGAGCGGCGCGGACCTTGGCGACGACGACCTCGAGTTCGCCGGACGACGACGCGAACAGCACGACGACGGCAGCGAACGACAGCACGCTTGCGAGCATGGCCCCCAAGACGGCGAGCACCTCGGCCACAAACGACAGGCCGGCGAGTTTGGCTTGCTGGAACAACATGATGGTTCTCCGATGAATCGAACAGGACGCAGACACCTCAACGACGGGCAACAAAGCAAGAGGCCCGGATCCTTGCGGAGTCCGGGCCTCTGGGTACAGAGCTGCGAGGGACGCGCGCCTCAAGGCGACGCGAGGTCTCCCGCTCCCGGACTGCGCGCACCGGCGATGGATTGCATCCACCGCAGGCACGACGCCGCGCCGACGCGCACGAACGCACCGCCGCCCTTCAGGGCGCGCGCGTTGGTGGCGATGGGTTGGCGATTCATGATGCTGGCCTCGTGATCGAAAAGCAGAGCACTCGAATGAAAGTTCAGAGGGTGCGCAATGTAGTTGCGCCGCGCCGCACTCGTCAACCCCCTTGCGACCCGACTGTTGGACGCATGCGAAAATCGCGGCGCTCCCGCCGCAGTTCACGGGGACGGAGCGCTGGGCTTGGTGCGGCGCTCCTGGCGCTCCGTAGCAATCCGCATAGCACCGCAACGCCGTTCAACATGCCTGCTACTCGGCGGGCGTAGGCGGCCTACGGCAGCCGAGCCGCGTCGTGCACCTCTTGGCGCCGTGGCGCAGGCAGGCGTCGCGGATGTCGGCATCGGTCACGGTTGCGCCCTCGCTTGCGGTGCCCGCTTGACGCTGGCGCGCCGGAATCCCTGCGCGGCCTGCCACACATCGTGGGCGCTCTGCTCGGCCAGCCACAGCCGAGCTTCGCCGCCACGGTCCGCGCCGAGCCAGGCCTCGATGCGCAGCGCCATCTCGGGCGAGATCGCGGCCCGGCCATTGAGCACGCGCGACAGGGTGACGCGGGTCACGCCTAGCTGTCGCGCGGCCTCGGTGACCGACAGCCCCAGCGCCGGCAGCACATCGTCGCGCAGCGTCAGGCCGGGGTGGGGTGGGTTGAACATGCGTGCCATTCGTTGCCTCGTCAGTGGTAGTCGAGATAGTCCACCAGTACAACGTCGACGCCCTCGAACGCGAAGGTCAGGCGCCAATTGCCGCTGACCCACACCGAGTAGTGCCCTTTCAGGTCGCGGCCCTTCAGCGGATGCAGGCTCCAGCCTGGCAGGTTCATCCCCTGGGCGTTGGTCGTCTCGTTCAGGCGCCGAAGCATGGCGCCGAGCCGTGCAGCGTGCGCCGCCTGAATGCCTGCCGTGCTGCCCTTCTCGAAGAAGGCCTTCAGTCCCTTGTGCCGGAAGGACTTGATCACCAGGTGCAGTGTATCGCGTAACGATACAGCTTGCAACTGGGCTTCACCACGGCAGACCAGCGGCTTCTGACCGAGTGGGGTCGAATCCGAGTTCCTGTAACCGACTCGACGCCAGATGCCGCAGGTCGTCCAGCCGCAGATCCGGTATCCCGCACGCCTTGCACGCCGCGGTGAACAGGTCGGTGATCTTCTCAGGCGACACCGGGAACACGCGCTCATCGGTGCGCGCCTGGCGCTGCACGATGGCCCATGCCTCGCCGAGCATCGGCACCCACTCGTCGCGCGCCATCGCACGCCGCGGGTGCTTGCGCTGGCGGATCAGCGCCGCGCGCCCCCCGGATCAATCGGCCGATCTCCGTCGTCGCGCAGACGGCGGTACTCGGCAATCAATTCGCCGAGCAGGATCGAGGCAGCGGCCTTCGGCTCGGCACCGGCATCGATGCGAGCCTCTGGCGCGGTGGCCCACTCGGTGGCCTCACGCCGTGTCCGAAACGAGCGGGTCTGCGGCTTATGATCGCGGCGTCGAACCTGCGCCCGCCACTTGTCGCCGATCTTGATGATGCTTGCCATGCGTAGCACCCCCGTAGCGTGTTGGTAGCACTGCTACAGCGGTAGGTGCTACGCGGTAAGCTTCTGCGCTAGGTGTGCGGGGGTGGTTCGACAGATACCCCGCCGTAGTTCAATGGATAGAACGAGCGCCTCCTAAGCGCTAGATGTGGGTTCGATTCCCGCCGGGGGGGCCACGGGCCCCGCCGCGGCGTCGGCCGCCGCGCGAACCGGCTCCTCGGCCCCGAAGACCGGCCGAGCACACACCTTGTTCCGGGCCGGCGCCGCTGTTTACAAGCGACCGCGCCGTCGCGTGACGAATGGCATGGCTTTCGGCCGCGCCGGCCGGCGCGTCGTCGCGCCGCGGGCCGCGGGGCTGCCGGCCATTCGTGCGCGAACACCGTTGCCCGCGAATCCGGGGGCAAGCCAAGGGCAGACGAACGCTCGGAGAACACCCCCGGGCATATACTGCCGCGACTCCGCATCAATCACGGCCCGCCAGGGCCAGGCAGGACACGATGGGTGGCAAACTGAAGGTCGCTGGGTTCATCGCGCTGGGCGCGGTCGCGGGTGCTCTGGCCACGATCCAGCTCACGGCTTTTGCGCGCAACACGCTGGCCCCGTTGCCGCTCGAAGAACTGCAGCAGCTCGCGGCGGTGTTCGGGATGATCAAGACCGACTACGTCGAGCCGGTCGACGAGAAAAAGCTGATCACCGACGCCATCTCGGGCATGGTGGCCGGGCTCGACCCCCACTCGCAGTATTTCGACAAGAAGAGCTTCAAGGAATTCCGCGAAGGCACCACCGGCCGCTTCGTCGGCGTGGGCATCGAGATCGGCATGGAAGACGGTCTCGTGAAGGTGGTCTCGCCGATCGAAGGGTCGCCGGCGTTCCGCGCCGGCATCCGGGCGGGCGATTTGATCACCCGCATCGACGACACCGCGGTCAAGGGCCTGACGATGGATCAGGCGGTCAAGCGCATCCGCGGCGAGCCGAACACCAAGATCACGCTGATGCTGTTCCGCAAGTCCGAGAGCCGCAGCTTCCCGGTCACCATCACGCGCGAAGAGATCCGCGTGCAGAGCGTGCGCGCCAAGATGATCGAGCCGGGCTACGGCTGGGTGCGCGTCAGCCAGTTCCAGGATCGCACGGTCGACGACTTCGTGCGCAAGGTCGACGATCTGTACAAGCAGGATCCGAACCTGAAGGGCCTCGTGCTCGACCTGCGCAACGACCCCGGTGGCCTGCTCGAGGGCGCGGTGGCGCTGTCGGCGGCGTTCCTGCCGGCCGACGTGACCGTGGTCTCGACCAACGGCCAGATTGCCGAATCGAAGGCCACCTTCAAGGCCTCGCCCGAGTACTACATCCGCCGCGGCGGGCCCGACCCGCTGCGCAAGCTGCCGGCGTCGATCAAGACGATTCCGCTGGTGGTGCTGGTCAACGAAGGCTCGGCGTCGGCCAGCGAAATCGTCGCCGGCGCGCTGCAGGACCAGAAACGCGCCACCATCATGGGCGCACAAACTTTCGGCAAGGGCTCGGTGCAGACCGTGCGCCCGCTGTCGGGCGAGACGGCGCTGAAGATCACCACCGCGCGCTACTACACCCCGAGCGGCCGCTCGATTCAAGCCAAGGGCATCGTGCCCGACGTCTGGCTCGACGAAACCGCCGAGGGCAACCTGTTTGCCGCGTTGCGCCTGCGCGAGGCCGACCTCGAGAAGCATCTGGCCGTGCCCGACGAGAAGAAGGACGAAGCGCGCGAGAAGGCGCGCGACGAGGCCCGCAAGCGCCTCGAAGAGCAGCAGGCCAAGACGCGCGACATCAAGCCACTGCCCGAGTTCGGCAGCAACGACGACTTCCAGCTCGCGCAGGCGATCAACCAGCTCAAGGGCCGGCCGGTCACCGTCAGCAAGGCCGCGGTCGAGCGCAAGGCCGAAGTCAAGACGCAGTAGCGCCCGGCGTCCGAACGCAAGAGGGTCCGCGCCGCGGGCCCTTTTCGCTGCCGCGCACCACCGACCAGGCTGCCTGCGCGCCAGGCTCCCACGCCCCGAGCCGCGGCGCCGGCGGCGCGGCGACGCGAGCCCTTATCCTTGCCGCATGGACGATGCGCAACTGCTGCGCTATTCCCGCCACATCCTGCTCGACGAGATCGGCATCGAAGGGCAGCGGCGGCTGCTGGCGTCGCACGCGCTGATCGTCGGCGCCGGCGGGCTCGGCTCGCCGGCGGCGCTGTACCTCGGCAGCGCCGGCGTGGGACGCCTCACGCTGGTCGACGACGACCGCGTCGACCTCACCAACCTGCAGCGCCAGATCGCGCACACCACGGCGCGCGTCGGCCAGCCCAAGGTCGAGTCGGCGCGCGCGGCGGTCGCGGCGATCAACCCCGACGTCAAGGTCGAGGTGCACCAGCGCCGCGCCGACGCCGAGGCTCTCGACACCTGGGTGCGCGACGCCGAAGTCGTGCTCGATTGCAGCGACAACTTCGCGACCCGCCAGGCGGTGAATGCGGCGTGCGTGCGCCACCGCGTGCCGTTGGTGGCCGGCGCGGCGATCCGCTTCGACGGCCAGATTTCGGTGTACGACGCCCGCGACCCGGCGTGCCCTTGCTACGCGTGCGTGTTTCCGCCCGAAGCGGCGTTCGACGAGGTGGCGTGCGCGACGCTGGGCGTGTTCGCGCCGCTGGTGGGCATCATCGGCGCGATGCAGGCGGCCGAGGCGCTCAAGCTGCTGGCCGGGGTGGGCTCGTCGCTCGCCGGGCGATTGCAGATGGTCGATGCGCGCAGCATGCAGTTGAGCGAGATGCGGCTGGTAAGGCAGCCCGACTGCCCGGTGTGTGCGCAGCGCGCCGCCTGAGCGCGCGCTCGTCTCAAAAAGGCCGGCGGCACCAATAGCGTTGCGGCAACTGGAGCGGCACCTCGACGTACGTGCCGACCGGCGTGCCGCCGGATGGCGTGCCGCCGAACGTGCGGTGGCAGCTCTCGCAACGCAGATTCGGGTTCTGGCCCCAGCCGATGTATTGGTGGGTGCCGCCGTAGGTGGTGTCGGCGCGGACCTGATTGCAGTTGAAGTACGCGAAATTCGCCTGAAGATTGGCCTGCAAGCCAAGGTTGCCGGCGGTATCGACCACCCGCGCCGCATACGCATTGGGAATCGGCAGCTGCGTGTTCGGGGTGGACGGTGGTACCGGGATCGACACGCCAGCGGTCGTGTCGACGAACTGGAAGCAGTTGGTGCCACATGGCTCGAGGCCGGGCGTGATCTCGATGCCATTGCGCCGGATCTCCAGCCGCTCGCCGCTGCCCAGTGAGGGACTCGACCACTGCATGCGCACCGTCGGCGTCGGGTCGTTGGTCTGGCCGACGATCACGTTGCTGGCCGGAACGGCGCCGGGCACCGTGGAGAACGGCACCACGTTGCTGAACCCGGTGATCGTCAACCGCTGCGTGGGCGCCGTGGCATCGATCGGGTCTCTGATCGAAGCGCTGGGCTGGCCGAAGATCCCCGGATTGCCTGCCTGCTCGATGCGCGCCAGGAAGACGTGCGTGCCGTCGGGCAGCGCCGGCGAGGGATGGGTGAAGCTCCAGGTCGTTCCGCTCACCGTGGCATTGCCGACCGCGGCGTTGTTGCGATAGATGCGCACCACCTCGGCCGGCGCGGTATCGAGCGCGCGCTGGATCGTGCCTGCCAGCACCGGCAGCGCGACGTTGTTGAGAGGCACCGCGCCACCGGACGGGGCCACGCCGTTGATCGTGACGATCGTCGTCGCCGCCCCGGCCAGCGGGTAGGTCGTGTTGACCACCACGCTGCGCGTGCTGCCCGCCGCAGCCGAGGCGTTGCCCGCCGCGTCGACCACACGGGCCGAGTAGACATACGTGCCGGCAACCAGCGGTGCCGCCGCCGGCTCGGTGTAGGTCCATGCGGTGCCCGCCGGCGTGAGCGTGGCCACCTCCAACGAGTTGCGCAGCACCTGCAGCGACTCGTTGGCGCCGAGCGCTGCGCTCAGCGTGCCGGAGACGGTGGGCGTGGTGTCGCTGGTGCTACCGCCGTTGGGCAGATTGCCCGTGATGTCGTCGGAGATCTGCGTCACGTTGGCGGTCTGCGTCGGCGCCGCGGTGTCGATCGTGAACCGATAGCCCGCGCTCGGGCTGCCGAGCACGGTGCCCTGCTCGCTGCGCGCGGTGTAGGTGTGCGTGCCATCGCCAGCACCGGGGTCGGTGAAGGTCCAGCTGGTGCCGCTGACGCTGGCGGCCGCAAGCGGTGTGCCGTCGCGCAGCACGCGCACGAGCTGGTTGCCGACGAGCGCCGCGCTCAGCGTGCCTTGCAGCGTCGGCGTGCTGTCGTTGGTGAAACCATCGGCCGGGATGGCAGCGTTGTTGTCGTTGACCGCACGCGTGATCGTCACGCCCGGCAGCCCGGTCACCACCGTCACCGTGGCCGACGCGCTCGACGACCCGAGGTTGCCGGCGGCGTCGACCACGCGCGCCGTGTAGACGTAAGCCGCACCGGGCAGCGCCGCCGGCTCGGTGAAGGTCCAGCCTGTGCCCGCTGCCGCAACGTCGGCGATCGCTGCGCCGCCGCGCGACAGCCGCACGAGCTCGCCGGCCGCCAGCGCCGCACTGAGCGTGCCCGATACCGTGGGCGTGGTGTCGCTGGTGAAGCCGGGGTTGGGCAGCGCGCCGCTGATGTCGTCGGAGACCAGCACCGTCGTCGTCTGCGCTGGCGCGACGGTATCGACGGTGATCGTGTACACGTTGCTGCCCGGCCCGAACGCGCTGCCCGCCTCGACGCGTGCGACGTAGCCGTGCACACCGTTGGCCGCGCCCGGGTCGGTGAACGACCAGTTCGCGCCGCTCACCGTCGCCGCCCCGATCGCGCTGCCGCTGCGCAGCACGCGCAGCAGTTGCCCCGACTGCAGCGCCGCGCTGATCGTGCCCTGCAGCGTCGGCGTGGTATCGGTGGTCGAGCTGCCGGATGCGATCGCGCCGTTCGCATCGTTGCGCGCGCCGGTGATCGCCGCGGTGGTGCGGATCGACGGCAGCGCCTGCGGCGGCGCGCAGTTCAGCACCGGGTCGTTCAACGGCCGCGCCATCACGCTGTTGTGGCAGCTCGCGCACACGGTACCGGGCGGCGTGAAGACGTGACCCGGAGGCATCGTGCATGCGTTGCCCACCACCGGCGGCGCCACGGGCGGATCGCGCGGCGGCAGCGTGCCCTTCACGCAGGTGAGCCAGCCGGCGGGGAACTGCGCGGTCGGCCGCCCCGGGTTGTGGCACTTCTCGCACGCCGTCTCGGCGTGGATCAGCAGCGGGCCGTTGGCGCCGCCGCCGTGGATCGACGTCGGCGGCTGGCAGACATCGGCCGTGGTCGGCGGCTCCGGGGTGAGCGGCCAGTCGTTCAGCGCAACGTGGCACGACGCGCAGTCGGGCCGCGGCGTCTGCGCCAGCGGCCGGCGCTGCAGCGTCGGGTTGGCCGGGTCGTACTCCTCGGCCACGCGGCCGCGGATCTTCCACATGCCGCCGCGGTAGTCGATGCCCACCGCGGTGAGCCGGTCGAACGGCCGCGAGCCGTAACCGACGAAACCGCCGGGCATGATGTCGCGCAGCGGCGGCAGGCTCAGCACGCGCTGCGCCTGCAGGTCGCGCATCAACGCATCGGCGGTGATGTCGAAGTACACGCCCCATTCGTACACCGACCCGTCGTCGAGCAGCACCGCGAAGACGCCCTGCTCGGTGAGCACCTTGCGCACCACGATGCCGGCGGGAAGCCCCGCCACGGGGGTGGGCGACGGCGTGCCACCGGCGTACGGCGTGGTGACGTCGCCGGGCGTGAAGGCCACCGGGTCAGACGGGAAACTGCCCCAGTGCAGCACCGTGCCGTCGCCGCGCACGACCACGACATCGCTGTCGCGCGCGCTGATCTGCACGATGCCGCTCAGCGCGGTGATCTGAGCCGGCAGACTGCGCATGCTGGTCTTGTCGCCATCGCCCAGCAGCCCGAAGCCGGCGCTGGCGCCCCAGGCATACACGCTGCCGTCTTCGAGCAGGGCGTAGCTCGCGGTGTTGGTCGCTGCCACCGCCAGCGCGCCGAGCGGCAGCGCAACCGGCTGGGGAGTCGTCGCACCGAGGGCGCCGCCACCGATGCCGAGCTGGCCGTACGAGTTGTCGCCCCACGCGTAGACCGAGCCGTCGGCCATGCGCGCGAGCGTGTGCCCGAAGCCGCCGGCCACGTGCGTGGGCACGCCGGGCAGCGCGATCTCGACCGCCTGCCCCGCGGTGGAGTTGGTGTGGCCGAGGCCAAGTTCGCCATTGATGTTGTCGCCGAGCACGTAGGTCTTGGGCTGCGAGTCGCCGGTGTTGGCGCGGAAGAACAGCGAGCCGTGACCGAAGTTGCCGAGCACGCTGAACACCCGCGCCTCGTTGGGCAGCTTGTCGCGGGTTTCGCCGATCGCGCGACCGTCGTCGTTGCCGCCGGCCCAGCCGACGACGGTGTCGAACGCCTGCCCGGCCGCGGTGAGCGAAGCGTCGAAGAAATAGCCCTCGTAGCGCGAGTTGGCGAAGTTCAGCACCTTCGGCAGCGCGAGCTGCGAGGTGGTGGTGCCGAAGCGGTACGACTGCTCGGCCAGCGCCGAGCTGAGCTCGCCGTCCAACGTGTGCGCCGCGTAGGTGCGCGACCCCGCGTCGCCGGCGGACACGCTGCCGTTCATGCCGTCGAGCACGCCGTCGAGCAAGTCGGTGCTGAGCAGCGCGGCAGCCTCGAGCGTGGGTCGCGCGAGGGCCGGGTTGTGCATCGCGGCCTGCTTGGAGAACGCGCCGTTGACCAGGCCGTAGCGCCCGCGCGCATCGATGCCGATCGAGCCCGCACCGATCGACGGTGACTTGATGAACGGCAGCCGGGTGACGTCGTCGATGTGCAGCGGCTGCGGGTGCCACTTGTTCAGGATGTCTCGCACGCGTGTATTGGCCGCCGCGATCTCGGCTGCAGTGGGCTGCGCCGGGTTGGCCGCGCGCTCGGCGGTCGAGCCCTCGGTCAGCAGGCGATAGGCCGCTTCGCTGAACGGCGTGATGCCGATGTTGCGGTCGATCGACGGCACGATGGCGCGGATCACCCGCCCGGCCGGAAAGTCGACGAACGCGTCCTTGCCTTCTTCGTAGTAGGTGGCACCGTTGCCACCGTGCAGTTCCAGGTACAGCGGCCCGCGGTAGCCCTTGCGCGGCACGATCGTCACCATGCCGGTGTCGACATCGGTGAGCGCCTCGCCCGCGCCGACCCGCGTGCCGTCGGGGTAGAACACCCTTACGCGGGCGTTGCGGAACTGGCCGAAGTCGCCGCCCGCGCCGACGCCGCCGTCGCCATCGGCGCCAGCGCCGATGCCGCCATCGCCGCCACCGCCACCACCGGGATCCTGGTACTCCCAGTTGAGCGCCTGGTCGAGGCTCAGCCCCGCCATCTTGGGCCCGAAGCCCGAGTACACGCCTTCGGTGCGCTCGGGCTCGCCACCCCCACCGCCGCCGCCGCACGACAGCAAGGCCACCGCCGCCGCCCCGCACAGCAGCGCCCGGGCGCTCGCCGCAACGAGCATGTGCCTGGCAGCGCGGGACACCGACATGCGTTAGACCTCCCCTCGCGAATCGACCTGCGTGCTTGGATCGGCCTCGACGGGCCGAGTACAGCCTCGCGAGGGCAGCGCACGCTGTGGCTCGCGAGTCATGCTCCCACCCCTGACACGCGCCGGGTATCCCAAGAACTTGGGAGCGGGAACACCCTCTATCGCGTTAGAGGCGGGCCAGCGCGAAGTCGGGCATGCCGCGCGGCGAGATGAACACCGGACGCTGTCGGCCCTGCGTGAGGCGGCTCACGCCCTCGGACAGAAACAGGTTCAGCGCTGCGAAGGTCACCCGCCCGGCACCGGTGAAGTCGGCCCTGCCGTTGAGGCCGTCGATCAACACCTTGGTGAACGCGCCGTTGCCCCATTCGGGCTTCTCTTCGGACTCTTCCTGCCCCGTGCTCGATGCGAACACGATCACGCCGTTCTCGGACGACGCGAGGTCGTTCATCATTCTCTCGGTCTGCCGGCCGACCTTGCTCAACGCCCCGAGCGAACTGCCGGCGAAACAGGTGTCGAGGAACAGCAGGGTCCTGCCGCGCACCTTCGACAGCGTGGAGACGATCGTGCCCTGCGGCAGCGCCGTCGTGGCCAGGCGCTCGAGCCGGCCGTCGGCGGGCAGGAAGAAGTACTGCCCGAGCGCGTCGTTCAGGCCGTGCCCCGCCATGAACAGCATCGCCACGTCGGTCGGGCCCACCGCCTGCCGCAGCCACCCGAAACCGTCGAGGATCGCGCTGCGCGTGGCGTCGCGGTCGGTCAACACGCGCACGTGCACGTTGCGGTACTGCCGGCCCTCCTGCCGGCGCAGCGTGTCGGCGAAGTCGCGCGCATCCTTGGCGGCCAGGCCGAGGCGGTAGTCGGCGCGCACGTAGTCGCTGATGCCGATCGCCAGCACGTACAGGTCGGCGCCCGGGCCTGCGGTTGTCGCCGCTGCGCTGCCCTGCGCGCCGGGCGCACGCTCGATCGTGAAGGCCAGCGGCTCGGACACGCCGTAGGCATTGCGCGCCAGGATCTCCACCAGCGAGTTGCCCTCCCCGAGCGGCAGCCTGGCAAAGCCACGCGCCACGCCGTCGAGTTGCTTGGGCAGCATCAGCTCCGATGGCTGCGCCGGGCGCCCGTTGACGCGCACTTCGAGCAGCAGCTTCGCCGGGTCGCCGGGCGAGGCGATCGCGAAGCGCAGCGTCACCTCTGGTGCGGCGAGTTCGATGCGCTTGGCCTGCGACGCGCTGAGCGACGGCGGCACTTCCAGCGCCTTGACGATCGCCAGCGCCTTGCGTTCGTTGATCGCGGCCTCGCGCGCTGCGGCTTCGGCCGCGGCGAGCGCCGCGGCAGCCTCGCGCTCGGCAGCCGCGCGACGCGCCGCCTCC
>JAJVIL010000018.1 GCA_022072045.1 Burkholderiaceae bacterium | reverse complement strand
GCGGCGGTGCTCGGCGGTTGGGCCGGCGTCTTCGTGCTGGTGATCGCCGCCCGCGCGTGGACGGCGTGGTCGTACCGCCGCGCGGCGCCGAGCGACGATGCGGCGAGCCTCGGCTGGCTGCGCGCGTGGAACGCCGGCACGCTCGCCTCGGGCGCGCTGTGGGGCGCGGCCGCGTGGCTGTTCTACGGCCGCGGCGAGCCGCTGCACCAACTGGCGATGGTGCTGGTGATCTACGCCTTCTGTGTCGGCTCGACGCCGCTGTTGGGCTGGCAGCGCACGATCTTCTTCGCCTACATCGGGCTGAGCCTGGTGCCCACCATCGTCAAGGTGTGGCAGGTCGGCGGTCCGGGCAGCCAGGGCCTGGCCGCGGTGGCGGTGCTGATCCTGGCGATGACCGTGCGGCTCGGGCGCAACTACCGCGACAGTTTCGGCGAGCTGGTCGAGCTGAAGGCGCGCGCGCAGCGGCTGGCCGCACAACTGCGCACCGAGACTTCGCTGGCCGAGGCGGCCCGCCGCGAGGCCGAACTCGCCAACCGCGCGAAAACGCAATTCTTCGCTGCCGCCAGCCACGACCTGCGCCAGCCGCTGCACGCGCTGGGGCTGTTCGCCGAGGCGCTGCGGCAGAAGACGGCGCAGGCACCGGGCGCGCCGGGGGCCGGCGTGCGGACGGCCGGCCGCGACGACGAGATCATCCAGCTCATCAACAGCATCAACGGCAGCGTCGACGCGCTCGACGGGCTGTTCTCCGAACTGCTCGACATCACCAAGATCGACAGCGGCGGCGTCGAGGCCAGGCCCACCGACTTCCGGCTCGACGAGGTGTTCCGCAAGATCAAGCTGCACTTCGAGCCGATCGCCTTCGAGAAGGGGCTGCAGCTCACGGTGCGCGGCGGGCATCGCCACGCGTACGCCGACCCGCTGCTGGTCGAGCGCATCGTTCGCAACCTGACCGCCAACGCGATCCGCTACACCAACGATGGCGGCGTGCTGGTGTGTGCGCGCTCGCGCGGCGGCAAGCTGCTGTTGCAGGTGTGGGACAGTGGCGTCGGCATCCCGGAGGCCGACCGCGAGCGCGTGTTCGACGAGTTCGTGCAGTTGCACGACGCCGGCATCGCCCGCGACCCGCACCAGCGCAAGGGCCTCGGGCTCGGGCTGGCGATCGTGCGGCGCCTGTCGGCGCTGATGGGCGCACCGCTGACGATGCGCTCCCGGGCCGGGCACGGCACGGTGTTCACCCTCGAGCTGCCGCAAGGCCGCGCGCGGCCGGCCCCCGAGCTCTCGGCGCGCTCGAGCGCCCCCGCGGGGCTGACGCTCGAGCGCCGGCTGGTGGTGATGGTCGAAGACGACCCGGCGGTGAAGAGCGGGCTGGAGGTACTGCTCGCGGGCTGGGGTGCGAGCGTGATCTCGTTCGACAGCCTGCAGGCGTGCCAGCGCTGGGCGCGCGCGGCCGAGCCGTCGATGCTCGAACCCGACCTGATCATCGCCGACTACCGGCTCGAATCGGGGCACACCGGCGTCGAGGCGATCGGCGCGCTGCGCGAGATGGTGGGCCGGCCGATCCCGGCGATCGTCGTCACCGGCAGCGTGCTGTCGACCCACGAGCGCGAAGCCGGCGAGCACGACTTCCACCTGCTGGTCAAGCCGGTGGTGCCCGGCAAGCTGCGCGCGATGATCGCGTTCAAGCTCGGGCTGCGATAGCGGCCCCGCGGCCTCAACCGCGGCAGCGAGCTGCACCGGCGTGTAGCCGGCTTCGGTGATCGCCTGCGTGAACTCGGCCGCATCGGCGCTGGCCGGCTCGATGCGCACCAGGTGCGCTCCGATGTCGACCTCGACCTTCGCGCCGGCATCGACGTCGCGCACCGCGCGCGTGATCGTGCTGGCGCAGTGGCCGCAGGTCATGTCTTCGATTCGGTAGGCGAGCATCGCGGCGTTCCTTTCGTTGTCGGTGCGCGCAGTCTGGACCTTGCCATCGTAGGAAGGTCAAGCCCTTGTGCCGGGTAAACACGCATATCGGAATCGAAGAAGCAACGGCTGGTACGACTCGCCTCCCAACAAGGGCCTGCGCGGCGTCGGCCGCGTGTACGCGGGCTGGGGCCTGTCGCAACCGTTCTACATGCAGGAACTGTGGCGCGACATGGGCTACTCGTCGCTGGAGGACTTTCTGGTCGCGTTCTGGGAGGGTTTCTTTCTGCCCAAGGATGCCAACAACCTGTCGACACCAAGTTCATCGATGACAACCTGAAGGAGTTGCTGGCGAGCTGATCGGACCAGATCGGGCGCGGCGGCATGCCGGCGCCCGCGAGATCCATCACCGCCATCGCCTCGAATGGGGCGCCGCGCAGCGCGCGGTTGCTGGGGCGTTGTCGGCTTTGCTGTTGCGCAATGCGATTTCGCGATCGCAATGCAACAGCCGACTGCAGACGCAGCGAGCGTGACAATTGCTCGCGCCGGCGTTCAAGGCGACGTGCGCGCGGCCGAAAGACCGTTGTACTCGTCCGGCCCCGCATGAACCCGCCCGCCCCGACCGATGCCGGTCAATCCGACCGCGAGTTTCAACTCTCGCTGATCCAGGCCATCCACGAGGCGTCGCCCGACGCCATCCTGGTGGTCGACGACCGTGGCCGGATCGCGTCGCACAACCGGCGCTTCATCGACATGATGTGCATCCCCAACGATGCGCTGCGCGGCTTGCAGCCGGGCACCGCGATCGGCCAGCACGACGATCTGATCCTGGCCGCCTCGGTGGCCGCGGTGAAGGACGGCGCCGCGCTGCAGGCGCGCGTGCTGGAGCTGTACGCCAACCCCGAGCTCGAGGATCACTGCGAAGTCGAGATGAAGGACGGCCGCATGATCGAACGCCACTCGACCGCGCTGCGCGGACCCGACGGCCAGTACTTCGGGCGTGTCTGGTTCTTCCGCGACATCACGCACCAGAAGCGCATCGAGGCCGCTTTGCACGAACTGGCGCGCCACGATCCGCTGACCGGCGTGGCGAACCGCCGCTATTTCTTCGAGCAGGCGCAGCACGAGTTCGCGCGCGCCAGGCGCCACCGCACGCCGCTGAGCATCACCGGGATCGACATCGATCACTTCAAGAACGTCAACGACCGCCATGGCCATGACGGCGGCGACGCGGTGTTGCGCTCGTTCTGCGGCGTGGCACAGCGCCTGATCCGCGAGGGCGAGCTGTTCGCTCGCCTGGGCGGCGAGGAGTTCGCCGTGCTGCTGCCCGACACGCCGATCGACGGCGCAAGCCGTTTTGCGCAGCGCCTGCGTCGCGCGGCCGCCGAGGCGCCGCTCGCGCTCGACGGCGAGCGCACGGTGCGCTGCACCATCAGCGTCGGCGTGACGGCGCTGCGCGAGGCCGATGCCGCGGTCGAGGATTGCCTGCGCCGTGCCGACGCTGCTCTGTACCGCGCCAAGCAGAGCGGGCGCAACCGGGTCGAGGTCGAGGCTTAGGCGCCGCGGGCCGGCGTGCGGCGCACCGCCGACGGCAACGGGCCCGCAGGCCCGTTGGTCGAGAAAGGCGCGAGCCGCCTCACAACAAGCCCGCGCCGCGTGCCCACCTGTACTTCGCACCCAGCACCGCCACCGGAATCTCGGTGGAGTAGGCATACGCCGGCACGCCGTGCAGGTACAGGTACTCGGCAGCCTCTTCGACCTGCACGTCGCCGGCGAGCGACGCCACCATCGGCTTGCGGATGCCCTGCGCCTCCATCTCCCGCTTGACCTCGACGATCAGCCTGGCGAACACCATCGGCGGCGTGATGATGGTGTGCCAGTAGCCGAGGATCAGCGAATGGATTCGCGGATCCGACAGGCCGAGCTTCACCGTGTTCTTGTAGGTGGTGGGCGGCTCGCCACCGGTGATGTCCACCGGGTTGCCGGCGGCGCCGAACGGCGGGATGAACTTGCGGAACGCCGCGTCGAGATCGCTCGGCATCGCCATCAGCTTCAGGCCGTTGTCGACGCAGGCGTCCGACAGCAGTACGCCCGAGCCGCCGGCGCCGGTGATGACGACCACGTTCTCGCCCTTGGGCGTGGGCAGCACCGGCACGCCGCGCGCGAAGTCGAGCAGGTCGCGCAGGCTGCGCGCGCGGATCACGCCGCTTTGCGCCAGCACGTCTTCGTAGACCTTGTCGTTGCCGGCCAGCGCCGCGGTGTGCGAGCTGGCGGCCTTGGCACCCGCGGCCGTGCGGCCGGCCTTCAGCACGATCACCGGCTTCTTCTTCGACACCCGCCTGGCCACCTCGGCGAACGCGCGGCCGTCTTTCAGGTCCTCGCAGTGCTGCGCGATCACCTGCGTGTTGTCGTCCTGCTCGAAGAAGGTGAGCAGGTCGTCCTCGTCGATGTCGCTCTTGTTGCCCAGGCCGACGATCGCCGACACGCCCATCTTGGCCGAGCGGGAAAAGCCGATGATCGCCATGCCGATGCCGCCCGATTGCGACGACAACGCCACCGAGCCCTTGACGTCGTAGGCGGTGCAGAAGGTGGCGCACAGGTTGGAGTGCGTGTAGTAGAAGCCGTAGATGTTGGGGCCCATCAGGCGCACGTTGTACTTGCGGCCGATGGCCTGGATCTCCTTCTGGCCCTCGACGTTGCCGGTCTCGGCGAAGCCCGAGGGGATCAGCACCGCGCCGGGGATCTTCTTCTCGCCGCACTCGACCAGCGCGCCGGCGACGAACTTGGCGGGAATCGCGAACACCGCGACGTCGATCTCGCCGGGGACGTCTTTCACGCTCGGGTAGGCCTTGTAGCCGAGGATCTCGCTCGCCTTCGGGTGGATCGGCAGGATCTGGCCCTTGTAGCCGCCGTTGATGAGGTTCTTCATCACCGAGTTGCCGATCTTGCCGTCTTCGGCCGACGCGCCGATCACCGCCACCGACTTGGGCTTCATGATGCGGTTCATCGCGGTGACGATCTCCTGCTGCGACGGCCGCCAGCGCGGCTCGGCCGGAGCGAAGTCGCAGACGATGCGCACGTCGGCCGCGACCGCGCCCTTCGCGGTGGCGAACACCGGGTTGAGATCCATTTCGGCGATCTCGGGGAAATCGTTCACCAGTTCGCTCACGCGCACGATCAGGCCGGCCAGCGCCTCGCGGTTCACCGGCTCGGCGCCGCGCACGCCCTTGAGCATCTCGGCGGCGGCGATGCCGTCGAGCATCGACAGCGCGTCGCCCGTGGTGGCCGGCGCGAGGCGGAAGGTGACGTCTTTCAGCACCTCGACCAGCACGCCGCCCAGGCCGAACGCCACCAGCTTGCCGAAGCTGGGGTCGGTGACCGCGCCGACGATCACCTCCTGGCCTTGCCCAAGCATCTGCTGCACCTGCACGCCGACGATTCTTGCGTCGGCCTTGTACTTCTTCGCGTTGGCGAGGATCGTGTCGTAGCCCTTGGCGACCTCGTCGGCACTCTTCAGGCCCACCAGCACGCCGCCGGCCTCGGTCTTGTGCAGGATGTCGGGCGACACGATCTTCAGCACCACCGCGCCGCCCATCTTGCCGGCCAGCGCGCTCGCCTCGGCGGCCGAATGCGCCACGCCTTCCTGCGGCACCGCGATGCCGTAGGCGTCGCAGATCTGCTTGCCTTCGGGGGCCGTCAGTGCAGTGCGTTTGTCGGCGCGCACGCGGTCGATGATCTGCCGCACGGCGGCCTTGTCGTATGCCATGGTTCGTCTCCGTTGCGTCTGGCGTCGTTCGAGCGGCGAAGTCGAGTGCCGCCGCAGCCTGCCTCGAAAATTCTCCGCGGTGGCTTTGCCGGCGGCGCTTGACTGCGGTCAAGTTTCCGGAATCGAACGCGGCCGCGCAAGCGGGGCGTGCGTCGGGCGTTTCATAGAATCGTTCGGCCATCCACCACACACCGGCACTCGTGCGGCTGCGCGCCGCGCTAAGGTGCCCCAGGGAGTCATGCGAATCGCGATCATCGGAGCCGGCGCCATCGGCGGCCTGCTCGGCGCCCGGCTGGCGCTGGCCGGCGAAGACGTCACCTTCATCGTGCGCGGCGCCAACCTGCAGGCCATCGGCGAGCGCGGCATCACGCTGATCGAGGCCGACGGCAGCGAGCGCGTGGCGCGCAACGTGCGCGCCAGCAACGACTACCGTGCCGCCGGCACGCACGACCTCGTGGTGCTGGCGATGAAGGCGCACCAGCTCGGCGCGGTGGCCGAGCAGGTGCCGCTGCTGTGCGGGCCCGATACCGTCGTCGTGCCGATGCAGAACGGCATCCCGTTCTGGTACTTCCACAAGCTGGCCGGGCCGTTCGAGGGGCGCGCGCTCGAGAGCGTCGACCCCGGCGGCGCCATCGGCCGCGCCATCGACCCCGCGCGCGTGCTCGGCTGCGTCGTCTACCCCGCCAGCGAACTGGTGGCCCCGGGCGTGGTGCGCCACATCGAGGGCGAGCGCTTTCCGCTCGGCGAACTGGACGGCTCGACCAGCGCGCGCGCGCAGCGCATCAGCGACGCGTTCGTGCGCGCTGGCCTGAAGGCGCCGCTGCTGGCCGACATCCGCTCGGAGATCTGGCTCAAGCTGTGGGGCAACCTGGTGTTCAACCCGGTGAGCGCGCTGACCCGCGCCACGTTGCAGGACATCTGCCGCTTCGCGCCGACGCGCGAGCTGTCGGCGCTGATGATGGCCGAGGCGCAGGCGGTCGCCACCAAGCTCGGGGTGACGTTCCGCGTCTCGATCGACAAGCGCATCGCCGGCGCCGAGCGCGTCGGCGCGCACAAGACCTCGATGCTGCAGGACATCGAGGCCGGCCGCGAGCCCGAGATCGAGGCGCTGATCGGCTCGGTGGCCGAGCTGGCGCGGCTCACGCAGACGCCGACGCCGTGCATCGACACCGTCTATGCGTTGACGCGGCTGCTCGGGCGCGTGGTCACCGCGCAGGCCTGAGACCCGTGCCGCGCTTTCGCGCGAGAATCGCCGCGTGACTTCGCCCAAGAAGCCGAGCCTCGATGGCCGCCCCGACGAAGCCGGCGGTCTGAGCTACCCCTGCGGCACCCCGCCCGAGCCCGGCCACGGCCGCGAGATCCGCCCGGGCGTGCGCTGGCTGCGCATGCACTTGCCGTGGGCGCTGACGCACATCAACCTGTACGCGCTGGCCGACGACAGCGGCTGGGCGATCGTCGACACCGGCGCGCAGACGCGCGAGACGCTGGCGAGCTGGACGCGCGCGCTGGCCGCCGAAGACGCGCTGGCGGGCCGGCGCATCACGCGCGTGTTCGTCACCCACATGCACCCCGACCACGCGGGCATGGCCGGCTGGCTGACGCGGCGCTTCGACGCGCGGCTGTGGATGACGCGGCTGGAATACCTGACGTGCCGCGCGCTGGTGGCCGACACCGGCCGCGAGGCGCCCGACGACGCGATCCGCTTCTACCGCCGCGCGGGCTGGAACGACGAGGCGCTCGAGCACTACCGCGCGCGCTTCGGCAGCTTCGGTCGCGTGGTCTACGCGCTGCCCGACAGCTTCCGCCGCCTGAGCGACGGCGATCGCATCGGCATCGGCGCGCACGAATGGCGCGTCATCGTCGGCAATGGCCACTCGCCGGAGCACGCGTGCCTGTACTGCGAGAAGCAGAAGCTGCTGATCTCGGGCGACCAGGTGCTGCCGCGCATCTCGTCGAACGTGTCGGTGTTCCCCACCGAGCCCGACGCCGACCCGCTGGCCGACTGGATCGCCTCGCTGGCCAAGCTGCGCGCGGCGGTGCCCGACGAGGTGCTGGTGCTGCCGTCGCACGGCGAGCCGTTTCACGGCCTGCACGCCCGGCTCGACCGGCTGGCTGCCGGGCACGAGAAGGCGCTGGCGCGGCTGCGCCGCACGCTGGCCGAGCCCAGGCGCGCGATCGACGTCTTCGGCGCGCTGTTCGCGCGGCCGATCGAGAGCCCCGAGCTGCTCGGCATGGCCACCGGCGAGAGCCTGGCGCACCTGAACCACCTGGTGGCGCGCGGCGAGGTGGTGCGCGAGCCGGGCGCCGACGGCGCCGAGCGCTACTGGCTCAAGGCGGCCCGCATGTAGCGGGTGCGCGCCGCGGTGCCCGCCGCGGCGCGATGCGTCGCCGTACGCGGCACCGCGGGTCGCGCAGCGCAACGGCCTGCACCGTCGAGCTAGGGAAGTCCCGGCGCGTCGCCGAGCGTTCGCGCAGGCATGCTCTAGCCCCGAACACGGGCGACACGCCCGAGGGCGAACGTGACGGCCTTCCTGCAACTGCTGATCTCAGGCGCCTCGCTGGGCTGCATCTACGCGCTCATCGCGCTGGGCTTCGTGCTGATCTACAAGGCCACCGAGACCGTCAACTTCGCGCAGGGCGAGCTGATGATGCTCGGCGCCTTCCTCGGCCTGGCGCTGATGGACGTCGCGCACCTGCCGTTCCTCGTCGCCGTGGTGCTGGCGCTGGCGGCGATGATGCTGTTCGGCGTGCTGCTCGAGCGGGTGGCGATCCGGCCGATCCTCGGGCAACCGCAGTTCACCGTGGTGATGCTGACCATCGGCCTGGGCTTCATGGCGCGCGGCCTGATGACGATGGTGCCGAGCTACGGCTCCGACACCCACGCACTGTCCACTCCTTACCGGGGTCAGGTGTGGAACCTCGGCGCGCTGGTGGTCAGCGTCGAGCAGGTGGTGGTGATCGTGGTCACCGTGGCGCTGTGCGTGGCGCTGTGGGCGATGTTCAGCTTCAGCCGCATCGGCATCGCGATGCAGGCGGCGTCGCAGAACCAGCTCGCGGCCTACTACATGGGCATTCCGGTGCAACGGCTCAACGGCCTGGTGTGGGGCCTGTCGGCCGGCGTCGCCACGCTGGCCGGGCTGCTGCTGGCGCCGTTCACCTTCGTTCACGTCAACATGGGCTTCATCGGGCTGAAGGCGTTCCCCGCCGCGGTGGTGGGCGGCTTCGGCAGCCTGCCCGGCGCGATCGTCGGCGGCCTGGTCATCGGCGTGATCGAGGCGATGGCCGGCTTCTACCTGCCCGAGGGCTTCAAGGACATCGCCGCCTACGTCGTCGTGCTCGTGATGCTGGTCGTCAAGCCCAACGGCTTGTTCGGTGGGTCGACGCGAAAGAAAGTCTGACATGGAGCCCCCACGCTCACGTCCTTGGCTCCGGCCGGCGCACTGCGCCTTGACTTCGCTGACGCGAAGTCAGCCTCGCCGCAACGGCCGGTTGGCCGTTGTCGCTGCCCCCCGAGGGGGCCCTTGCTACGGACCGGCAAAGCCGGATCCGCGCAAGACCTTGGCTGGCGAGGTTGGCTCGCCTTGCGCAATGCTCGAGCGCATCGCCTTCTGACATGCGCTTCCTTTTCAAAATCGACTACGACCAGGACATCCGCCTGGTCAAGCACGGCGGTCAGGCGTTCTGGTACGGGCTGCTGATGGTCGCGCTGCTGCTCGCGCCGTGGGGCGTCGGCGACTACTGGCTGACGCAGCTCGCGTTCATCCTGATCTATTCGATCGCCGGGCTCGGGCTGATGGTGCTGGCCGGTTTCACCGGGCTGGCCTCGCTCGGCCACGCGGCGTTCCTCGGCGTCGGCGCGTACACGCAGGCGTACCTGCTGGGCCACGGCTGGCCGTTCGTGCTCTCGCTGCCGGCCGCGGCGCTGCTGTCGGCGGCGGTGGGCGTGGTGGTGGGCCTGCCGGCGCTGCGCGTCAAGGGCATCTACCTGGCGATCGCCACGCTGGCCTTCGGCTTCATCGTCGAGGAGGTGCTCGCGCGCTGGGAGAGCGTGACCGGCGGCAGCTCCGGGCGCAGCGTGCCCGGGGTGACGATCTTCGGCTGGCAGACGGGCTCGGGCGCCGGCTTCTACTACGTGTGCCTCGTGCTGTGCGTGCTGGCGACGCTGGGCGTGCTGAACCTGCTGCGCGCGGGCACCGGCCGCGCGTTCATCGCCATCCGCGATTCGGAGATCTCGGCGCAGAGCATGGGCATCGCGCTGGCGCGCACCAAGACGCTGGCCTTCGCGATCTCCGCCGCGCTCACCGGCGTGGCCGGCGCGCTGTACGCGCACAAGCTGGCGTTCATCGCGCCCGATCAGTTCAGCGCGCTGCAGTCGATCGAGCTGCTGCTGATCGTCGTCGTCGGCGGGCTGGGTTCGGTGCACGGCGCGTTCCTGGGCGCGATCTTCCTGATCGCGCTGCCGCAGCTCATCGCCGTGGCCAAGGACTGGCTGCCGCCGGTGATCGGCCAGGCCAGCGGGCTGCAGGCACTGATCTACGGCACCGTGCTGGTGGGCATCGTGCTGTTCGAGCCGATGGGCCTCTACGGCCGCTGGCTGAAGATCCGCACCTACCTGCAGCTGTTCCCGTTCTACCGGCGCGGCATGTTCAAGCGGCAGAAGTCGTTCACCAAGTCGGAGCAGGTGCGGTGAGGGGGGAGGGCTTTGCTGCAGAAGGTCCCGCGGCGCCACGCCGCCAGCGCCGCATGAAAGCGGTGGCGCGGCGCGGTGGGCGGTACCCGCTGGTGGCTCCTACTGTGGCGGTCGGCCCTGCGGGCCGACTGCGCTGCGCTTCTCGCAGCGCAAGGGCGGCTGCGGTACCGCCGTTCGCGGCGCTGAACGCGCCGCAAACTTCACGGCGTCCTCGCCGGTCCGGCCCCTACGGGCCCGGACTCCCCCTTGCGCTGCTGCGATGCTCGCCGCCCCACAAGTCGCCCCCACCGGGCACCGCCCACCGCGCTGTGAAGCTCGTGGTCTTTGTCGACGTATGCCACGATGGTGCCGGCAAAGCCGCGGTCGGGTGTGCGCCGGCAGCGACATATGCGGCGCCGAGCAGCGCAGAGCGCGTGGCCGCGCGCGCGCAGCGCGCGCTTCGTGATCTGACTCGCGGCGATTGTCCGAGCGCAACGACCGCAGGGAGTGAAGCGAGTTTCGCCGCGGGCCATGCGATCGAGCAGCGCAGGGAACCCCTCGCGCAGCGAGGGGCTGCCGCATTCGAGCGCCGGCGCATACCCGGCCGCGGCTTTGCTCGCTCGGTTTCTCCAGGGGTCTGCCCTTGACAGACGCAACCACCCCGCTGCTCTCCGTGCGCGACCTCACCGTGCGCTTCGGCGGGGTGGTGGCGGTCAACAAGGTCGGCTTCGAGGTCGAGCGCGGCGAGGTGTTCACGATGATCGGGCCCAACGGCGCGGGCAAGACCACCGTGTTCAACCTGATCAGCCGCATCTACGACCCCAGCGCCGGCGAGATCTGGTTCGACGGGCAGCGCATCAGCACGCTGCCGCCGCACCGCATCGCCGAGCTGGGCATTGCGCGCACGTTCCAGAACATCGAGTTGTTCGAGAACGCCTCGGTGCTGCAGAACCTGCTGATCGGGCACCACGTCCACCGCAGCAGCGGCTTCGCGGCCAACCTGTTCTTCCTGCCGTCGGCGCGGCGCGCCGAGCGGCAGGCGCGGCTGCAGGCCGAGCGCGTGATCGACCTGCTCGAGCTGCAGCACCACCGCGACTCGCTGGTGCACGGGCTGCCGTACGGCGTGCGCAAGGTGGTCGAGGTGGCGCGCGCGCTGTGCATGGAGCCCAAGCTGCTGCTGCTCGACGAGCCGTCGTCGGGGCTCAACGTCGAGGAGACCGAAGACATGGCCTGGTGGATCCGCGACATCCGCAATGAACTGGGCATCACCGTGCTGATGGTCGAGCACGACATGAGCCTGGTGTCGCGCGTCTCCGACCGCGTGCTGGCGATCAACCAGGGCGAGGTGCTCGCGCTCGGAACGCCGGCGCAGGTGCAGGCGCACGCGGGTGTGATCGAGGCCTATCTCGGCTCGGCCGACGACCTGTCGGGCCTGCGCAGGGCACGATGACCCCCACGCTCACGTTCGTTCGCTGCTTGGCGGCTTGCAAGCCGCCAAGCGTTCGCCAGCCACTCACGAGCGCGCAGGCGCTCGCTCGGTGCGGGCTCACCCCCCCGAGGGGGCTGGGCCTCCTTGGGGCAGTCCGGCGGAGGCCCGCCGCATGACCACGCCCGCCGCCGAGCTGCTGGTGCTGGCCAACATCGAGAGCGCGTACGGCCCGATCCGCGCCGTGCGCGGCGTCAGCCTCAAGGTGCGCCGCGGCGAGATCGTCACCGTGCTGGGCAGCAACGGCGCCGGCAAGTCGACGATCCTCAAGACGATCTCCGGCGTGCTCGCGCCCACGCGCGGCAGCGTGCACTTCAAGGGCGCCGACATCACCGGGCGCGACCCGGCCGACATCGTTCGCCGCGGCCTCGTGCACGTGCCCGAAGGGCGCGAGGTGTTCCCGCTGCTGTCGGTGCACGACAACCTGATGATGGGCGGCTACACGCGCAACGATCGCGCCGCGCTGCAGGCCGACCTCGGGGTCGTGTACGGCTACTTCCCGATCCTGAAGGAGCGCGACCGCCAGCACGCCGGCCTGCTGTCGGGCGGCCAGCAGCAGATGCTGGCGATCAGCCGCGCGCTGATGGGCTCGCCCGAGCTGGTGCTGCTCGACGAGCCGAGCCTCGGGCTGTCGCCGAAGCTGACGCGCGAGATCTTCGAGATCGTGATCCGCATCAACCGCGAGCGCGGCACCACGATCCTGCTGGTCGAGCAGAACGCCAACATGGCGCTCAACGTCGCCGACCGCGGCTACGTGCTCGAGAACGGCCGCATCGTGATGGAAGACACCTGCCAGCGCCTGCTCGAGAAGGAAGACATCCGCGAGTTCTACCTCGGCATGAAGGACGCCGGCGTGCGCGGCGAACGGCGCTGGAAGAAGAAGATGTGGCGCTGAGCGCGCTGGGCCGCTCCAAGGCGCTCAGGTTGCCCGATGTGAGCACCCGGCCGCTGCGAAGCGCAGGCCCCCGCGGCGCCCCGCTCAGGGTCGTCGACAATGACCCCGCGATGGATCACGACGACGCCACGACGTTCGAGCGCGCAAAGGCGCTGTTCCTCGACGGCGTCGCGCAGTCCGAGGCCGGCGACGCCGCGGCGGCCGAAGCGAGCTTCGAGGCCTCGCTGGCACTGCTGCCCGAGCGCGCCTCGACGCTCGCCAACCTCGGCACCGTGCGGCTGGCGCTCGGCAAGACCGAAGCCGCGCTGCAAGCGCTCGACCGCTCGGTCGCGCTCGACGCGTCGCAGCCCGACGCCTGGTGCCAGCGCGGCCTGGCGCTGGCGCGGCTGCGCCAGCTCGACGATGCGGTGGCGAGCCTGGAGCGCTCGCTCGCGCTCGACGGGCGCTACCGGCCGGCGCTGTTCCATCTGGGCTGCCTGCTCAACGAATCGCGCCGGCATGCGCGCGCGCTGCAGGCGTTCGAGCGCCTGCTCGCGCTCGACGGCGGCAGCGGCGCGGCGTGGTTCCGCCACGGGCAGACGCTGCAGGCGCTGCATCGACCCGCGCAGGCGCTGGCGTCGTACGAACGCGCGCTCGGCCTCGACGCGGCGCAGCCGCAGGCGTGGATCAACCGCGGCGGCATCCTGCGCGAAGCCGGCCGCGCGGCCGAGGCGGCGGCGGCGTAC
>JAJVIL010000057.1 GCA_022072045.1 Burkholderiaceae bacterium | reverse complement strand
CGCCGAAGGCGAGCTGCTGGCCGCGATCCGCGCCGCGCTGCGGCCCGACGCCGCGATTGCGCAACTGCTCGCCGCCGCGCTCGCCGACGACCCGGCGGTGCAACTGCGCGACGGCGGCGTGATCGCTGCCGGCCACGACGCCGAGCTCGACGAGCTGCGCGCGATCGGCAGCCACGGCGACGCCTTTCTGCTCGCGCTGGAGGCGCGCGAACGCGCGCGCACCGGCATCGGCAACCTGCGCGTGCAGTTCAACCGCGTGCACGGCTACTACATCGAGGTCACCGCCAGCGGGCTCGACCGTGTGCCCGCCGACTACCAGCGCCGGCAGACGATGAAGAACGCCGAGCGCTTCGTCACGCCGGAGCTGAAGGCGTTCGAGGACAAGGCGCTGGCCGCCGAGGAGCGCGCGCTGGCGCGCGAGCGCCTGCTGTGGGAGCGGCTGCTCGACGCGCTGGCGCCGCACGTCGACGCGCTGGCAGCGCTGGCGCGTGCACTGGCAAGCCTCGACGTGCTGGTCAACCTGACGCGGCGCGCGCTCACGCTGCACTGGTGCGCGCCGCAGTTCGTGAGCCATCCGTGCATCGACATCCAGCGCGGGCGCCACCCGGTGGTGGAGGCGCGACTGGCCGAAACGCAAGGCGTGCCGTTCATCGCCAACGACTGCCGTCTCGACGCGAAGACGCGCATGCTGGTGATCACCGGCCCCAACATGGGCGGCAAGAGCACCTACATGCGCCAGGTGGCGCTGATCGTGCTGCTGGCGTCGATCGGCTCGCACGTGCCGGCGGCGTCGTGCGTGCTCGGGCCGATCGACGCCATCCACACACGCATCGGCGCCGCTGACGACCTTGCCAACGCGCAATCGACCTTCATGGTCGAGATGACCGAGGCCGCGGCGATCGTCCACGCGGCCACCGAACAGTCGCTGGTGCTGATGGACGAGGTCGGCCGCGGCACCTCCACCTTCGACGGCCTGGCGCTGGCCTCGGCGATCGCCGGCCAGTTGCACGACCGCAACCGCGCGTTCACGCTGTTCGCCACGCACTACTTCGAGCTGACCGCGTTTCCGGCGCGCCACCCGCAGGCGATCAACGTGCACGTGTCGGCCGCCGAATCCGGCCACGACGTGGTGTTTCTGCACGAGATCAAGGCGGGGCCGGCCAGCCGCAGCTACGGCGTGCAGGTGGCACGGCTGGCCGGCATGCCCGAGCGCATCGTGCGCCAGGCGCGCGCGACGCTCGAGGCGCTGGAGGCGCAGTCGCGAGCCGGCCAGCCGCAGGTCGATCTGTTTGCGCCGGCGGCCGAGCCGCAGCGCGAGCCGAGCGCGGTCGAGCACGCGCTGGCCAAGCTGCACCCCGATGCGCTGTCGCCGCGCGAGGCGCTCGACGCGCTGTACCGTCTGAAGGCGCTCCAGAAGGACTCCGGCGTGTGACCGCCTGCAACGGCGCGGCCGCGCTCGCAAGCGCCATCGCGCAACGCCTCGCGCGCGAGGGCGATCGATATAATCGCGCTTTACCACCAGGCCGAAAGTGCAGGCAGCGCATGCAAGGCCGCACGACATGACCAAGTACGTGTTCGTCACCGGTGGCGTGGTGTCTTCGCTCGGCAAGGGCATCGCGTCGGCCTCGCTCGCGGCCATCCTGGAGTCGCGCGGCCTCAGAGTCACCCTGATCAAGCTGGACCCGTACCTCAACGTCGACCCGGGCACGATGAGCCCGTTCCAGCACGGCGAGGTGTTCGTCACCGACGACGGTGCCGAGACCGACCTCGACCTCGGCCACTACGAGCGCTTCATCTCCACCAAGATGAAGCGCAGCAACAACTTCACCACCGGCCAGATCTACAAGAGCGTGCTCGAGAAGGAGCGCCGCGGCGATTACCTCGGCAAGACGGTGCAGGTGATCCCGCACGTCACCAGCGAGATCCAGGACTTCATCCGCCGCGGCGCTGGCGTCGGCACGGCCGACGCCGCGCAAGTGGCGATCTGCGAGGTCGGCGGCACGGTGGGCGACATCGAATCGCTGCCGTTCCTCGAGGCGGTGCGCCAGTTGAGCCTGCGGCTCGGGCCGACGAACTCGGCCTTCGTGCACCTCACTTACGTGCCTTGGATCGCCGCCGCCGGCGAGCTGAAGACCAAGCCGACGCAGCACACGGTGCAGAAGCTGCGCGAGATCGGCATCCAGCCCGACGCGCTGCTGTGCCGCGCCGATCGCCGCATCCCCGACGAGGAGCGCGACAAGATCTCGCTGTTCACCAACGTCGCCATCCACGGCGTGATCTCGATGTGGGACGTCGACACCATCTACAAGGTGCCGCGCATGCTGCACGAGCAGGGGCTCGACGAGCTGATCTGCATGAAGCTGCAGTTGCTCACGCGGCCGGCCGCGCTGCAACGCTGGGACAAGCTGGTGTACGAGGTCGAGCACCCCAAGACCTCGGTGCGCATCGCGATGTGCGGCAAGTACACCGACCTGTCCGACTCGTACAAATCGCTCAACGAGGCGCTGCGCCACGCCGGCATCCACAACCATGCGCGGGTCGAGATCGAGTACGTCGATTCCGAGACCCTGACGCCGGGCAACATCGACCAGCTCGCCGCGTTCGACGCGGTGCTGGTGCCCGGTGGCTTCGGCAAGCGCGGCATCGAGGGCAAGATCGCGGCCGCGCAGTTCGCGCGCGAGCAGCGCATTCCGTACCTGGGCATCTGCCTGGGCATGCAGGTCGCCACGATCGAGATCGCGCGCCACAAGGCCGGGCTGGATCATGCCAACTCCACCGAGTTCGAGCCCGACACGCCGCACCCGGTGATCGCGCTGATCGAGGAGTGGCAGGATCGCGATGGTTCGATCCAGCGGCGCGACGCGCAGTCCGACCTCGGCGGCACGATGCGCCTGGGTTCGCAGAGTTCCGACGTCAAACCCGGCACGCTGGCGCACCGCATCTACGGCAACGTGGTCACCGAGCGCCACCGCCACCGCTACGAGGCCAACCCGCACTACCTCGACCGGCTGCAGGCCGCAGGGCTGGTGATCTCGGCGATCACGCAGCGCGACAAGCTGACCGAGATCGTCGAGCTGCCGCAGGCGGCGCACCCGTGGTTCGTCGGCGTGCAGTTCCACCCCGAGTTCAAGAGCACGCCGTGGGACGGCCACCCGCTGTTCACCAGCTTCGTGCAGGCGGCGCTGGCGCACAAGGCGCAGCGCACGGGCGCCGGCCAGCCGCAGAAGGCGGCCGCCTGATGATCACCGCCCGATGAAGCTGTGCGGCTTCGAAGTCGGCCTGCAGCAGCCGCTGTTCCTGATCGCGGGCCCGTGCGTCGTCGAGTCCGAGCAGTTGCAGATCGACGTCGCCGGTCGCCTGAAGGAGATCACCGGCGCGCTCGGCGTGCCGTTCATCTTCAAGTCGAGCTACGACAAGGCCAACCGCTCCAGCGGCACGTCGTTTCGCGGCCCCGGCATGGACAAGGGCCTGGAGATCCTGGCCAAGGTCAGGCGCGAGCTGAAGCTGCCGGTGCTGACCGACGTGCACACCGAGGCCGAAGTGCCGCGGGTGGCTGCAACCGTCGACGTGCTGCAGACCCCAGCCTTCCTGTGCCGCCAGACCGACTTCATCCGCGCCGTGGCGCAAAGTGGCAAGCCGGTCAACATCAAGAAGGGGCAGTTCCTCGCGCCGCACGACATGAAGAACGTGATCGACAAGGCGCGCGCAGCGGCGCGCGAGAAAGACCTGCCAGAGGACAACTTCCTCGCCTGCGAGCGCGGCGCGAGCTTCGGCTACCACAACCTGGTGTCCGACATGCGCTCGCTGGCGATCATGCGCGAGACCGGCGCGCCGGTGGTGTTCGACGCCACGCATTCCGTGCAGCTGCCGGGCGGCCAAGGCACCAGTTCGGGCGGCCAGCGCGAGCACGTGCCGGTGCTGGCGCGCGCGGCGGTGGCGGTGGGCATCGCGGGCATCTTCATGGAGACGCACCCCGATCCGGCCAAGGCGCTGTCCGACGGCCCGAACGCGGTGCCGCTGAAGCACATGCGCGCGCTGCTCGAGCAGCTGGTGGCGCTCGACCGCGTGGTCAAGCAGCGGCCGCTGCTCGAGAACGATTTTTCCTGCTGAACGGCGAATCCTGGAGACGAACCATGGCGGTGGCCTACGCGATAGTCGAGATGCAGATCACCGACCCCGAGCGCTACAAGGCCTACATGGCCGCCGCGCCGGCCGTGGTGAAGGCCTTCGGCGGCGAGTACGTGGTGCGCGGCGGCAAGCACGAGGCGCTCGAGGGCGACTGGCAGCCGCACCGGGTGGCGATCGTGCGCTTCCCGAGCTACGAGCAGGCCAAGGCCTTCTACGACAGCGAGGCCTACGTGGCCGTGCGCGCCAAGCGCAAGGGCGCGACCGAATACTTCAACATGGTGCTGGTCGAAGGCGTCGACGCCCCAGTGGCCTGAACAACAACCAGCCTTTGAAAGGTCCGAAGCAGTGAGTGCAATCGTCGATATCGTCGGCCGCGAGATTCTCGACAGCCGCGGCAACCCCACCGTCGAGTGCGACGTGCTGCTCGAATCGGGCACCATGGGCCGCGCCGCGGTGCCCTCGGGCGCCTCCACCGGCAGTCGCGAGGCCATCGAGCTGCGCGACGGCGACAAGGCGCGCTACAACGGGCGCGGCGTGCTGCGCGCGGTCGAGCACATCAACACCGAGATCAGCGAGGCCGTGCTCGGGCTCGACGCCTCCGAGCAGGCGTTTCTCGACAAGACGCTGGTCGACCTCGACGGCACCGACAACAAGAGCCGCCTCGGCGCCAACGCCACGCTGGCGGTGAGCATGGCGGTGGCGCGCGCCGCGGCCGAGGAATCGGGCCTGCCGCTGTACCGCTACTTCGGCGGCTCGGGCGGCATGAGCATGCCGGTGCCGATGATGAACCTGATCAACGGCGGCGCGCACGCCAACAACAACCTCGACCTGCAGGAGCTGATGGTGATCCCGCTGGGCGCGCCGAGCTTCCGCGAAGCGGTGCGCTACGGCGCCGAGGTGTTCCACGCGCTGAAGAAGATCATCGACGGCAAGGGCATGAGCACCGCGGTCGGCGACGAAGGCGGCTTCGCGCCCAACGTGGCCAGCCACGAAGCGGCGCTGCAGATGCTGGTCGAGGCGATCGACAAGGCCGGCTACACCCCCGGCAGCCAGGTGGCGATCGGCCTCGACTGCGCGGCCAGCGAGTTCTACAAGGAGGGCAAGTACCACCTCGGCGGCGAAGGCCTCACGCTCAGCGCCGCCGAGTGGACCGACATCCTCGCCACGTGGGCCGACAAGTACCCGATCGTCTCGGTCGAGGACGGCATGGCCGAGAACGACTGGGACGGCTGGCGGCACCTCACCGAACGGCTCGGCGGCAGGCTGCAACTGGTGGGCGACGACCTGTTCGTCACCAACACCAGGATCCTGAAGGAAGGCATCGCCAAGCGCGTGGCCAACTCGATCCTGATCAAGATCAACCAGATCGGCACCTTGAGCGAAACCTTCGCGGCGATCGAGATGGCCAAGCGCGCCGGCTACACGGCGGTGATCAGCCACCGCAGCGGCGAGACCGAGGACGCCACGATCGCCGACCTCGCGGTGGGCACCAACGCCGGCCAGATCAAGACCGGCTCGATGAGCCGCAGCGACCGCGTGGCCAAGTACAACCAGTTGCTGCGCATCGAGGAAGACCTGGGCGACGTGGCGCACTACCCCGGCCGCGACGCGCTGTACTGCCTGCGCTGAAGCCGCCCGAGCATGATCAGCGCGCGCACCGCCACCTGGATCCTCGTCACGCTGCTGGTGCTGGTGCACCTGGGCCTGTGGTTCGGCAAGGGCAGCGTGCCCTACGTCTGGAGCCAGCGCGCGCAGCTCGAGGCGCAGCGCGCGCAGTACGAGGAGGCCCGCGCCCGCAACCAGCGCATGGCCGCCGAGGTGCTCGACCTCAAGGCCGGCCTCGAAATGATCGAAGAGAAGGCGCGCAGCGAGCTGGGCATGATCAAGCCCGACGAAATCTTCGTCCAGGTCAGCGCGCCCAAGCGCTGACGCGATGGCGCTCGAGCTGGCGCTGAGCCTGGCGGCGCCCGCGCTCGCCCCCGCCTTCGTGCTGTGGGGCTCGCCGATCACCTGGCTCGAGATCGTGGCGGTGATGCTGTCGATCGCCATGGTGTGGTGCAACCTGCGCGTCGATGCCACCGCCTGGCCGCTGGCGATCGCGGCCTCGGCGCTGTACGGCGTGCTGTTCGCCGCCGCCCGCCTGTACGGCGAGGCGACGCTGCAGGTGCTGTTCATCGCGGTCGCGTTCTGGGGCTGGTGGCAGTGGCTGCGCGGCCGCGGCGACGATGGCCAGGCGCTGCGCGTTCACGTGATGAGCCGCAGGCAAGCGCTCGGGGTCGCCTGCCTCGCGCTGGCCGCCTGGCCGCTGCTCGGTGCGCTGCTGCACCGCTACACCGACAGCGACGTACCCTACCTCGACGCGCTGCCCACCACGCTCAGCGTGGCCGGGCAGTTTCTGCTCGGCCGCAAGTTGATCGAGAACTGGCTGGTGTGGCTCGTCGTCAACGTGTTCAGCGTCGGGCTGTTCGCGCTCAAGGGGCTGTGGCTGACCACCGCGTTGTACGCGCTGTTCGCCGCCCTGTCGGTGGCCGGATGGCGCGCGTGGCGCATGCGGCTCGCGTCCGCCTGATTGCCGATAGACTGCCTTCGCCGTTCCGACCGACTTCCGCGCATGCCAACCTCCAGGGCGCCATCGGCGCCGCAGACATCGCCAGAGGGTCGTCGCACGCCTGCCCCCGGCTCGCCCGAACTGCGCATCGACGGCGCCGTCGCGACGCTGTCGCTGCGCCGGCCGCAGCAGGCCAATCGGCTCGAGCCGGCGGATCTGCTGGCGATCGGCGAGCATCTCGCGCGCGTCAACGCGACGCCCGAGGTGCTGGTGCTGCGCATCGAAGCCGCCGGCAAGACGTTCTGCGCCGGTTACGACATCGGCAGCCTCGCCGGCACGCGCGCGGCGTCGTTCGAGCAGATGGTCGATGCGCTCGAGGACGCACGGCCGGTGACGATGGTGCTGCTGCAAGGCGGCGTCTTCGGCGGCGCCACCGACCTTGCGCTCGCTTGCGACTTTCGCCTCGGCACCCCGGCCACCGAGATGTTCATGCCCGCCGCTCGCCTGGGTTTGCACTTCTACCGCCGCGGGCTCGAGCGCTACGTGTCGCGCCTGGGCATCGATCAGGCCAAGCGCCTGCTGCTCACTGCCGAGAGGATCGATGCCGCCGAGATGCGCGCCATCGGCTTCCTGACGCAGATCGTGGCAGCCGACGATCTGCCATCCGCAGGCGATCGCCTCGCGACCACGCTGTCGGGCATGGCGCCGCTGGCGCTGCTGGGCATGAAGAAGCACCTCAACCGCATCGCGCGCGGCGCGCTCGATGCCGACGAGCTGGCGCGCGACATCGAGCGTGCGGCAGCGTCGCGCGACCTGCAGGAAGGCCGTGCCGCGTGGCAGCACAAGCGCGCGCCGCACTTCGCGGGCGAGTGACTCGCGGGCCTCGAAGGTGAGCGCAGACCGGCCGGGATCGGAAGGCGCGGTGATCGCGGTCGTCGGCGCCGAGAGCACCGGCAAGACCACGCTGGCGCACCAACTGACCCAGCGCCTGGCGACACCCGGCCGCCGCGTGGCGCGGGTCGACGAAGTGTTGCGCGAGTTCTGCCTGCGCGAGCGCCGCACGCCGCGCCGCGACGAGCAGGCTGCCATCGCGCGCGAGCAGTCGCGCCGCATCGCCGAGGCGGCGCGCTCGCACGACATCGTGGTCGCCGACACCACGGCCCTGATGATCGCCGTCTACAGCCGGTTCCTGTTCGATGACCAAACGCTGCTGGCGAGCGCACTGGCCGACCAGGCGCTCTGCCGCCTGACGCTGCTGACGGCGCTCGACCTGCCGTGGGTGGCCGACGGCATCATGCGCGACGGCGCCCACGTGCGCGCGCCGGTCGATGCGCTGCTGCGCGAGGCGCTGCAACGCGCCGGGGTGGGCTACAGCGTCGTCGCGGGCGGGGGCGCGCAACGGCTGGCGCGCGCCGAACGTGCGGTGGCGGCGGCACTGCGGCCCGCGCCACTGCCTGCGCCGCGCTGGCGCGCGATCTGCGCCGAGTGTGGCGATCCCGATTGCGAACGCCACCTGCTGGCCGGGCACGACGTCAGTTGATGCTGCCCGGGCCCGGGGGCTGGGCGGCAGCGCCCGCGAACACCTGCCCGACGTCGACCGCGTCGAAGCGGTACACCGCGCCGCAGAAGTCGCATGCCACCTCGGCCTCGCCGCGTTCGGCCAGCAGCGATTCGACCTCGTCGCGACCGAGGCCGCGCAGCATGCCGGCCACGCGCTGGCGCGAGCAGGTGCAGGCAAAGCGCGGCGCGGTCGGCTCGAACAGGCGCACCGTCTCCTGCCAGAACAGGCGCTTCAGGATCCGCTCGGGCGGCAGGCCGAGCAGCTCGTCGGGCTGTAGCGACGCCGCCAGCAGCGCGATGCGGTTGAAGTCTTCGCTGCGGCCGATGGCGTCTTCGTCGCCGCGCTTCCAGCCGCTGCTCGCCAGGTTGGCGTCGCCCTGCGCCGGCAGGCGCTGGATCAGCAAGCCGGCGGCACAGCGATCGTCGGCGGCCAGCACGAGGCGCGTGTCGAGCTGCTCGGACTGCAGCATGTAGTGCTCGAGCACCTGCGACAGCCGCTGCAGCGGCTCGCGCCGCTCGCCGTGCAACGGCACCACGCCCTGGTACGGCTGGCGGCCGGGCAGGCGCTCGCTCGGGTCGAGCGTGATCGCGCAGCGGCCCTGGCCGTGCAGGTTGAGCAGCGCCTCGAGCTGCGCGCCGGCGATCACCTCGCCCACCACCTTGGCGGTGGCGCGAAAGCCGACGTCGGCGCGCGCCTCGGCCACCGCGAGCCTGACCGGCCCGTCGCCGAACACCTGGAGGATCAGTGCACCATCGAACTTGATGTTGGCGTGCATCAGGCACGCCGCGGCGCTCATCTCGCCGAGCAGGCTGCGCACCTCGGGCGCGAACGCGTGGCTGCCGGGGCGGCGCGCCAGCAGCTCGTGCCAACTGCTGCGCAACTGCACCAGCGCGCCGCGCACCGGCAGGCCTTCGAACAGAAATTTGTGCAGGGTGTCGCTCACTGCAGTCGATCTTCGCAGAGATCCGGGTCCACCGCGGCCTCAGCCGCGCGGGTGGTGTTGCGCGTGCAACTGGCGCAGCCGCTCGCGCGCCACGTGGGTGTAGATCGTCGTCGTCGAGATGTCGGCGTGCCCGAGCAGCATCTGCACCGCGCGCAGGTCGGCGCCGTGGTTCAGCAGGTGCGTCGCGAACGCATGGCGCAGCGTGTGCGGCGACAGCGGCGCGAGCACGCCGGCGGTGCGCGCGTGCTGCCTGACGATCTTCCAGAACATCTGCCGCGTCATGCCCGCCCCGCGTGCGGTGACGAACAGCGCGTCGCTGGTGCGCGCGCCGAGGATGGCCTGGCGCGCGCGCTTCAGGTAGCGATCGAGCCACCGCGCCGCCTCGGCGCCGAACGGCACCACGCGCTCCTTGCTGCCCTTGCCGGTGACGCGCAAGACCTGTTCGCCCGCGCTGACGTGCACCGACTTCAGCGTCACCAGTTCGCTGACGCGCAGCCCGCTGGCGTACATCAGCTCGAGCATCGCGCGGTCGCGCAGGCCGAGCGCCTGCTCGGTGTCGGGTGCCGCCAGCAGCGCCTCGACCTGCGCCTCGGACAGCGTCTTGGGCACCCGCAGCGGCTGCTTAGCCGATGCCAGGCGCAGCGTCGGATCGACGCCGGCCAGGTGCTCGCGCAGCGCCCAGCGGTAGAAGCGCTTGAACACCGTGAGGCGGCGGTTGGCGGTGGTGGCGCGCGTGGCGGCGTGGCGCGCCGCGATGTAACCCAGCAGGTCGGCCTCGCTGGCCGACAGCAGCGTGCGCTCGCCCTGCGCGGCGAGCCAGCGCGCACAGAGGTCGAGGTCACGCCGGTAGGCACTGGTGGTGTTGGTCGACAGGCCGTCTTCGACCCAAAGCGCATCGGCAAAACGCGCAATCGCCTGCTGGCTGCTCGCCAGCGCCGCTGCACCGGCCGCAGGCGCAGCGTGCTGCGCGCCTTCAGGCATCGCGGCGCAGTGCCCGCCAGCGCAGCAGCTCGCCGTCGATCGCGGCGTTGCCGCGCTCCTGCGCCCACGCCCGATCGATCGACGCCGCGTGGATGCCCAGGGCATCGAGCGTCGGCAGTCTGCCGCTGGCCACGCTGTCGATCTGCAGCGAACGCAGGTTGTCGCGCGACACCAGCATCGGCCCGGGCAAGTGCTCGAACAGCCACGCCTGTGCCACCGCGAGCGAGCGCGGCAGCGGCCAGATCGGACGCTCGTGGCCGCTGCGCCTGCCGGCCAGCCGCACCAGTTCGGCCAGGGTGAACACCTGCGGGCCGACCGCTTCGAACACTCCGGCGGCTGCCGCGCCGCGCTCGACGCAGGCATAAAGCGCCTGGGCCACGTCGCGCACCCACACCGGCTGGAAACGCGCCCCCGCACCGGCCAGCGGCACCAGCGGAGTGAGCAACTGCAGGCGCGCGAACAGGTTGAGGAATCGGTCGTCGGCGCCGAACACCACCGAGGGCCGCAACACGCTCAGCGCCACGCCGGCGTCGCGCAGCGCCGCCTCGCCGGCGGCCTTGCTGCGCAGATAGAGCGACGGTGCCTCCGCGTCGGCGCCGAGCGCGCTGACGTGAACGATGTGCCCCGCTCCTCCCGCTCGCGCGGCGCGCGCCAGCCGGCGCGGCAGTTCGGCATGGACGCGCTCGAAGTCCGCGGCATGGCCGTGCAGGATGCCCACCAGGTTGACCACGACGTCGGCGCCAGCCAGCAGGCGCGTCAGCGCGGGCTCGTCGTGCACGTCGGCTTGCACCAGCGTCAGACCGGGCAGCGGACGCAGCTCGGCGCCGCGCGCCAGCGAGCGCGTGGGCACGGTGAGCTGCAGCGACGGCCCGTGGGCAGCGCAACGCCACGCGAACGCGCGGCCGATGAAGCCGGTACCACCGAGAACGACGACGCGGCACGCCATGGTGTCGGAGCAATCAATGAAGGGCCAAATCGAACTGCCGCATTGTGCCGCCTCCCGCGCGGCGCTCCGGGAGCCGGCCCGACCGGCCGCCTTCGGGCTTGCGGCGACCGAGATCACCGGCAGGGAGCGGACAGCGCCTTTGGCACACTGCGCGGCCTGGTCGACATCCTCGCGCTGCTGCCCGACTTCAGCCTGATCGCGCCGGGCTGGGCGCTGTGCCGTTACACGCCGCTGAAACGCCCGCCGCGGGACGGCGTCGAGCGGCTGTCGATGGCTCTGGGGGCTCTGGCGATGCTGCGCTGACCGCAGGCGCCTGCGCGAGCGCCCACTCGATGTGCTCGCGCACGAGCCCATCGGCCGCCGGCAGAGCGGCGCGCAACGCTTCGCGCAGCGCGCGCTCCTGCGAACCGGCGGGCGCGCTGCGCAACGCGTTTCCCAGCGCAACCGCCAGGTTGCGCCGCCAGCGCGCATAGCCGGTGCGCCGCATCGCACTGCCTTCGGTGTGGCGCAGAAAGGCCGCTTCGTCCCAGCCCCACAGCGCCAGCAGATCGGCGTCGGTCCACTGCGCGCGCGCGTCGAAATCGGCCACCCTGGCGCGCTGCGCGTACTTGTTCCACGGGCAGGCGAGCTGACAGTCGTCGCAACCGAACACGTGGTTGCCGATCAGTGGCCGCAGCTCCGGCGGGATCGAACCGTCGTGCTCGATCGTCAGGTACGAGATGCAGCGCCGCGCGTCGAGCCGGTACGGCGCGACGATCGCGCCGGTCGGGCAGGCGTCGATGCAGGCGCTGCAACTGCCGCAGTGCGCGCTGCCGCCTGCGGTGAGCGGCAGCGGCAGGTCGACGTAGATCTCGCCGAGAAAGAACATCGAGCCGGCCTCGCGCGCCAGCGCCAGCGTGTGCTTGCCGCGCCAGCCGATGCCGCTGCGCCGCGCCAACTCGACCTCGAGCACCGGCGCCGAGTCGGTGAACACGCGGTGACCGAACGGGCCCACTGCGTCGGCCAGCCGCGCGGCAAGCTGCTGCAGGCGCGCGCGCAGCACCTTGTGGTAGTCGCGCCCGCGGGCATACAGCGACAGCACCGCGCTCTGCGGCTGCTGCAGGCGCTGTCGCTCGATGGCGCTCCAGGCCGCATCGCAGTCGCGCGGCAGGTAGTCCATGCGCGCGCTGATCACGCGCACGGTGCCCGGCACCAGTTCGGCCGGCCGCGCGCGACGCATGCCGTGCGCGGCCATGTAATGCATGCCGCCGTGAAAGCCCGCCGCGAGCCACTCGTGCAGGCCGGGCTCGGCGTCGCTCAGGTCGACATCGGCCACTCCGATCTGTGAAAATCCCAACTCGAGCGCCCAGGCGCGCAATCGCTCGAGGGTTCGCCCCGCGTCGAGCGCACTCGATCCGACCTCGTGACCCATCAGCCGATTCTAGAAAGCCGCTCGATCACCTGGGCCACCGAGGCCGATTGCGCCGCCTACGCCGAATCGCTCGCCAGCAAGCCGGCGCTGAAGGACGCCTTCATTGCGCTCGTGGGGCCGCTCGGGGCCGGCAAGACGACGTTCGCGCGCCATCTGCTGCGTGCACTCGGTGCCGGCGGCCGCATCAAGAGCCCGACCTACGCGCTGCTCGAGCCTTACGATCTGCCGGCGCTGCATGCGTCGCACCTCGACTTCTACCGCTTCGCCGACCCGCGCGAATGGGTCGATGCGGGCCTGCGCGAGGTGTTCGAACGGCCCGGGCTGAAGCTCGTCGAGTGGCCCGACAAGGCCGGCACGCTGTTGCCGGTGGCCGATCTGCAACTGTCGATCCAGCCGCGCGACGACGGTGCGCGCGACGTCGACGTGCACGCGCGGACGCCGCGCGGCGTTGAACTGCTGGCATGACCCGACAGACCCCATCGCGCCGCGCCTGGCTGCACCGCAGCGGCGCGCTGGTGCTGCTGGCGTCGGGACGCCAGATCGCCTGGGGCGCCACCATCGTCGCGGTGCGGGTGTGGCCCGCGGCCGACTACACGCGCGTCACGATCGAGTCGGACCAGGCGCTGGCGGCCCGGCATTTCATGACCGACAACCCGCCGCGGCTGGTGGTCGATATCGACCAGCTCGAGCTGAGCCCGACGCTGCGCGAACTGGTGGGCAAGGTGCGGCCCGACGACCCCTACATCGCCGGCGTTCGCGTCGGCCAGAACCAGCCGCGTCTGGTGCGCCTGGTGGTCGACCTCAAACAGCCCGTCAAGCCACAGCAGTTCACCCTCGAGCCGGTGGCAGCGTACGGGCACCGCCTGGTGTTCGACCTCTATCCGCTGCACGAGCGCGACCCGCTGCTCGAACTCGTGCGCGAGAAGGACCGGGCCGACCAGCGCGCCGACCAGG
>JAJVIL010000061.1 GCA_022072045.1 Burkholderiaceae bacterium | reverse complement strand
TGGTCGGCGTGGTGCCGCAGGCGTGGCCGCGCTGGCAGCCGCCCGAGATCCACTGGAGCCATCTGCCGTCGCTGGCGGGCTCGGCGCTGGCGCTGACCGTGATCGCGCTCGGCCAGTCGTACTCGATTGCCATGGTGCTGGCGCAGCGCTCGGGGCAGTACGTCGACGTCAACCGCGAGTTCGTCGGCCAGGGTCTGTCGAACCTCGCCGGCGGGCTGTTCTCGTGCTTCGTGTCGTGCGGCTCGCTGAACCGCTCGCTGCCTAACCTGGAAGGCGGTGCACGCACGCCGCTGGCCAGCGTGTTCTCGGCGCTGTGGCTGCTGGCGCTGGTGGGCGTGAGTGCGGCGCTGCTGGCGGCGATCCCGATGGCGGCGGTGGCCGGGCTGCTGCTGGTGGTGGCGTGGTCGCTGCTCGACGTGCCGCGGTGGCGCCGCCTGCATGCGCTGTCGCGGCGCGAGTTCGGCATCGCGCTGGCGACGCTGGTGGCCACGCTCGCGGTGCCGCTGGCGCTGGCGATCGGCTTCGGCACGCTGCTGTCGCTGGCCGACTTTCTGTGGCGCACCGCGCGGCCGGCGATGCGCACGATGGGCTTCGACCACCGCGAGCCCGGCCGCCACCTGGTGATCGCCGACGACAACCCGCGCGCGCTGCCCGAGTGCCCGCAGCTCAAGCTGCTGCGCATGGAAGGCTCGGTCTACTTCGGCGCCACGCAGCACGTGGGCGAGCGGCTGCACGAGCTGCGCGCGGCGTCTGCGCCGCAGAAGCACCTGCTGGTGATGGCCAAGAGCATGAACTTCGTCGACGTCGCCGGCGACGAGCTGTGGCGCGACGAGCTGCGGCTGCGCCGCGCGGCCGGTGGCGACCTGTACTTCCACCGCCCGCGGCCGCCGGTGATGGCGCTGTGGCAGCGCAGCGGCTTCGTCGACGAGATCGGCCGCGACCACATCTTTCCGGACAAGCGCAGCGCCATCGCCACCATCGTGCCGCGGCTCGACGCCGGGATCTGCGCGCGCTGCACGGTCAAGCTGTTCGACGAGTGCCCGCGCTGAGGCAGCGTCGTGACCGATGGTCGATTCGACGGCAAGGCGCCAGCATCTGACAGCGCCCGCCGTCCGCAGTGGGTTTCACATATGGTATCGTGTATGGCATGGAGAAGACCACGGTCTATGTCCCGCCGGATGTCAAGAAGGCGCTCAGCCGGCTTGCCAATGCACGCGGCACCAGCGAGGCCCAATTGATCCGCGAGGCCTTGCGTAGGATCGTTACCGAGGCCTCAGCGCCGCGGCCGCGGCTGCCATTGCTCAGGAGCGGCAAGCCGGCGCTGGCCGAGCGGGTTGACGAAGCGCTGGCGGGCTTTGGCAGCCCGTGATCCTGCTCGACACCAGTGGACTGCTGGCGGCAGTGGATGCGAGCCAGCGCTGGCATGCCCAGTGTCGCGCTGCATTGGAGGCGGCCAGCGCTCCTTTGCTGCTTTCGCCATTCGTCCTGGCGGAGCTTGACTACCTGCTGATGCGGCATGTCGGGCCAGATGCGCAGGCAGTGCTGCTCGATGAAGTGGCTCGTGGAGCCTACCAACTCCAGCCCTTCGGTGCGGATGATGTGGCCCGGGCCCGCGAGGTGATGCAACGCTTCGGCGATCTGCAGATCGGGCTTGCCGACGCATCGATCGTCGTGCTTGCAGAGCGCCATGGAACGGCGAATGTCCTCACGCTCGACCAGCGCCACTTTCAAGCCCTGCGCATCGGACCGCGCAAGCACTTTCGTATTCTGCCGACCCAGACGTGAGCCATCCGATCCTCTGGCTAGATCGACGTCAACCACGAGTTCGTCGGCCAGGGCCTGTCGAACCTCGCCGGCGGGCTGTTCTCGTGCTTCGTCTCGTGTGGCTCGTTGAACCGCTCGCTGCCTAACCTGAAGGGCGGTGCACGCACGCCGCTGGCCAGCGTGTTCTCGGCGCTGTGGCTGCTGGCGCTGGTGGCCGCGAGCCCGGCCTAGCGCAGCGCGATCGCCACCATCGTGCCGCGGCTCGACGCCGGCATCTGCGCGCGCTGCACGGTCAAGCTGTTCGACGAGTGTCCGCGCTGAGCGGGCGTGGCCGCTCGCCGGGGACGAAGCGGCGATGCACTCGGGATCCCGAGCGTCTTCGGGACCTCGCGGGTGACATCGGCGGAGCAGGCCCATGTTCAGCGAACGGCTGCTCCACGACGTGATCGGTCGCGAGGCTGCAGCACGCCGATTCCTTGCAGCCACGCGAGGACTTCGCCGCGTACCTCGTCCCTGCGCTTTCCCTCGATCGCGAGATGGATGCCATCGCGCTCCGCCCCACCTCTGCTGGAAAAGCCCTGCAGCACGTTGCAACCCGTGCACAGGCTCTTGATCTGCTCGAAGCTGCTGCCGACGCCGTAGCCGGCATGGGTGTTGAAGGGGATGACCGTCTTGCCGCTCAGGTCGTGGTCATGCAGGAAGCTCTTCATCGGCGGCGGCAAGCGCATGCCCCAGGTCGGGAAGCCGACGAACACGGTGTCGTATTGCCGGACATTCGCGATGCGGGTCGCAAGCGGCGGCAGGTAGTCCGTTTCGTTCTCCCTTTGGACCTGCGCCACGATGGCGCCGTAGTTCTCCGGATACGGCGTTTTCGGCTCGAGTCTGGCCAAGGTGCCGCCGACCGCGTCGTGGATGATTTCGGCAACGGCCTTGGTGTTGCTCGTACGCGATAGGTACACGATCAAGATGCGCTTCATCGCTGCATCGTTCCCGCTCGGCGCCTGGGCCGCGGCTGGACAGGACGCCAACCCGAGGCATGCCAAGAACAGCCACGCGCAAGACCATCTCTTCATGATCGTCAGCCGTTGGTCCGGGCAGGGTCTGCCGCGCGGCTCAGCTCGATGCCTTCGGCTTTCGGCGGCGGGCCGCCATATGCCGCGTCGGGCCCGTAGAAGAAGTTGGCCGTCGCCCCGCCGTCGATCAGGAAGTCGCTGCCGGTGATGAAACCGCCCTCCGGTCCCATGATCAGCGCGGCCAGCGCCGCGATCTCGTCAGGGGTGCCGGCGCGTCCCGCCGGCATCTTCTTCAGCATCGACTGAAAGAAGTCGGCGCGCTCGCCGTGCAGTTCGTCGTGCGCCAGCGGCGTGACGATGATGCCGGGGCTGATCGAGTTGATGCGCGCGCCGCGCTTGGCCCAGTGGACCGCCTCGCCGCGCACGCGCAGCGAGTTGCAGCGCTTGGACATCTGATAGGCGTGTAACGTGCTGGTGACGTTCTTGACGAAGTCGAGGGCCAGCAGCTCTTCCGCAGGCGCAGTGGCGAGGAGTGCATCCTGTTCGGCGCTGAGCGCGGGCATGCGGTAGCCGGACTGCGACGAGATCACGACGCCCGAGCCGCCTTCGGCCATCACCTGGCCGAACTCCTCGAGCAGCATCGCGGTGCCGTAGAGATCGACCTTCAGGATCGCCTCGATCGGCGCCTGCGACGGCGACACGCCGGCGGCCTGCACCAGCGCCTTGATGGGCCCGAGTTGCTGCGCCTTGCCGATCACGCCCTGGATCGTGGCGCGGTCCGAGACATCGGCCCGCATGGCGGTGGCTTCGAAGCCGGCGAGCTCCAACAGCTTCGCAGCCGCGTCGGCCGATTCCCGACGGTGATCGGCCAGCACGACATGGCGGCCGCTGCTGATACGGCGGGCGATCGCCAGGCCAATGCCACCGGCCCCGATGACGACGGTCACATCCTTCATTTCGGTACACCTTTCGGTTTTCGGGCTTGCGGGTCGCTCACCCATCCACGCGCAGCAGGGTCTTGATGGCGCGGCGTTCGTCCATCGCCTTGTAGCCCTCGGCCACCTGCGCAAGCGGCAGCACCAGATCGAAGACCTTGCCGGGCTGGATCGCGCCCCCGAGCACGCGATCCATCAGATCGGGCAGGAAGCGCCGCACCGGAGCCGGGCCACCCAGCATGCGGCGCTGCGAGAAGAAGAGCTTCTGCCCGTCGAAGCTCACGCCATGCGGCACGCCGACATAGCCGATCGTGCCGCCAGGGCGGCACACGCCGATGGCCTGGTCCATCGACTCGGCCATGCCGACGCATTCGAGCACCGATTCGGCGCCGACGCCGTTGGTCAGCTCCATGATCCGTGCGACGCCTTCCGCGCCACGCTCGGCGACGATGTCGGTAGCGCCGAACTCGCGCGCCAGCTTCTGGCGATCGGCATGGCGGCTCATCGCGATGATGCGCTGCGCCCCCATCTGGCTGGCGGCCAGCACGCCCATCAGTCCGACCGCGCCGTCGCCCACCACCACGACGGTGCCGCCCTTGCGCACTTGCGCGGCATCGGCCGCGTACCAGCCGGTGCCGAGCACGTCGGATGTCGCCAGCAGGTGCGGGATCAGGTGCGCATCCGGCATGTCGGCGGTCGCTACCAGCGTGCCGTCGGCCAGCGGCACGCGCGCGTACGGCGCTTGGGCGCCGGTCATGAACTCGCGATGCATGCAGGAGGAGGGGAAGCCGAAGCGGCAATGCGGGCAGGTGTTGTCCGAGAGGCAGAACGAGCCGACCACGAATTGGCCGGGCTTGACCGACTTCACCGCCGAACCGACTTCGACCACCACGCCGCAATACTCGTGGCCCATGTGCGCGGGGCCATCCTGCGGCGACAGGCCGCGGTACGGCCACAGGTCGGATCCGCAGATGCAGGTGGCCGACAGCTTGATGATCGCGTCGGTGGGCGAGAGGATCTTCGGGTCGTCGACGCGCTCATAGCGGACATCGCCTGGGCCGTACATGACGGTTGCGTACATGGTCAGACTCCTTTGCAGATCGATCAGGTCACGTCACCGGCCCCAGTCCAGCGGCAACGTGGTCGTGGCCGGCGCCATGCGCCGGTTGGTTTCGTCCCAGCCGGTCGGCGTCGGCCCGGACGCGACGGCGTTGAATGCGCGGTAGGGCAGCAGCGGCAGGTTGAGCGACGACGGCAGGTCCTTGCCGAAGCCGATGCGGTAGACGCCACCGGGCAGCGTCGCCTGCTGCGGCGCCGTCAGCCGGCAGGGTTCGGAGACGAAGGCGGGCTCGCCTTCGGGCGGGCAGACGCTGGCCGGGCTTTGCGTGGTCAGCACGAGCCGCAACCGGTGGCCGGGCGCCAGGCCCCATTGACGCAACGCCAGGAACAGCTCGAAGCGCTGCATGCGATCGGGTTGCAGAAACTCGTCGCGCAACAGCAGCGGCCAGGGCCAGGTCACCGTGCCGGCATCGTCGCGCCATGAACGATCGGAATCGAGCCGGCTCTGGCTGCCGAGCAGCGCACCGATGCTGATGCGCTGCGCATCGCCGTTAGGTGCCACGTCGTAGAGGTTGGCGATGAGCTCGAGATTCGTGTTGCTCGAGGCGGCATAGATCGTCGCGCTGATCGGGCCGGCGATCGTTGCGCCTTCGGCAAACGGATTCGAGGTGAAGGCCACGCTGCCGTCGCCGGCCTCCGGGCTGCCCCAGCGCAGGCGCGCACTGCCTTCGCTCTCCGCCGTTGCCTCGGCCAGCGTGCCGCCCGGCCCGAAGTGCAGGCGCGTCGCCTTGCGCACGACCGGATAGCCGGCCAGATTGATCCAGCGCGCGCTGCCCTTTTCGTACAAGTGCATCGGCGTGGCGGTGCGCGCGATGCCGGTATCGACACCGTTGAGCCAGGTCTCGAACCACTGCAGGTAGACGCCCAGGTCCAGGCCCTGCGCGTGCGACCAGTCGCCGACGATGATCTGCCAGCGCGGGTCGGTGCGCGCAAGATCCATCGGTGCCGCCACCGGGCGCCCGGCCGCGGCGTTCTGCAGCGCGAGGTAGGCGTGGATGCCGCCGATCTCGTTGATGTCGGACCAGCCCGTCCACAGCAGCACGGGGATGCGATTGGCGACGATGTCGGCCGCGCGCGACAGCGGCAGACGATCCTGCCAGTAGCCGTCGTAGGCCTCGGGGCCGCCGGCCATCACGCCCTTCAGGAAATCGGCGAAGTAGCCGGTGACCGAGGGCTGCTCGCCCATCATCATGCCGGCGCGCGGCGCATAGGCGCTGAGCGCGGCGTTGGGCAGGCCGTTGCTGGTCCAGACCTGCCGGTGCTGCATGTCGAGGCCGATGCACGACGAGACCACGACCTTCAACGGCGAACCCGGGCGCACCGCTGCGGCCGTGGCGAGCGCGGTGGCGGCCGGGTAGGAACAGCCGGCCATCGCCACGCGGCCATCGGCCCCATCCAACGCGGCGGCCCAGTCGACCACCGCGGCGCCGTCGCGGCCATCCTGCGAAGTGAACTGCTGCATCTGCCCGCTCGATCCGCCGGTGCCGCGCGGGCGCACCACCGCATGGATGTAGCCACGCTCGACGAAGTAGGGAATGACGCCCACCGGCTGGCCCAGTCGCAGATAGGGCGTGAACTCGACGATGACCGGAAACGGTCCCGCCGCGCGCGCGCCGCTCGCGGTGTCGACCGGGTAGGCAACGCTCGCGGCCAGCCGCGTGCCGTCCGCCAGTGCGATGCTCGTGTCTTGCGCCGCGCTGGCCGCGTAGCGCGCCGGCGGCGGCTGCCAACGGCCGCCGGGATACGCGGTGTCGCTGGCTGCCGTTGTCGCGGAGCCCCCGCCCCAGTCCAGCGGCAGTGCGAACGGCTCGGCGTGCGGCCCGCCGACGGCCCGCTGACCTTCGTTCCAGGGATGGGACAGCATGGCGGCGCGCACGGCCGGGAAGTGCCGGTAGGGCAGCATGGGGAGGTTCAGCGTGGACGGCGTCGCACCACCGAGCGCGATGGCATAGACCCCGCCAGGCACGGTCTGCTGCTGCGGCCGGGTCAGCCGGCAGGGGTCGGAGTCATTGAGCGGCGGCACGCCCGTTGCAGGGCAGCGATCGGCGGGCGTCTGCGTCGTGAGCTCGAGCCGGATGCGGTGTCCGGGCCGCAAGCCCCACTGCCGCGGCGCGAGTGCCAGATCGAAGCGGTAGTCGCGGTTGGGCGTGAGGTACTCGTCGCGCGCCAGCGATGGCCACGGCCACGTGATGGTGCCGGCGGCGTCGCGCCATGACTTCGCCTCGTCCAGCCGGTGCTGGCTGCCCAGCAGCGCGCCGCGGCTGATCAGCACCGCGCTGCCATCGGGGGCCACGTCGTACAGCCTGCCGATGAACACCAGGTTGGTGTTGCTCGACGAGGCATGGAGCGTGACGCTCATCGGGCCGGCGATCGTCGCGCCCTGTTCCAGTGGTGCGCTGGTATAGGTCAGCTTGGCGCCGGGCGTGCCGGGCTCGCCGTAGTGCAGCTCGTCGCGGCCCGCCGGCGCGTCCGTGGACGCCGGCCGCAACTGGCCCTGGGCGCCCAGATGCCAACGCGTGCTTTGCGCGACGACCGGGTAGCCGCTGAGGTTGATCCAGCGCTCGCTGCCGGGCTCGAACACATGCATCGGCGTCGGCGTGTTCTGGATGCCGGTGTCGACGCCCTTGACCCAGGTGTCCATCCACTGCAGGAAGACGCCCATGTCCAGGCCTTGCCCGTGGCCCCATCCGCCCATGATCAACTGATAGCGCGGCGTGACGCGCTGGCCGGGCTCCATCGGCGACTCCAGCGGCCGCTGCGCATGCGCGTTCTGCAGCGCCACATAGGCGCGCAGCGTGCCGGTCTCGAGCACGTCGCCCCAGCCGGCCCACAGCAGCATCGGCACGCCGTTGTCGACGATGCTGCGCGCCAGCGTCGCGCGCCCGCGCTCGCGCCAGTAGTCGGCGTCGTATGCCATGTCGCCGCCGCCCAGAATCGAGTCGGCGAAGTGCTTGAAGAAGCGCTGGCCGGCGGCCGAGTTGCCGGTGAGCTGCGCGCCGCGCTCGACGAACTGCCAGAAGCTCATGCTGGGCATGCCGGCGTTCAGCCACGACTGCCGGTGCATGTTCTCCATGCCCGAGCAGGCGGCGACGACCGCCTTCAGCGGCGAGCCGGGACCGACGGCGGCAGCGCCGGTCATCGCGATGGCGCCCGGCCACGAACACCCGATCAGGCCCACCCTGCCGTCGGAGCCTTGCAACCGATGCGCAGCCCATTCGACGATGGCCTTGCCATCGAGCCCTTCACGCGGCGAAAGAAACTGCACTTCGCCACCCGACTTGCCGAGCCCGCGTGCGCGGACCTGCACGGAGATGTAGCCGTGTTCGGCGAAGAAGGGATTGACCTTGACCGGCACGGCGAACTGCACGTACGGCATGTGCTCGACCACCACCGGGAAAGGCCCCGGGGCGCGACGCCCGCTGGCGAGGTCGGTCGGGTAGGCGATGCTGGCGTTCAGCACCACGCCGTCGTCCATCGTGACCGGCACGTCCTCGACCACCTCGGCGCCGAAGCGTACGGGTCCGGGTGACCACTTGCCGCCCGGGTACACGGCACTTGCTCCTGCAACGGATCCGGCTCTTGCATGAGACTGGTTCATCTCCTGGGCCTCCGATCGAAGGGACGCTGCGAACAGGCAACACGCGAATGCCAGCGCCACCAAGGCGTGGATCGTGATCGCGCTTCGACGTACAAGAGTTGCGCTCATGGTTCTGGTTCTCTCTCCCGAGCCCTCTGCCGCGGTGATCAGCTCACGCGCGTCACTTCGGCGAGCCTTGCTTCCGGCCCGTGCTTGCCGGCGCGGCTTCACGCCCGACCATCGCCAGTTGTGCCGGCGCATAGCGCTCGCCCTCGATATGGATCCCTGCCGCCGCGGCTTCGATCTCGCGCAGGTCGGCAGCCGAGAGTTCGACGTCGGCAGCGCCGATGTTTTCTTCCAGCCGATGCAGCTTGGTCGTACCGGGAATCGGCACGATGTACGGGCGCTGCGCGAGCAGCCAGGCCAGCGCGATCTGCGCAGGCGTGGCGCCCTTGGCTTCGCCGACGCGTCGCAACAGATCCACCAGCGCCTGGTTCTTTTCCATCGCGTCGGGCGCAAAGCGTGGCACCAGGTTGCGGAAGTCGCCTTCGCCCAGCTTCGTGTCCTTGTTCATCGTGCCGGTGAGAAAGCCCTTGCCGAGCGGGCTGTAGGGCACCAGGCCGATGCCGAGCTCGTCGCAGGCCGCCAGGATGCCGTTGGTCTCCACCCCGCGCGTCCACAGGCTGTATTCGTTCTGCAGCGTCGTGACCGGCTGCACCGCGTGGGCGCGGCGCAGCGTCGCGACCCCGGGCTCGGACATGCCGAAGTGCTTCACCTTGCCTGCGGCGATCAGTTCCTTGACCGTGCCCGCCACGTCCTCGATCGGCACGTTCGGGTCGACGCGATGCTGGTACAGCAGGTCGATCACGTCGATGCGCAGGCGAGCGAGCGAACCTTCGACGGCCTGACGGATGCGTTCAGGCCGGCTGCACACGCCGCGGTTCTCGCGCGTCGCGAAGTCGATGTCGAAGCCGAACTTGGTGGCGATCACCACCTGGTCGCGCACCGGCGCCAGCGCCTCGCCCACCACTTCTTCGTTCGCGAAGGGGCCGTACACCTCGGCGGTGTCGAAGAAGGTCACGCCGCGATCCACCGCCGCGCGGATCAGCTCGATGCCGTCCCGTTTGGCCAACGGCTTGCCATAGCTCTGGCTGATGCCCATGCAGCCCAAGCCGATGGCGGAAACTTCGAGGCCGCTTTGGCCGAGTTTGCGTGTTCGCATTTTCGTGAACTCCGATGTCAATCCAGATACTGCGAGTCGCTGACCGGCTCCCTGCGCTTCTTGTCAGCCTTGTGCGCCGACCGCAGGCGCATGGTCTGTTCTCCCGTCATTCGTTCTCCCGCGCCTTGTCGGCGGGCCGGTTGCCCACGACGGGCAGTGCCGTCAGCGCGGTGCGCAGCTCGGCCAGTTCGCCGGCCGTGAAGCGGACATCCGTCGCGCCCAGGTTCTCGCGCAGATGCGGCCACTTCGTGGTGCCGGGGATCGGCACGATGAAGTCGCGCTGCGCCAGCAGCCACGCCAGTGCGATCTGCACCGGCGTCGCGTCCTTGCGCTGCGCCCAGTCGCGCGCCAGCGCCACGATCTTCATGTTCGCCTCCAGCGCCTCGGGCGCAAGGAACGGCACGCTGGCGCGGCGATCCTGCGCGGCAAAGCGGCTGTAGGCGTTGAAGCCGTCGGCCAGCAGCCCGCGCATCGTCGGCCCCCAGGGCACGAAGCCGACACCAAGCTCGGCGCAGGTGTCGAGCATCGCGACTTCGGGCAGGCGCTCGAGCATCGAGTATTCGCTCTGCACCGCCGCCACCGGTGTCACCGCATGCGCGCCGCGCAGCGTTTCGGGGCTCACTTCGGAAACGCCGAAGGCGCGCACCTTGCCCTGCGAGATCAGGTCGCCCACCGCGCCGGCGATGTCGGCGATCGGCACGATGGGGTCCATGCGGTGCAGGTAAAGCAGGTCGATGCGGTCGGTGCGCAGCCGCTTCAGCATGCCTTCGACGCGCGCCTTGATATGGGCAGGCCGGCTGTTGCGGCCGGTGACCGACGAGCCGTTGTAGTCGAAGCCGAATTTGGAGGCCAGAACCACCTGATTGCGGATCGGCTGCAGCGCCTCGCCGACGATCTCTTCGCTGACGAAGGGGCCGTAGACCTCGGCCGTATCGAAGAAGGTGACGCCCATCCGGTGCGCGTCGCGGATCAGGCGGACCATCGCGGCGCGTTCGGGTGCAGGGTTGTAGAAGCCCGGCGCCATCGCCATGCAGCCGAGCCCGATGGGCGAGACCTCGAGCGGGCCGAGCCGGCGCTGCGGCGGTCGACCCCGGCCGGCGGCCGGCGCGGGTGTGGCGGTCTGTGCCTGTGCGACGCCCTGCATGCCGGCCACTAGTGGCACGGCGGCCATCGCGCCTGCCAGGAACTTGCGGCGATCGTGTGCGTGGTCCCGCTGTTCCTGTCGTTCGTGTTCGTTGCTCATCGGTACACCTCTTGGTTGGACGGGTTCAGGGCCCGAGGCCGGCGGCGCCGGCCAGCGCGCAAGCAATCTCGCGAGACTCCTGACACTGGGCCGAACCCTTGCATTGCCTGGGGTCACTCTAGGCCGACGCCCTTCGATCCACTAGGACAGTCGGGCTTGCTCCACCATCAAGGCGCGATTGATACTGCCGCGACGGTTCAACGAAACGTCGTCACCGCCTGCGCCCGACGCATTCGCAACCTCGTCTTGACACAGCGTCAAGCGCGGCAACGCTAGTCCCTGCGCCGCGCATGCGGCCCAATGCGCGGCAAGCCCACGCCGGCCTGCCGCCGGCATCTCGTGAAAGGACCATCCATGCCCCTTCGCCTCGACGTCAACGGCACCGTGCGCGAAGTCGATGCCGACCCGGAGAGCCCGCTGCTGTGGGTGCTGCGCGATGACCTGAAACTGGTCGGCACCAAGTACGGCTGCGGAGTCGGCCAGTGCAATGCCTGCACCGTGCATCTGAACGGCGCGCCGGTGCCGTCGTGCCAGATACCGGCCGGCGCGGCGCAGGGCCAGACCATCCGCACCATCGAGGGCCTGGCGCGCGGCGAGGTGATGACGGCCGTGCAGGCCGCGTGGATCGAGCACGACGTGGCGCAGTGCGGCTACTGCCAGGCCGGCCAGATCATGAGCGCCACCGCGCTGCTGGCGCAGACGCCCCGGCCGAGCGACCGCGAGATCGACGAGTTCATGTCGCGCCACCTCTGCCGCTGCGGCACCTACACGCGCATCCGTGCCGCGATCCGGTCCACCGCGGGTCGGATCGACGCCCGCGCAGGGAGCCAGTCATGAGCGCGCCGGGCCGCCCCCAAGCGCTCATCCCGCAGCGCGCAGCGCGGAGGGGTCGTCCAGCGATCGCCGTCCGCCACGAAGCGTTTGAACTGGATGATCTTCGCCGCCTGGTCGAAGGCAGCGCGCCCCAAGCGCCGGCCCTGACCGGGCTCTCACGCCGCAGCTTCATGAGTTTCGCTGCCGGCATCGGCGGCGGGCTGCTGTTCGCCGTCGGCACCGGTGCACCTGCCGGCGCCGGCGCGCAGACGCCGGCACGCGCCGCGCAGCCCTTCAGCCCGGGCGCCTACGTGCGCATCGCGCCCGACGGTCGCATCACGCTGTACTCGAAGAACCCCGAGATCGGCCAGAACATCAAGACCGCGTTCGGGCTGATCCTCGCCGAGGAGCTGGACGCGCGCTGGGCCGACGTGGTGGTGGAGCAGTCGCCGATCGACCTGGTCTACGGCACGCAGTTCTCCGGCGGCTCGCTGTCGGTGCCGCAGGCCTGGATGACGCTGCGCCAGGCCGGCGCCGGCGCGCGCGCGATGCTGCTGGCCGCCGCCGCGCAGCGCTGGGGCGCGCCGGTGTCCGAACTCACCACGTCCGAGAGCACCGTTCACCACGCATCGAGCGGCCGCAGCCTGCGCTATGGCGAACTGGCCACCGCAGCCGCGGCGCTGCCGGTGCCGCAGGTGGAACAGCTCAAGTTGAAGGAGCGCAAGGACTGGCGGCTGCTGGGCCGGCGCCACCGCAACGTCGATGGCCGTGCCATCGTCACCGGCCAGCCGCTGTACGGCATCGACGTGCAGCTGCCGGATATGCGCGTGGCCGTGTGCCAGCGCTGCCCGATGGTGTACGGCAAGGTCAAGTCGGCCAACCTCGACGAGATCCGGCGCTTGGCCGGCGTCGAGCAGGCCTTCATCGCCGAAGGCACCGGCCGGCCCACCGAGATGCTGGCCGGCGTGGTGATCATCGCGAAGAACACCTGGTCGGCGCTGGCCGCGCGGCGCAAGCTGGTCGTCGTGTGGGACGAGGCGCCGGCCTCCAAGGACAGCTGGACGCGCTACACCGAGCAGGCGAACGTATTGATGGCCAAGGCGGTCGGCGAGCAGACCATCCAGGCCGGCCCCGGCGTGGACGAGGCGCTGGCCAGCGTGGCCAGCAGCCGTCGCGTGCAAGCCCGCTACACCTACGGCTTCGTCGCCCACGCCCAGCTCGAGCCGATGAACTGCAGCGCCTGGTACCGGCGCGATGCGGCCGGCAACAGCCTGACGCTGTGGGCGCCGACGCAGACGCCCACCGCCGGCCGCGCACTCGTCGCCCGGCTGCTGCAGTTGCCGCTGGAGAGGGTGACGGTGCACCAGCAGCGCGTCGGCGGCGGCTTCGGCCGGCGCCTGGTCAACGACTACATGGTCGAGGCGGCGCTGATCTCGCGCCAGGCCGGCGGCATCCCCGTCAAGCTGATGTGGACGCGCGAAGACGACATGGAGCACGACTTCATGCGCCCGGGCGGCTTCATGGCGTTCCAGGGCGCGCTCGACGGCCAGGGCCGGCTGGCGGCGTGGAACTCGCACCTGGTGCACTTCGATAGCGAAGGCGGCGCCGCCGTCACCGCGGCCAACTGGCAGCCCAACGAGTTCCCGGCGCTGCACCTGGCGCGCTACCGCGCATCGCAGACGCTGCTGCCGCTGAAGATGCCCACTGGCTCGTTCCGCGCGCCCGGCGCCAACACGGCAGGCTGGGTGGTGCAGTCGTTCCTGCACGAGATGTCGGCCGCGGCCGGGCGCGACCACGTCGAGTTCCTGCTCGAGGTGATCAACAGCCGGCCCGAGGTGGCCGTGACGCCGGCGTCG
>JAJVIL010000101.1 GCA_022072045.1 Burkholderiaceae bacterium | reverse complement strand
GACGGCCACGCCGCCGCCGCCGACGCCGACCACCAGCGCGCTGCGCCCGCGCGCATCGATGCCGAAATGGTCGAGCGCCTTGACGAAGCCGACGCCGTCGAACAGCGCCCCCTCGATGCGGCCGTCGGGCAGCCGGCGCACGGCATTGACCGCGCCGGCGATGCGGCCGAAGCGATCGCACTCGTCGAGCAAGGCGACCATCGGCGCCTTGTGCGGAATGGCCAGCCACAGGCCGTCGATGTTGCGCGCCTTGAAGGCGTGGCGCACGAAGCCGCCCAGTTCGGCCGCGGGCACTTGTGCCGGCACCAGCACGGCGTCGACGCCGTGGCGACGGAACAGGTGGTTGAACACCTCGGGCGCGCGCACCTGGGCCACCGGATCGCCGAGGATCAGAAAGACGCGGGTGGTGCCGGAGATCTGCATGGGGAGGGCGCTCGAGGGTCTGTTGCGGCACGCGTGCCGCGCAGCTTGCCAGACAGCGGGTTGTTTGCTCAGGCGCGCTCGAACCGAGCGCCCAGCGCGCTGAGGAAGATCCGCACCTTCTGCGGCAGCAGGCGGCCGCCGGGCAGCAAGGCGTAGATCCGCAGCGGCGCGCAGGTGTAGTCGGGCAGCAACTCCACCAGGCGCCCCGCGGCGACGTAGTCCTGGCTGAAGGTGCTGGTGGTGCGCGACACGCCCAGACCCTCGAGCGCCGCTCGCCGGCGCACGTCGGCGTTGGGGCTGCGCATGCGCGCCCGGATCGGGATCGAGTAGCTTTCGCTGCCGCTGGAGAACCGCCACTCCTCATCGAGCGGCGAGGCGATCATCGGCAGCTCGGCGAGATCGGCCGGGCACTTGACCTTCGGGTAACGCTCCAGCAGGCGCGGTGCGGCGAAGATGCCGCACTTCAGCGCGATCACGCTGCGCACCACGCGGCCGCTGTCGAGGTGCTCGATGTCGTAGTTCGAGAACACGATGTCGTAGCCGCGGGCCAGCGGATCGACCACGCCGTGCTCGACGCCGATCTCGACGTGCAGCTCCGGGTAGCGCGCCAGCATGCTGCAGGCGACCGCGCCGAGATGGTGGGCACCGAACTCGTAGGGCGCCGCGATGCGCAGCGTGCCGTTCACCGCTTCGCATCGTGCGGCGGCGCCTTCGCGCACCTCGCGCAGGCGGTGGAACACCGGCCCCGCCTCCTGGTAGAGGTTCTCTCCGGCCTCGGTGGCACGCACGCAGCGCGTCGTGCGCTGCAGCAAGCGCGCGCCGAGTTGCGCTTCGAGGCGCGCGACCGAGGCGCTGATGCTGGACTTCGGCCGGCCCAGCACGTCGGCCGCTGCGGTGAAGCCGCCGCGCTCGATCACGCAGCACAGGGCGTCGAGGTCGTTCCAGTCCATTGTTCGGGATTCTGGACAGTCTTTCCAGACGACGCAATTGATCCAGATCATGACGATTTCTACATTCGCGGTACTCGCAGGTTCACTGCGGAGGCGTCGAGAGCGAATAAGGAGGAGCAGATCATGCGAAGCATGCTGATGGCGTTGCTGATTGCTGCGGTCGCTTCCGTGGCACAGGCGCAGGACTTTCCGACCAAGCCGGTCACCATCGTCGTGCCGTTCACGCCTGGAGGCCTGACCGACGTCACCGCGCGCGTGCTCGGCGCCGAGTTCACGAAGATCCTCGGGCAGCAAGTGGTGGTGGAGAACAAGCCGGGCGCCGGTGGCCGGGTGGGCGCGAAGCACGTCGCCGGCTCGGCACCCGATGGCTATCGGTTGCTGTGGGGCAGCGACAGCTCGCTCGTCATTGCGCCGCTGCTCTACAAGGACGCCGGCTACGACGAGAAGTCGTTCGCACCGGTGAGCCTGGGCGCCTCGACGCCCTTTCTGATCGTCGTCGGCTCGGGCGTCGAGGCCAAGACGATGCAGGAGTTGGTGGCGCTGGCACGCCGCGAGCCCGGCAAGCTCAATTTCGCGTCGTCCGGGCCCGGCTCCACGCTGCATCTGACCGGCGAGATGCTCAAGGCGGCCGCCGGTATCAACGTCGTGCACGTGCCCTACAAGAGCGGCGGAGCGGCGCGCGACGCGGTGCTCGCCGGCGAGGTACAGATCACGTTCCTGCCGATCTCCGTCGTCGGGCCGTTCATCGCCTCGGGCCGCATGCGCGCGCTGGCGGTAACGAGCAACAAGCGCCAGGCTGCGCTTCCCGACGTTCCGACGACGGCCGAGGTTGGCCTGCCCGGGGTGCTGGCCACGGGCTGGGTCGGATTGGTGGCGCCGCCGGGCACGCCTTCAACGATCGTGAACAAGCTGAGCGAAACCATGCGCAAGGCCGTCACCTCACCGGAGATCCGCGAGCACTTCGCGAAGATCGGCATCGACCCGGTCGGCGACACCGCGGCCGAATTCGAGGCGTTCATGGCGGCGGAGCACCAGCGGTTCAAGCGCGTCATCGAGGCCGCCGGGATCCACGTCGAGTAACCCGGCCCGCGCGACCGCTTCACCACCGATGCTGCCACCAGACCAATCAGCCGCCGTCGATCGACGGCGGCCCGGAGACAGCCGTGCCCGCGATTGCCGGGTTTCGCGCCGGCCGGAGGCCGCGACATGAAGATCTCGATCCTGGGTGCCGCGGGCTGCGTGGGCATGTCGGCCGCCTTCGAGATCGCGACCTCGCGGCTGGCCGACGAGGTGGTGCTGCTCGACGTTCGCGAGAACCTGGTCAGGCACCATGCGATCGATCTCCAAACGGCCGCTGCCGGGCTTGACGTGAGCGTCAAGGCGGGTCGCTACGAAGACACCGCCGGCTCGGACATCGTCATCCATGCGGCCGGAGTCCACGGCGACATCACCGCCGATCGCAGCGAGATGCTCGCCAAGAACATCCGCACCACCGGCGAGCTCGCGGCGCGACTGCACCGGCACTGCCCCGATGCGGTCGTCGTCACCGTCGTCAATCCGGTCGACGCGCTCAACTGGGCCTTCTGGCTCGCCGCCGGGTTCGAGCGCCGCCAGATCGTCGGCTACTCGCTGAACGACAGCCTGCGCTTTCGCCAGTTCGCGGCCAGAGCCAAGGCGGTGCCGGTGAGCCGGATCGGCGGCCTGGCGATCGGCGAGCACGGCTTCACCCAGGTGCCGCTGTTCAGCTCGGTCCGCATCGACGGCCGTGCCGTGCCGTTCAGCGAGGAAGAGAAGCAGCAGGTGCGCGGCGCGTATCGCGAGTTCTTCGAGGCGCTGGAAGGCCTGCAGGCCGATCGAACCACCGGCTGGACCTGCGCGATCGGCCTGGCCGCACTGACGCGCGCCATCACCGGCGACAGCTCGGAGATCGTGGCCGCATCGGCTGTTCTCGAAGGCGAATACGGACAACGAGGGCTGAGCATGGGCGTTCCGGTCAGGCTGGGCAGGCGCGGCATCGAAGAAATCGTCCAATGGCATCTGCCGCACGACGAGCAAGCCGCGCTGGAGCGTTCGGCGCTGGCGCTCGCGAAGAACGTCGGGATCGTCGAGGAGACCTTGAAGCACTCCGGCCAGCGACGCCGTTCCGCTTGATCAATCCACGCAACAACGAGAGAAGGCAAATGCCCTCGGAAAAACTGATTCAGACCGACGTCCTCGTCATCGGCGCCGGCATGGCAGGCTTCTTCGCCGCCATGAAAGCCAAGGAGCAGGGGCTCGACGTCACCCTGACCGACAAGGCGTTCGCCGGCAAGGCGGGCAGCACGCATTTCTCCGAGGGCGACATCATCTACTTCCGCCAGGACCTCGGGCACAACGCCAAAGAGTGGGTCGAGCAGATCAGCAAGAACTGCGAATACCTGAATAACCGCGAGTGGGACGAGATCTGCCTGCTCGAAGCCGAAGAGCGCTACGACGACCTCGTGAGCTGGGGCGTGCAGTTCTACGAGAAGGACGGCAAGCTCTACGTCTTCGGCACGCCGAAGGATACCGGCGTCGGCGCGCCCGGCAGTGCGTACCAGATGATCGCGCAGCAGAACCGCAAGTTCGCGCCGACCATGCGCAGCCGGGCACTCGAGGTCGGTGTGCGGGTGCTCGACCGCCTGATGATCACCGAACTGCTCGAGCAAGACGGCAGGGTGGTCGGCGCGGTGGGGTTCAACACCAACAGCGGCGACCTCTACGTGGTGAAGTCCAAGGCCACCATCCTCGCCACCGGATCGAGCAGCCTCAAGGCCGGCGCCTACCCCGTCTACTCGTACACCGGCGACGGCGAGATCATGGCCTACAAGGTCGGGGCCGCGGTCGCGAGCAAGGAGTTCATGTACGGCGTCACCTACTACCGGGCGGAGGTGCAGCGCGCCAGGGAAAGCGGCAAGGCCGAGATCTCGAAGCACGCGCTCGACGAGTCGTACCGCTACCCGTTCGCGATCGGCGGCGATTTTTCCGGCTGGTTCAACAAGCCCAACATCAACGCCGAAGGCGAGCCCGTGGTGTTCCCCGCCTGGGAGGCGCACGCGGGCAAGGCACCGCTGTACCTGGATTTCTCGTCGGCGTCGGGCTGGCTGATGAAGGACTACCTGAAGCGCATCGGCACGCCGCAGGCCGACAAGATCGGCCTCGACATCCGGCGTGGCATGCAGATCAAGTGGCCGTCGTCGCGCATCATGACCAACGCCATCTGGAACGGCTCGGGCGTCTGGGCCGAGGACAAGAACTGCTCGGTCGGAGTCCCCGGGCTCTATGCCGCGGGCAACAGTTGCGGAACCATGGCCTCGGGGGCCATGTACGGTGGCATGGGCTTCGCGAGCACGCATGCGATGGTCACCGGGGCGAGAGCAGCCATGGGTGCGGCGGCGTACATCGCGCAGAACACCGACTTCTCGGTTTCGCCGCAGGAGGTCGCGAGGGCCAAGGCAGAGGTCTGCCGCCCGTTCGAGCGCAAGGGCGGGTTCAGCCCGGAGTGGGTGACCCAGACGCTGCACGGACTCACCATTCCCTACTACTTTCTCGACATCAAGCACGAGAAGCGATTGCAGGCCGCGCTCACCCTGGTGGAGTTTCTGCGCGAACACATCGTTCCGAAGATCCGCGCCGAGTCGCCGCACGAATGGCGGCTGGCGCACGAGACGGCCAACATGGTGACGATCGCCGAGATGCGTTTTCGCTCGTCGCTGTTCCGCACCGAGAGCCGAGGCAACCACTTCCGGGAGGATTACCCCAAGCGGGACGATCCGAACTGGCTCGCCTGGGTGAAGGTGAAGAAGGCCGACGAGCAGATGTCGCTCATCAAGGTGCCGATACCGCGCGCCTGGTGGCCCGACCTCAGCAAGCCCTACGAAGAGCTGTACCCGCGCATCATGCCCATGGAGTGAGCGCGCGGGCGCTTTTGCGGGCGCGCGCAAGTTTGACCAATCCGGTGACCATCGGAGGAGATTGAATTGTCTATTGCCACTGTCGACCCCGAGCTGTGCAACGGCTGCAGGCTCTGTCTGGATACCTGTCCGACCGATTGCTTCCGCCTGGATACGCTGGTCGCCGAGCGCGCCGAGCAGCCGCCGTGCCAGATCGCGTGCCCCGCCGGCGTCGACATGCGCCGCTACCTCTACATGGTGCGCGAAGGGATGATCGACGAAGCGATCGGCGTGCTGCAGGACTGCCTGCCGCTCGCCTCGGTGACCGGGCGCATCTGCCCCCATCCCTGCGAAACCGCGTGTGCGCGCAACGACATCGACGATGCCGTCAACATCAACTCGCTCGAGCGCTTCGTCGGCGACCGGTGGATCGCCGAGAAGCCTGCCGTGGCACGCATCGTCTACACCGCGAAGGTGGCCGTCGTGGGCGCCGGCCCCGCCGGCCTGGCCTGCGCCTACCACCTCGCGCGCATGGGCTACCCGGTGACGGTGTTCGACAGCATGCCCGAGGCGGGCGGCATGCTGAAGTACGGCGTTCCCGACTTCCGGCTGCCGCGCGCGGTTCTCACCGCGCAGATCGACTATTTCAAGGCGATGGGCGTCCAGTTCAGGCTGAACACGCCGATCGGCGCAGGCACTTCGCTCGATGATCTGGCCAAGCAGTATCAGGCGGTGTTCGTCGCGGTCGGCGCGAGCCGCAGCAAGAAGATCGACGTCGAGGGAAGGGCGCTCGACGGCGTGCTGTGGGGGCTCGAGTTCCTGCGCGACGTTAATGGCGACAAGCCCGTTTCGGCCGCCGGCAAGAAGGTGGTGGTGATCGGCGGGGGCAACGTGGCGATGGATGCCGCGCTCACCGTCAACCGGCTGGGCGCCACCAGCGTGCAGATGGTGTGCCTGGAGTCCGACGACAAGATGCCGGCCTATGCCGAAGAGAAGCGCCAGGCATTGGAGGAGGGGGTGGCGATCGACCCTTCCTGGGGGCCCAAGCGAATCGTCGGCCGCAAGGGAAAGGTCACCGGCATCGAGCTGGTGCGCTGCGTCAGCGCCACCGACGCTGCCGGCCGCTTCGCGCCAACGTTCGACGAACGCGAGACCAAGCTCGTCGAGGCCGATCTGGTGATCCTGTCGATCGGGCAGGAGGCCGATCTGTCGTTCCTGCCGAACGATATCCGCGTGAGCGCGGCCAAGACGATCCAGGTCGACGCACTGACCATGCAGACCAGCCGGGCGGGGATCTTCGCCGGTGGCGACATCGCCTCCGGCAGCGCCACGGTCGTCGAAGCGATCGGCGCCGGCAAGCGGGCGGCGATCTCGATCGACCGCCATCTCAAGTCGCAGGATCTGCGCGCGGGCAGGGACGTGAAACCCAAGCGGGTCATGAAGCCGCCGAAAGAGCGCATCCCGCACATCCCGCGGCAGCAGACCCAAACGATTCCCGTGGTCGAGCGGTCGTGCAATTTCGCCGAGGTCAAGTGCGGCTTCTCCGACGACACGAGCCGGCTCGAAGCGCAACGCTGCATGACCTGCGGCAGCCGGGCGATCATCGCGTACCCGGAAGACTGCCAGATGTGCATCTTCTGCGAGCGCGATTGCCCGATGGATGCCATCTATGTTTCGCCCGACAAGAAGGAAGTGCCGCTGATGGCCTGGAGGTAGCAGCAGCCGGCCTCGGTCCGGCGCTTCCCATCCGCGCACGCATCGTCTACCGTAGACGGCGGGAGGGTCGATTCGCCGCAGCCTCCCGCTGACGGGAGCCTCATGCCGTGGCCGATGCGCCGCCCGAGCACCAGACAGAGCATCGGAGCCTGACCGAGGCCGAGCGCTACGCGAGCTCGGGCCTGCCGGGCCTCGATGCCGTCCTTGGCGGCTTGCGGCTCGGCGACAACGTGGTCTGGCGCGTCGGCGGCGTCGACGAGTACCGGGCCTTCGTCGAGCCGTTCGTCGGCGCGGCGCGCGCCGCGGGGCGCCGTGTGGTGTACGTGCGCTTCGGTTCGCACGCACCGGTGGTCGCTGCCGGTGCGGCCGATGTCGTGCACGACCTCGACGCGCTGCGCGGCTTCGAGTCGTTCACCGTGCGCCTGCACACGCTGATCGGCGAGGAGGGCGAGCGCGTCTTCTACGTGTTCGACTGCCTGTCGACGCTGCTCGACGCCTGGGCCACCGACGGCATGATCGCCAACTTCTTCCGCGTGATCTGCCCGTACCTGTACGAGCTGGACACGGTGGCGTACTTCGCGCTCGAGCGCGGCGCCCATTCGATGGCCACCGTCGACGCGATCCGCGCCACCACGCAACTGCTGGTGGATCTCTACGACGACGCGGGTGTGCTCTACCTGCACCCGCTGAAGGTGTGGCAGCGCTCGTCGCCGACGATGTTCCTGCCGCATTGCCACGAACAGGGCCGGTTCGTGCCGGTCACGGTCAGCAGCGAGGCGACCAGCCTGTTCGCCCGCCTGCGCGCGCGCGCGCCCGCGGCGGCCGAGCGCCCGCTCGACTCGTGGGAGCGCCTGTTCCAGCGCGCGGCCGACCTTGCTCGCGCCGAGCCCGACGGCGCGGCGCGGCAGGCGATGGTGGCGCAACTTTGCCGGCTGATGATCGGCCGCGACGAGCGCATCGTGCGGCTCGCGCTGCGCGTGCTGAGCCTGGAAGACCTGCTGGCGATCGAAGAGCGGCTGATCGGCACCGGTTTCATCGGCGGCAAGGCGGTCGGCATGCTGCTCGCGCGCGCGATCCTGCGCGCCGACGCGGCCGCGCAGTGGGACGAGTTCCTCGAGCCGCACGACTCGTACTACATCGGCTCGGACCTCTTCCACTCGACGATCGTCGTCAACGGCTGGTGGCCGCTGCTGATGAGCCAGCGCAGCGAAGCCGGCTACTTCAGCGCCGCGGCGCAACTGCGCGAGCGCCTCCTGAGTGCGACGTTCCCGGCCGAGATCCTGCGCCAGTTCCGCGTCATGCTCGAACACTTCGGCCAGTACCCGATCATCGTGCGCTCGTCGAGCCTGCTGGAAGACGGCTTCGGCAACGCCTTCGCGGGCAAGTACGACAGCTTCTTCTGCGTCAACCAGGGCTCGCCGGAAGAGCGGCTCGAGCAGTTCGTCGACGCGGTGCGCAAGGTCTACGCCAGCACGCTGAGCGACGAGGCGCTGCAGTACCGGCTGACCCGCGGGCTGGCGAGGCGGGACGAGCAGATGGCGCTGCTGGTGCAGCGCGTCACGGGCGCGTACCACGGCAACTGGTTCTGCCCGGCGTTCGCGGGCGTGGGCATCTCGTACAACACCTTCGTCTGGCGCCACGACATCGACCCCGCTGCGGGCATGTTGCGGCTGGTGGTGGGCCTGGGCACGCGCGCGGTCGACCGCGTCGAGGGTGACTACCCGCGCGTGGTGGCGCTCGACCAGCCGCTGCGGATGCCGCTCAACGACCCGGAGAACCGGCGCCGCTATACGCAGCACGACGTCGACGTGCTCGACATCGCACGCAACCGCTGGCGCACGATCGCGCTCGCCGAGCTGGGTGCGAGCGGGCCGACGCTGCCGCTCGAGCTGCTGGCCGAGCGCGACGCGGCGGGTTGGCTCGTCACGTTCGCGCGCCTGCTCGGCGGCACCGACTTCGCGCCGACGATGCGCAAGCTGCTCGCCGTGCTGGCGCGGGCGTACGAGTATCCGGTCGACATCGAGTTCGCGGCCACGTTCGCCGGCGACGGCCGGCTGCGCGTCAACCTGATCCAATGCCGCCCGCTGCAGACGCGCGGCGTGCAGACCGCGCGCGTCGCGATCGGCGATGCCGGCGCGGAGCAGGCGCTGTTTCGCAGCAGCGGCAGCTTCATGGGCGGCAGCATCGTGGCGCCGGTCGCGCGCGTGGTCGCGGTGCTGCCCGAGGCCTACACGGCGCTCGGCCTGGCCGACAAGTACGAGCTGGCGCGGCTGATCGGCCGGCTCAACCGGCAGGTGGTGGCGCGCGACCGCGTGCCCACGCTGCTGCTCGGGCCCGGGCGCTGGGGCACCTCGACGCCGCGGCTCGGCGTGCCGGTGCGCTTCGCCGAGATCGACGCGATGACGTCGATCGCCGAGGTCGCGTTCTCCGCGGGTGGCCTGCACCCCGAGCTGTCGTTCGGCACCCACTTCTTCCAGGACCTCGTCGAGACCGGCATCTTCTACGTCGCGCTCGACCCGCAGCGCCGCGGCTGCAGCCTCGATGTCGGCTGGCTCGCCGCGCAGCCGAACCGGCTGGCCGAGCTGCTGCCCGACGACGCGCGCTTCGCCGACGCGGTGCGCGTCGTCGAACCGGCGGGTGGCCTGCGCCTGCTGGCCGACATCATCAGCCAGCGGGTGGTGTGCGAACGGGCCTGACGCCGTTTGCGACGCGGAGGGTCAGTCGCCGGGCTCGACCGCATGCTGCAGAAGCTCGGTCGCCCACTGATTCAGACTCTTGCCTGCAGCCTGCGCCGCGACCAGTGCTCGGCCGTGCACCTCGGGAGGAACGCGCAGCAGGAGCTTGCCCGACGCGGGCTTCTCGGGGGCCACGCCTTCGTTCCTGCAATCGGCGAGGTACTCCTTGACTGCTCGCTCGAACGCCGAGCGCAATTCCCGGACGGTCTCGCCATGGAAACTGATGATGCCGCGAATGCCGAGGATGCGACCCACGAAGATGTTGTCGCGTTCATCGTATTCGACGCGAGCGGTGTACCCCTTGAACGACATCGTGTTCACGGCTTCACTCCTATGCGTTCCAAGAGTTCACGTGCCTCTTCGACCTGGTAGCGCCGGGCTTCCTTGCCAGGGTGTGGACGATGGCAACGCCACTGTTCGCCGGCGAGTTCGATCTTGACGCGTGAGCCTTCGCGCTCGGAGACCGTGCCACCAAGCGCGCGGATCAGCGCCTCGATGTCCGCAAAGACGATGGCCGCCGAGGTCGGTCGCGCAAAGATCGCAGCAAGCGTCCTGCGGTGCTTGGCATTCACCGCGCAATGCTATCATAAAGTGCTATCGTTGGTGTCGATGGCGTTGGCACGGCAACCGCCCGGCCAGCCGAAGGCGAGGCCGGCGCGCCCATGCGCTGTCGTTGCGTCGTTCGCCCGCCTGGGAGCAACTCCGCGCGCTGCCGGTAGACTTGCATTCCTTTCGCGGCTTCGCGCATCCACTGTTCGAACGATCGGGCCCACAGCATGGCAGTAGCACTGGACGACAAGATCGAGGCCACTTACCGCCGGCTCGTGGCGCGCAACCCCGGCGAGGAAGAGTTCCACCAGGCGGTGCGCGAGGTGCTCGAATCGCTCGGCCCGGTGCTCGCGAAGTACCCGCAGTTCGCCGAGCAGAAGATCATCGAGCGCATCTGCGAGCCCGAGCGCCAGATCATCTTTCGCGTGCCGTGGCAAGACGACAAGTGCGAGGTGCAGATCAACCGCGGCTTTCGCGTGCAGTTCAACAGCGCGATCGGCGTCTACAAGGGCGGGCTGCGCTTCCACCCGTCGGTGTACCTCGGGATCATCAAGTTCCTCGGCTTCGAGCAGATCTTCAAGAACGCGCTCACCGGCATGCCGATCGGCGGCGGCAAGGGCGGCGCCGACTTCGACCCCAAGGGCAAGTCCGACAACGAGGTGATGCGCTTCTGCCAGAGCTTCATGACCGAGCTGCACCGGCACCTGGGCGAGTACACCGACGTGCCGGCCGGCGACATCGGCGTCGGAGGGCGCGAACTGGGCTACATGTTCGGGCAGTACAAGCGCCTGACCAACCGCTACGAGTCGACCGTGCTCACCGGCAAGGGCATCGGCTGGGGCGGCTCGCTGGTGCGCACCGAGGCCACCGGCTACGGCGCCGTGTATTTCATGCGCGAGATGCTCGCGGCGCGCGGCGATTCGCTCGACGGCAAGACCTGCGTCGTCTCGGGCTCGGGCAACGTCGCGATCTACACCATCGAGAAGCTGCAGCAGCTCGGCGCGAAGGTCATCGCCTGCTCGGATTCCAACGGCGTGATCGTGCACAACAAGGGGATCGATCTCGACCTCGTCAAGCGGCTGAAGGAAGTCGAGCGTCGCCGCATCGCCGACTACGCCGGCTTCCACAAGGACGCCGAGTACCTGCCCGGCGGCAACGTCTGGCAGGTGCCGTGCCAGGTGGCGATGCCCTCGGCGACGCAGAACGAGCTCAACGGCCGCGACGCGCGCACGCTGGTGGGCAACGGCTGCATCGCGGTCGCCGAAGGCGCCAACATGCCCACCACGCCCGAGGGCGTGAAGGTGTTCCTCGACGCCAAGATCGCCTACGGCCCGGGCAAGGCGGCCAACGCCGGCGGCGTGGCGACCTCGGCGCTCGAGATGCAGCAGAACGCCAGCCGCGATTCGTGGGGCTTCGAGTACACCGAGAAGAAGCTCGACGACATCATGACTGGCATCCACCGCACCACCTGGGAGACGGCCGAGGAGTTCGGCGCCCGCGGCAACTACGTCGTCGGCGCCAACATCGCCGGCTTCATCCGCGTGGCCAAGGCGATGGTGGCGCTCGGGCTGGTGTGATCGGCTACACCCGCCGCGCCAGCTCGCGGCCGATCAGCATGCGGCGGATCTCCGAGGTGCCGGCGCCGATCTCGTAGAGCTTGGCGTCGCGCAGCAGCCGCCCGGCGGGCGAGTCGTTGACGTAGCCATTGCCACCGAGAAGCTGGATCGCGTCGAGCGCGTTGGCGGTCGCCGCCTCGGCGGCGACGAGGATCGCGGTGGCGGCATCTTCGCGCCGCAGCGCGCCGCGGTCGGCCGCCTGCGCGGTGGCGTACAGCAGCGCGCGCGACGCCGCGAGCCGCGCGTACATGTCGGCGAGCTTGGCCTGCACGAGCTGGAAGTCGCCCACCGGCTGGCCGAACTGCTTGCGCTCGCGCGTGTACGGCAGCGCGAGGTCGAGCGCGGCCTGCATCAGCCCGAGCGAGCCGGCGGCGGCGACGATGCGTTCGTAGTCGAGCCCCGACATCAGCACGCGCACGCCCTGGTCGAGCCCGCCGAGCAGGTTCTCGGCCGGCACCTCGCAATCGGTGAACACCAGCTCGCAGGTGCCCGAGCCGCGCATGCCGAGCTTGTCGAGCGGTTGCGCGGTGGTGAAGCCCGCGAAGCCGCGCTCGACGATGAAGGCGCTGATGCCGGCCTTGCCGGCCGCCGGGGTGGTTTTGGCGTAGACGACGAAGCGGTCGGCGTAGGTACCGTTGGTGATCCACATCTTGTGGCCGTTGAGCACGAAGCGATCGCCACGCCGCTCGGCGCGCAGCTTCATGCCGACGACATCGGAGCCGGCGCCCGATTCGCTCATCGCCAGTGCACCGACCAGCTCGCCGGCGATCAGCCGCGGCAGGTGGCGCTGTTTCTGCTGCGGCGTGCCGTTGAGGCGGAGCTGGTTGACGTGCAGGTTGGAGTGCGCGATGTAGGCGATGCCCACCGACCCCGACGCGCGGCTGATCTCCTCGGCCGCCAGCACGTGGTGCAGGTAGCCGAGGCCGGCGCCGCCGACCTCGGGCTCGGCGGTGACGCCGAGCACGCCGAGCGCGCCGAGCCTGGGCCACAGCGCGCGCGGCAGTTGGTCGTTGCGGTCGATCGCGGCCGCCAGCGGCGCGATCTCGGCCTGTGCGAAGGTGCGCACCGCGTCGCGCAGCGCCTGCGCGGTGTCGTCGAGGTGGGCGACGGTGTCGATCATGGCTGGGCGTCGCCACGGCGGCCGACCGCGGCGTCGATCTCGGGCGTGATCGCGTTGTGCTTGTTGGCACGGGCTATCGTCACCGTGGCCACGGCACCGTCGCGCTGCACGCGCACGCTCACCGTGCCTCCAGCGCCACGCGCTCGGCTAGCATTGCGCGCACCGTCGCCAGCCCACACACGCTCGACCCATGGCCCGCATCGCCGGCAAGATCACCGAACAGACGGTGCACGACATGCTGCGCGCGGCGACGCGGCTGATCGCGCTGCACGGCTTCGAGGGCATGAACCTGCGCATGCTGGCCGACGAGATCGGCGTCAAGGCCGGCTCGTTCTACAACCACATCGAGTCGAAGGAGCAGTTGCTGCACACGCTGCTGCGCGACACGATGCACGAGCTGATGGCCGGCGCCGACGCGGCGCTCGCCGGCGCTGCCGACCCGGCCGACGCGCTGCGCCGCTTCGTCGCGTTCCACATCGAGTTCCACGCGGTGCGGCGCGACGAGGTCTTCATCGGCAACGCCGAGCTGCGCAGTCTCAGCGCCGCGCACCGGCGCGAGATCGTCGCGCTGCGCGACGCCTACGAGCCCAGGCTGGCGGC
>JAJVIL010000092.1 GCA_022072045.1 Burkholderiaceae bacterium | reverse complement strand
TCGTCGACATGAGCAAGTTCTGGACGATGGAAGACGCGCTGAAGTTCGAGGTGCGCCGCAAGACCGACACCGAGTACGACTTCGACGTGGTGCGCTGCCGCTACGCCGAGATGTACCGCGAGATGGGGCTGGGCGAGATCGGCCACCTGCTGTCGTGCCAGCGCGATGGCAGCTTCTGCGAGGGCTACGACCCCAAGCTGAAGATGCAGCGCACGCAGACGATCATGCAGGGTGCGAGCCACTGCGACTTCCGCTATACGTACGAGGAGTGACGGTGGCATTCGTTCCCCGCGACGTCTCCGCGGCGCTGGCCAGTGCCTGCTTCGCCCCCGACTACACGAGCGCGCGCGCGCGCTTCCTGGCCGCTGCAGCGCGCGCCGGCGCGCGCGTCGACGTCTTCGTCAACGACGTCGCCACCGGCCCGGATGGCGGCTCGCTCAGCACCGACGTCGCGGTGCTCGGCCCGGCCGACGCGGCGGGCGCGCTGCTGGTGGTCAGCGGCACGCACGGGCCCGAGGGCTTCGTGGGCTCGGCCGCGCAGGTTGCGCTGCTCGACGCGGTGGCCACCGGCGCCACGGTGCCGCGCGTGCGCATCGTGCTGGTCCACGCGATCAACGCCTACGGCTTCGCGCACATCACGCGCACCACCGAGCACAACGTCGACCTCAATCGCAACTTCATCGACTGGTCGGGCGGAGCGCCGTCGAATCCGGCCTACGCCGAGTTGCACGAGGCGCTGTGCCCGTCGGTGTGGACGCCCGAGGCGCTCGCCGCGGCCGACCGCGCGCGAAGCTCTTGGATCGAGCACAAGGGCCAGGACGCGTTCGTCGACATGACCAGCCGCGGGCAGTACACGCACCCGCAAGGCCTGAACTACGGCGGCAGCGGGCCCGAGTGGGCGAACCGCACGCTGGAAGCGATCGCGAGGCGGCACTTGGCGGGCGTGGCGCGCATCGCGCTGATCGACTGGCACACCGCACTCGGCGAGCGCGGCGAACCATTCTTCCTGTGTTTCAACGAGCCGGGGGGTGCCGGCTGGGAGCGCGCCTGCGCTTGGTGGGGGCGCGATCGGGTGGAAACCAGCGGCGGCTTCGGCGGCGCTGCGCGCCCGAAGTACACCGGCCTGCTGTTTCACGGCGTGCAGCGCTTCGCTGCCCACGCCGATGTGACCGGCGCGGTGATCGAGTTCGGCACGGTGCCGATCGACGACGCGCGCCGCGCGCTGCAGGCCGACCGGTATCTGCGCTTCGGCGACGGCGCTGCCGACGACCCGCGCCGCGGCGCATTGCGCGAGCAGGTGCTCGAAGCCTTCTCGCCGCAGTCGCTGCAGTGGCAGCGCAGCGTGCTGGGCCACGCGATCGCGATCCAGCACGCCACGCTGGCGGGGCTGGCTCACTGGTCCCTGGAGTGACCGCGTCCCGACAGGGGTGAATTCCCTGGTTCGGCACCGCAGGCGCGCGTCGCGGATACCCCACTCTGGGGGCGACCCGCTATTGTGGGTTTGAGTTTTGGGCGTATGCTGCATCGCAACATGGCTGCAGGCACCGACCGCCTCCAACTCAGCCTGGACGATGTGCTGGGCGACCTCCAGCGTGCGCGCGGCAACGGTGACCTCGGCCGGCTCGCGCTGCTGGCCTTTTGCGAGGTGCGCCGCTGGGCGCGGCAGGCGGGCGAAGCCGAGCTGGCGCAGCACTCGCTGGCGCTGATCACCGAGAACCCGCAGGCCACGCGCGCGGAATTTCTGCGCCGGGTCGATCAATTGATCGACGAGCTGCAGGGCGTGCGCGCGCGCCTGCTGCAGCCACACGAATCGTCGGGTTTCTAGGCGCGTCGCGTCGCAGCGCGGCGCCGGTCGAGCACGGCCCGCACGGCGCCGAAGGCCAGCAGCAGCCCCACAACGACAGCCAGCAGCCCCGCCACCTGCAGCGCGCTCGGTATCTCGCCGAGCACCGGAATCGCCAGCAGCGGAGCCGTGCCCGGAACGACCGCGCCGAAGAAGGCCGCCCTGCCGGGCCCGAGCAGCACCACCGCGCGGCTGTAGGCCAGCACGGCGACGAGCCCGGCGCCCAGCCCGTGGGCCGTGGCCTGCAGCGCAACGAAGCCCGGCGCCGCGGCCAGCAGCGAGCCGGGGTCGGCCAGCCAGGCGTACAGCGGTGCGAACATCGCGAGCGAGAGCACGACGGCGACGCCGGTGACGCGCATGGCGTCGGTCTCCCACCGTCGCGACAGCGCACCGAACAGGCCCCAGCAACAGCCCGCTCCGACGAACAGCGCATCGCCCAGCAGGACCGACTCGCCACCGGCATGCCGCAGTGCGTCGCCGCCCATGAACGACAGGCCCACCAGCACGCACGCCGCGCCGAGCGCGGTCTCGCGTGTGAGGGGCGTACGCGCCAGCCAGGCGGCGAACGCGATGCCGCTGAGCATCTGGCACGCCGGCGCGATGACAGCGCCGTGCGCCAGCGGCGCATACGCGAAGCCGCTCATCATCAGCACGCTGAACAGCGGGCCCGACAGCGTGGCCAGCACCACGGCGCGTGGCCAGCCGATGCCTCCCAGGTCGCGCAGGCCCCAGCGCCAGACGAACGGCAGCATCACCAGTGCGCCGGGGGTGAAGCGCAGCAGCGTCAGATCGAGCGGCGTCAGGCCGAGCTTGATGCCCAGCCGCGCGAGCACGGTGTAGACGGACCAGATGGCCGCTGCCAGGCCGCCCCAGGCGAGGCCCGCCGCAACCGGCGACAGCGGCCGCGTCATCGCTGCGACAGGCCGCTCGCCAAGCCCCGGGCGACCACCGCCCGGCGGCCGGCGGGCGGTGGGCCGGATTTGCTCGGTTTCTCTACGCGCCGAGCTCGGCCAGGAGGCCGCGGGTCACGATCGTGTCGGTGCCGATGAGGTTCTGGCGGCGCCACTTCGCATTGGCCTGATCGCTGTCGATCGCCGCGTCCCATGACGCCAGTTCGTCGTCGCGGTGACGACCCGGGCGGTCGGCAGAGTGTTTGCGGCTGGCCAGCGCGTTCAGCGTCGGCGAGTTCTCGCAGGTGGCGACGATTTCGCTCGGATAGAGCAATGAGGCAAAGAAGTTGGCTTCGGCGTTGACGCGAGACTGCATGAGCGGGTTCGTAGGAAGGGACGCGCGACTCTAGTGGCAAACGCCCGTCCGACGAAGAAAGGCCCACTCTAGACGCGGTGTTTGGCTTCGGGTGCCGTGTCACGGCCCGTCGCCGGCGAGGTCGTCGTAGCCGGCCTCTGTGGGCAGCAAGATACCCGTGACGCGTCGCTCGGCGTCGAGCTGCAGGCGGGGATGCACCGGCCGCAGCGGCCCGAGGGCGATCGCGTGGTCGAGAACGGCCTGCACGCCGCGCGCCGCAAAGGGCAGCAGCGATCGCATCGTGGCCACGGTGGCGAACTCCATCTGGAAGGCGCCGGCGGCCCGTGCGTCGAGCGCCGCACGCGGCGCAACCCACTCGAGCGTCGTGGTCTCGCCCTCGTCGGGGCGCGGCACCTGCCCGGCCGGTGCGCGGGCGACGAAGAACACGGTGTCGAAGCGCTTGGGCACGCCCAGCGGAGTGACCCAGCGGCTCCAGGCGTGCAGTTCGCGCGTCGACCCCAGGTCGAGATGCGACTCCTCGCGGCACTCGCGCAGCGCTGCGGCCGCATAGGCGACGATGCGCTCGCCGACGCCGGCGATGCGCCCGAGCCGCGCGATCAGCGCGTCGTGCGGCTCGCCGGCGGCCTCGCGTCCGTCGCCGGCATCGACCGCGCCGCCCGGAAAGACGTAAGCCCCCGGCATGAAGCTCGCGTGCGGCGAGCGCTTGACCATCAGCACCTCGGGGCCGAGCGCGCCCTCGCGCAGCACCAGCGTGGTGGCGGCCGCGCGCGGCACGACGGCACGCGCGGCGGCAGGCTCGAGGGCGTGCATCGCGCGCTCGTCAGCTCGCCCGCGCCAGGCGCGGCGCGCCCAGCACGTTGAGCGGGATCTTCAGGTACGACACGCCGTTGTCCTCGGCCGGCGGCAGCGCGCCGGCGCGCACGTTGACCTGGATCGACGGCAGGATCAGCGTCGGCAGCTCCAGCGTGGCATCGCGCGCCTGGCGCATCGCGACGAACTCCTGCTCGCCGATGCCGTCGCGCACGTGGATGTTGCGCGCGCGCTGCTCGGCCACCGTCGCCTGCCACTGCGGCGCGCGACCCGGCGGCGGGTAGTCGTGGCAGACGTACAGGCGAGTGGCCTCGGGCAGCGCGAGCAGGCGCCGGATCGACCGGTACAGCGCGTGCGCATCGCCACCGGGGAAGTCGGCGCGCGCGCTGCCGACATCGGGCATGAAGAGCGTGTCGCCGACGAACGCGGCGCCGTCGAGCAGGTACGCCATGTCGGCGGGCGTGTGGCCGGGCACGAGCAGCGCCACGGCCTCGACGCGGCCGATCGCGAACGTCTCGCCGTCTTCGAACAGGTGGTCGAACTGGCTGCCGTCGGGCAGAAACGTGCGCTCCAGGTTGTACAGCTCCTTGAACGCCGCCTGCACCCGGCGGATGTTCTTGCCGATGGCGATGCGTCCGCCCGCCTGCTGCTGCAGGTAGCGCGCGCTCGAGAGGTGATCGGCGTGCGCGTGGGTTTCGAGGATCCACTGCAGCGTCAGGCGCTGCTCGCGCAAGTGCGCCAGCAGCGCATCGGCCGAGCCGGTGGTGGTGCGGCCCGACTTGAAGTCGAAGTCGAGCACCGGGTCGATGATCGCGGCCGCCGAGGTGGCGGGGTCGGCGACGACGTAGCTCACGGTCCCGGTATCGGGATCGAAGAAGGCTTCGATGGTGGCGTGCAAGGTGCGGCGACTCGATCGGTGGTTAGCCGGCGCAGTATGGGCCAGACGCGACGGCCCGCCTTCGCAAGGGGCGTTGCCCGCCCGCGCCGCGTCGGCGTGGGCGATGTGCGAGGCGCGTAGCATCGCCGGGCGAGAGGTGCGACATGGACCTGACGGCGCTCACCATCGGCGAAGCCGCGGCGGCGATGCGGCGCGGCGAGTTCAGCGCGGCCGCGTATGCCGACGCGCTGCTCGCGCGTGCAGCCGCACTGGCGGCGCTGAACGCGTTCATTCACCACGATCCCGAGCAGGTGCGCACCGCAGCGCGCGCAGCCGACGAGCGGCGCGCCGCCGGTGCGTCGCTGGGCGCGCTGCACGGCGTGCCGCTGGCGCTGAAAGACAACCTCGACACCGCCGGCATGCCCACCACCGCCGGTACGCCGGCGCTGCGCGACAACCGGCCGCTGCGCAACGCGCCGCTGGTGCAGCGGCTGCTCGACGCGGGCGCGATCGTGTTCGGCAAGGCGAGCCTGCACGAGCTGGCGTACGGCATCACCAACCACAACGCCGCGTTCGGCGCCGTGCGCAACCCGTACGACCCGGCGCGCATTCCGGGCGGCTCGAGCGGCGGCGTCGGTGCGGCCGTCGGCGCACGCATGGTGGCCGGCGGCATCGGCACCGATACCGGCGGCTCGGTGCGCATCCCGGCGGCGCTGTGCGGCATCGTCGGCTTCCGGCCGAGCACCGGGCGCTGGCCGCAGGCGGGCATCGTGCCGATCTCGCACAGCCGCGACACCGCCGGCCCGATGGCGCGCAGCGTCGCCGATTGCACGCTGCTCGACCGCGTGGTCACCGGCAGCGCCGACGCGCCGGCGGTCTCGCTGCGCGGGCTGCGCCTGGGCGTGCCGCGCGGCCACTTCTGGGAACACCTCGACAGCGAGGTGGCCGCGTCGATGGAATCGGTGCTGCGCACGCTGCGCGAAGCCGGCGCGGTGCTGGTCGAGGCCGATATTCCCGACGCGCCGCGGCTCGACGCCGAGGCCGGGTTCGCGATCGGGTTGTACGAGACGATCGGCGACCTCGATGCCTATCTCGCGCAGCACGGCTCGGCGATGCGCTACCCGGGTCTGGTGGCGCAGGTCGCGAGCCCCGACGTCAAGAGTCTGTTGAGCAGCTTGCTCGGCGACGATGCGGTGCCCGAGGCGGCGTACCGCCATGCCCTGGACGTGCTGAGACCCCGCTTGCAGGCGGCCTACGACGACTACTTCCGGCGACACGATGTGGCGGCGATGGTGTTCCCGACCACGCCGCTGCCGGCCGCGCCGATCGGCCACGACGAGACGGTGCTGCTCAACGGCGAAGCGGTGCCGACGTTTGCGACCTTCATCCGCAACTGCAGCCCGGCCAGCGTAGCGGGAATCCCCGGCATCAGCGTGCCCGCCGCGACGACGCGCGCCGGCCTGCCGCTCGGCCTCGAACTCGACGCGCCGCGCCACGCCGATGCGAGCCTGCTGGCGATCGCGCGTGCCGTCGAGGCCGTGCTGCCGGCGCTGCCGGCGCCGCGGTGTTGAACTGGCTGCGACGGCGCTGGCGCGCCGTCGGCCATCGCCATCGGCCTGCGGGACGGGTGACCTTGGTCACGCCGCGCACCTGGGCGCAGGCAGCTATTCTGTGCCGCCGCACACGAGCTATGGCGACGACGATGCGCGATCACCGCCGGGGACAGGCAGCCGATGCGGCGCGCGCAGCGCGCCGGGCGTGCGTGTCGATGTTGGCGTCGCTGCTGCTGGTGGCGTGCAGTTCGACGCCCAAGCCGGTGCCGCCGGCCAAGGTCAACGGCACGATCCAGGCCGCGGCCGGTTTGAACCCCAGCGTCTCGGGCCGGCCGTCGCCGCTGCACCTGCGCATCTACGAACTGAAGTCGGCCACCGCGTTCAACCGCGCCGACTTCATGTCGCTCTACCAATCGGACCAGACCGCGCTGGGGGCCGACCTCGTCGCGCGCGAGGAACACACGCTGCAGCCGGGCGAGTCGCGGCCATGGGTCAAGACGCTCGGCGCCGACACGCGCTTCATCGGCATCGTCGCGCTGTATCGCGACCTCGAGCACGCGGTGTGGCGCACGGTGGTGCCGGTGCAGCCGGGGCGCGAATACAAGCTGGCGATCCGCGCCGATGCGCTCGCGCTGTCGACCAGCGTGCAACCCTGAGGCGTCGGCCCGGCATGACGTTGCGCCATCGGGTGGTCTGGTCGCAGGGCATGTTCCTGCAGCCGCATCATTTTCAGCAAGAGGCGCGCTTCGCCGAGCACCAGCTCGACGCGCGCGTGCGCGCCGGTCAGCCCTACGCGTGGGGTTTCGACGAACTCGTGCTCGACGAGAGCCAGTTCGCGCTCGGCCGCGTCGGCCTGTTGCGCGCCAGCGGCGTGCTGCCCGACGGCACCGCATTCTCGATCCCCGACGCCGACGCGCTGCCGCCCGCGCTCGAGATCGCCGCCGACCTCACCAACGAGGTGGTGTACCTCGCGGTGCCGCGCGCATCGAGCGGGGTCACCGAGGTCGACTTCGGCGACGGGCAGGGCAACGCGGCGAGCCGCTACACCGTGGTCGACGCGGCGCTGCGCGACCACGTCAACGCCGCTGACGATCCCGAGCCGGTGCAGCTCGGTGCGCCGCGGCTGCAACTGCTGCGCGCGCGCGACGCCACCGATGCCTATGCGCTGCTGGGCATCGCGCGCGTGGTCGAGCGCCGCGCCGACGCGCAGGTGACGATCGACCGCGGCTACATCGCGCCGCAGACTCGCATCCAGGCCAGCGGCCAGCTCTCGGCCACCGCGACGCTGCTGCACGGGCTGGCGCAGCAGCGCGCCAAGGCGCTGGCCGCGCAGATGGGCCAGCTCGGCCACGGCGTGTCGGAGATCGCCGACTTCCTGATGCTGATGCTGCTCAACCGCGCGGTGCCGGTGCTGCACCAGTTCTCCGCCGCGCCGAGCGTGCATCCGTGGTTCTTCCATCTCGCGCTGCTGCAATGGGCCGGCGAGCTGGCGTCGTTCGCCGAAGGCGCTCGCGTGCCGCCGGAGTACCCCGCGTACCGTCACGACGACCTGCAGGCCGTGTTCTCGCCGCTGGTGCTCGATCTGCGCGAGATGCTGTCGGCCACCATCCAGCGCCGCGCGCAGCAGATCGAGCTGGTCGATCGCAGCCACGGCGTGCGCACCGCGGTGGTGGCCGACACCGAGTTGCTGCGCAGCGCCGGCTTCGTGCTCGCGGTGCGCGCCAACGTGCCGGCCGAGCACGTGCGCCAGCGCTTCCCGGCGCAGTCCAAGCTCGGGCCCGCGGAGCGGCTGAAGGATCTGGTGAACCTGCAGTTGCCCGGCATCGCGCTGCGCAGCCTGCCGGTGGCGCCGCGCCAGTTGCCGTTCCACGCCGGCAGCCACTACTTCGAGATCGACCGCCAGGGCGAGCTGTGGAAGCAGCTCGAGCGCACGGGCAGCCTGGCGCTGCACGTGGCCGGCGACTTCCCCGGCCTCGAGCTCGAGCTGTGGGCGATCCGCCAGGATTGATCGACTCGGTAGTGTCATGGCGACCGACCCGCCACCGTTTGCCGACCCGTTCGCCTCGTTCGACGGCCCGCGCACCTTCGTGCGTCCGACTCCCGGCGGCTGGCGCAGCGGCGTCGAAGCCACCGACACGCAGCTCGGCACCGCACCCGACGCGCCGCCGCCCGACCATGGCCTGAACCCGCTGCTCGCGCTGGCCAACCGGCTGCTGCTGCTGGTGCCGCAGCTGCGGCAGACACGGCAGGTGGCCGACGTGGCGGCGCTGCGCGCGACGCTGGCGCAGGGCGTGCGCGGTTTCGTCAGCGCGGCACAGGAGCGCGGCATCGCGCCCGAGCGCGTGATGGCGGCGCGCTACATCCTGTGCACGATGCTCGACGAGGCCGCGGCCGACACGCCGTGGGGCGGCACCGGCGCGTGGGCGCGCCACAGCCTGCTGGCCGAATTCCACAACGAGGCCTTCGGCGGCGAGAAGGTGTTCCAGTTGATGGCGCGGCTGGCCGAGAAGCCCGACGCCAACCTCGACCTGCTCGAACTGATCTACGCCGCGATGGCGCTCGGCTTCGAAGGCCGCTATCGCGTCATCGACAACGGCCGCGCGCAGCTCGAGGCCGTGCGCGCGCGGCTGGCGCAGATCATCGCGCAGCAGCGCGGGGCCTACCCGAGCGCGCTGGCGCAACACTGGGCCGGCCAGGAGGCGCCGCAGCGCCGCGCGCTGTCGTGGCTGCCGCTGACGGTGGTCGCCGCGCTGAGCGTGCTCGTGCTGGGCGGCATCTACTTCGGCTTCGCCACCTCGCTGGCCGACCGGGCCGATCCGGTGTACGCGGCGATCCAACGCCTGCGCCTGCCGCCGCCGGTGGCCGCGGTGCCGCAGCCGGCGCCGCAGCCGCGGCTGGCGGTGTTCCTGCAGCCCGACATTCGCGCCGGTCTCGTCACCGTGCGCGACGAGGTCGACCGCAGCGTCGTCACGCTGCGCGGCGACGGCCTGTTCGCCAGCGGCAGCGCGAGCCTGATGCCCGAGCGCGAGGAGACGCTGCGCCGCGTCGCCGATGCGGTGGTGCGGGTCGGCGGCAGCGTGCTCGTCACCGGCCACACCGACAACACGCCGATCCGCACCGCGCGGTTTCCGTCGAACTGGCACCTTTCCGAGGCGCGCGCGCGCACCGTGCGCGACCTGATGGTGGCCGCCGGCGTGCCGGCCGATCGCATCCGCGCCGAGGGCCGCGCCGACGGCGAGCCGCTGCGACCCAACGACAGCGAGACCAACCGCGCGCTCAACCGCCGCGTCGAGATCACGGTCTTCACCGCGCGCCCCGACGTGCAGGCGCGCACGCCGACAGCGGCACCAGCGGCGAAGCCGGCTGCATCGCGCTAGGGCCGGCGATGCTGCGCAAGCTGCTCGGACTGATCTTCAACCGCTTCGTGCTGGTCGGGCTCCTGCTGCTCGGCCTGCTCGCGCTGGTGTGGTTGTTCGGCCCGCTGGTGGCGATCGGCGAGTTGCGGCCGCTCGACAGCGAGCGCTCGCGCTGGATCACCACCGTGGTGCTGGTTCTCGCGGTGGTGGCGGTCTTCGGCTGGCAGGCCTGGCGCGCACGGCGCGGCAACGCGCAGGTGGTGGCGCAACTGGTGGCCGCCCCCGCTGGCGGCGCTGCGGCCGAGAGCGCCGACCTGGCCTCGGTGCGCGAGCGCTTCGGCAGCGCGCTGGCGCTGCTGCGCAAGGCGCGCTTCGCCGGCGAAGGCGAGGGCGGCAAGGGCGGCTGGTGGCAGCAACTCAACGCGCGGCTGTCGGGGCGCTACCTGTACCAGTTGCCGTGGTATCTGATCATCGGCGCGCCGGGCTCGGGCAAGACCACCGCACTGCGCAATGCGGGGCTGCGCTTTCCGCTGTCGTCGCAGATGGGCGAGTCGGCGGTGCGCGGCGTCGGCGGCACGCGCGACTGCGAATGGTGGTTCACCGACCGCGCGGTGTTGATCGACACCGCGGGCCGCTTCACCACGCAAGACAGCGACCAGGCCAACGACAAGGCCACCTGGGCCGGGTTCCTGAAGCTGCTGAAGTCGTCGCGGCCGCGCCAGCCGCTCAACGGCGTGCTGGTCACCGCGTCGGCGTCCGACCTGCTCGGCCGCGGCAGCGCCGAGCGCCAGCGCTACGCGCAGACGGTGCGCGCGCGCCTGCAGGAGCTGTACGAGCAGCTCGGCGTGCGGCTGCCGGTGTACCTGCTGGTCACCAAGAGCGACCTGATGGCCGGCTTCGGCGAGCACTTCGCGTCGCTCGACAAGGAGCAGCGCGCGGCGCCCTGGGGCTTCACCTTCGGCCTCGCGCCCAAGGCCTACGAGCAGGCGCTGCCGGTGGAGTTCGACGCGCTGGTGGCGCGCCTGGACGCCGGGCTGGTCGAGCGCCTGCAGGCCGAGGCCGACCCGGCGCGCCGCACGCGGATCTACGGCTTCGCCAACCAGTTGGTCGCGCTGCGCGCGCCACTGATCGAGCTGGTGCAAGCGGTGTTCGCGCCGTCGCCGTTCGAGGCCGACCCGATGCTGCGCGGCGTCTACCTCGTCAGCGGCACGCAGGAGGGCACGCCGATCGATCGCGTGCTCGGCGCGGTGGCGCGGCGCTACCAGCTCGAGCAGGCGGTGCTGCCCGCGCAGCGCGCCAGCGGCCGCAGCTTTTTCCTCGAGCGCCTGCTCAGCGAGGTGGTGTTCGCCGAGCAGGGCCTCGCCGGCACGCGGCGCGGCTGGGAGCGCCGGCGCGCCGCGCTGGTGAGTGCCGCCTACGCGACGCTGGCGCTGGTGGGCGTCGGGCTGGTCGCGGCGTGGTGGACAAGCTGGCGCGGCAACGCGACGTACATCCAGAGCGTCGCCGAGCGCATGGAGACGGTGCGCCGGCAGGTGCAGGAGACGCCCAACCGCGCCAGCTCCGATCTGCTGCCGCTGCTGCCGGCGCTGCAGGCCACGCGCCACCTGGCGGCGGCGCACGGGCCGGTGACCGATGTCCCCTGGAGCCTGGGGTTTGGGCTTTACCAGGGCCGCAAGCTCGACAGCGCGGCGCGCAACGCGTACGACCAGATGCTGCGCGACGCGATGCTGCCGCGGCTGGCGCTGCGCTTCGAGGAGGAACTGCGAGTCGACAGCCAGCCCGAGTCGCTGTACGAGGCGCTGAAGGTCTACGTGATGATGTACGACCTGCCGCACTTCGACGCCGCGGCGCTGAAGACGCAGGTCGAGGCCGACTGGGAAGTGCGGCTCGGCCGCAGCCTGACGCCCGAGCAGCGCGAGGCGCTGCGCCAGCACCTCGACGCGCTGCTCGCGCAGGGGCCTGCGGTGTCGCCGCTGCCGAAAGACCAGGCGCTGATCGACAGCACGCGCGCCCGCCTGGCCGCCGTATCGCTGCCGCAGCGCGTGTACACGCGGCTGCGCCAGAGCGGGCTGGGCGACGGCTTTCCCGAGTTCACGGTGGTCAAGGCCGGCGGCGGCAATGCGCCGCTGGTGTTCACGCGCGTCAGCGGCGAGCCGCTGTCCAAGGGCGTGCCGGGCCTGTTCACCTACAAGGGCTACTACGAAGGCTTCCAGAAGAAGGTCGACGAGGCCGCGCGCCAGCTCGCCGACGAGCAGTCGTGGGTGCTCGGCACGCCGGCCAGCGAGGCCAGGGGCGCGCAGGCGGCGTTCGCCTCCGACAAGCTGATCAACGACGTGCGGCGGCTGTACCTCACCGACTACCGCGACACCTGGAAGCGCTTCATCGCCGACATCCGCATCGTGCCGGTGACCAGCATCTCGCAGGCGGTGGAGCGCACGCGCTTTCTCGCCGCGCCCGACACGCCGCTCGTCCCGCTGCTGAAGGCGATGTCGCGCGAGACCACGCTGCTGGCCGGCGACACCGCGCTCGAGCGCGCACAGCAGAAGGCCGGCAGCGTGATCGGCGACCTCAAGGGCCGCCTGCAGGGTGCGGTCGGCGCGCGCAGCACCACCGGCGCACCTGGCGAGCGCATCGAGTCGATCGTCGACGACGAGTTCGTCGGCTTGCGGCGCCTGGTCACCGCGCCCGAGGGCGGCAAGGCGCCGATCGACGGTCTGGTGGCGCGCCTCGGCGAACTGCAGGTGCTGCTCACCGCGACCGAGGCGGCGCTCAAGGGCGGCGGCGCGCCGGTGCCGTCGCCGCTGCCCAATCAGCTCAAGGCCGACGCCGCCAACTCGCCCGAGCCGGTGCGCTCGCTGCTCGATACGCTGGGTTCCACCAGTGCCCGGGTGGCGTTGATGCAGTTGCGCGAATCGCTGTCGCGCGACGTGCGCTCGCAGGTCGGCGAGTTCTGCACGCAGGCCGCCGCGGGCCGCTACCCGTTCGACCCGAACGCGGCGCGCGAGATCACGCCGGCGGACTTCGCGACGCTGTTCGGCCCCGGCGGCAAGTTCGAGCAGATGCAGCAGAAGCTCGCGCCGTACATCGACACCAGCACGCGGCCGTGGAGCTTCCGGCCCGTCGAGGGCACACCGCTGGGCACCGACCACGGTTCGCTGCCGCAGTTCCAGCGCGCGGCGGCGATCCGCGAAACCTTCTTCGCAGGCGGCACCGGGCCGTCGACGCAACTGGTGTTCAAGCCGGTCGAGATGGACACCTCGCTGAAGGAGTTCACGCTCGACGTCGACGGCCAGTTGGTGCGCTACGACCACGGGCCGCAGATCCCGCAGCCGGTGCGCTGGCCGGGGCCGCGCGGCTCGAACGTGGTGCGCGTGATGGTGCAACCCGCCGGCAGCACCGGCATGGTCGCCGACGGGCCGTGGGCGCTGTTTCGCCTGTTCGAGCGCGTGACGCTGCAGCCGGGTGCGGCGCCGGAGAAGTTCCGCGCCATCTTCGACATCGACGGCCGCAAGGCGGTGTTCGACGTCACCGCGGGCAGCGTGCGCAACCCGTTCCGCCTCAAAGAGCTGCGCGAGTTCTCGTGCCCCAACGGGCTGTAGCGCTGTGGCCATCGACGACGCGCCCGGCTGGTACGGCAAGCTCGCGATGCTCGGCGACTTCGCGTCGCGCCGGCTCGATGCCGCGTGGGTGCGCTCGTGCGACCAGTGGCTGAGCGCGTGCGTCCAGGCGAGCCAGCGCACGCTCGGCGAGCGCTGGCTGCAGGCGTATCTGGCCGCGCCGGTGTGGCGCTTCGCGTGGGCGCCGCAGGTGATCGACGAGCGCTGGTGGTTCGGCGTGCTGCTGCCGAGCTGCGACAACGTCGGACGCTACTTCCCGCTGCTGATCGCGCAGTCGCGCGCCGCGGCGCCGGCCGACCGCATTGCGCTCGACCACCTCGAGCTGTGGTGGTCGCACTTGGCGCGCGCCGGCTCGGCGACGCTGGCCGACCATGCGACGCAAGAGGCGTTCGAAGACGCGCTGCACGCCGCGCCG
>JAJVIL010000080.1 GCA_022072045.1 Burkholderiaceae bacterium | reverse complement strand
CAGCCCGAGCGCGAAACCGAGCGCTTCGTCGCGGTCGCGCACGTGCACGATCAACGGGTGGTCGGCGGGTCGGCCCTTGGCGGCGAAGATCTCCGCCACCGCGGTGTCGTCGTCGGCGCGCGCGGCCAGGCCGTACACGGTTTCGGTCGGCAGCGCGACCAGGCCACCCGCGGCCAGGCGCTGCGCGGCCTGCTCGATGCCCTCGCCGCTGGCCCCGGAAACGATCGCCATCGCGGCCTCACCAGGGAGCGAGCCCGAGCCTGCGCGCGGCCTCGCGCGCCAGCGCGTCGGCGGCGTCGACGCCGGCTGCCGTCAGCGTCAAATGCCCCATCTTGCGGCCCGCGCGTGCCGCACGCTTGCCGTACAGGTGCAGGTGCGCGCCGGGCAGGCTCAGCAGCGGGCGCCAGTCGGGTGGCTGGCCCTCGCGCCACAAGTCGCCCAGCAGGTTGAGCATCACCGCGCCGGAATGCATCCGCGGCGGCACCAATGGCAGCCCTGCCAGCGTGCGCACCTGCCAGTCGAACTGGCTGGTATCGGCGGCGTCGATCGTGCAATGGCCCGAGTTGTGCGGCCGCGGAGCGATCTCGTTGGCGTGCAGCCGGCCCTCGCGATCGACGAAGAACTCGACGCACAGCACGCCGACGTACTGCAGTGCGCGCGCCAGCGCGCGCGCGGCGTCGTCGGCGGCCTGCGCGGCCTGCAGCGGCGCCGGCCAGTGCGTCACCGCCAGGATGCCGTCGCGGTGAAGATTGCGAAACGGCGGGTAGCTGACGATCGCGCCGTCGGCCGCGCGCGCGAGCACGACGCTGATCTCGCACGCCAGCGGCAGCCGCTGCTCGAGCACGCAGCGCACGCCGCCGAGCGCGCGCCACGCCGCGTCGAGCTGCGCGCGATCGTCGACGCTGCGCTGGCCCTTGCCGTCGTAGCCGAGCCGCGCCGTCTTCAGGATGCCCGGCAGCAGCGTGTCGGGCACGGCGGCCAGCGCCGGTTCGTCATCGATCACCGCGTGCGGCGCGCACGGCACGCCGCAGCGGACGAACAGCGCTTTCTCGAGCGCCCGATCCTGGCAGACCGCCACCGCGGCCGCACCCGGCGCCACCGGCACGCGCTCGGCGAGCCGGCGCAGCGCCTGCGCCGGCACGTTCTCGAACTCGGTGGTCACGGCGTCGGCGTCGCGCGCCAGGGCGTCGAGCGCCCGCTCGTCGAGGTAATCGGCCCGCAGATGGCGCTCGGCAACCCGACCGGCCGGCGATTCCGGGTCGGGGTCGAGCACGATGCAGCGACAACCCAGCCGCTGCGCTGCGTGCACGAACATCCGCCCGAGTTGGCCACCGCCCAGCACGCCGAGCGTCGCGCCCGGCGCGAGCACCGGCGGCGGGCTCATTTCAGATCCTGCGTCATCGCGCGCGCCGCCGCGGTCTGCGCGGCGCGATACTGCTCAAGGCGTCCGCGCAGCGCAGCGTCGGCGCCGGCCAGCATCGCCACCGCGAACAGCGCGGCATTGGCGGCGCCGGCCGCGCCGATGGCGAAAGTGGCCACCGGCACGCCCTTGGGCATCTGCACGATCGAGTGCAGCGAATCGACGCCTTGCAGGTGCCGGCTCGGCACCGGCACGCCGAGCACCGGCACCAGCGTCTTGGCCGCCAGCATGCCCGGCAGATGCGCGGCTCCGCCAGCGCCGGCGATGATCGCGCGCAAGCCGCGCTCGGCTGCGGCTTGGGCATAGGCAAACATGTCGTCGGGCATGCGATGCGCCGAAACCACCCGGCACTCATGCGGCACGCCGAACTCGGCGAGAATGGCCGCCGCGTGCTGCAAGGTCTCCCAGTCGCTGGACGAGCCCATCAGCACGCCGACGACGGGAGGATCGGTGGACGACACGGCCTCTCCACAGCACCGAAAGGGGCTTGCATTGTAGGCGCCGCACCCCACGTGACTGCGGCGCTGCGCAATGGGCCGTTTGTCTGCCAGCAGCGTTGGCCATGATCGACATCACCATCAAGAACTTCGAGACCGAACTCATCCAGGCGTCGGCGCGCGCGCCGGTGCTGCTCGACATCTGGGCGCCGTGGTGCGGCCCGTGCAAGACGCTGAGCCCGGTGCTCGAGAAGCTTGAGCGCGAATACGCCGGCCGCTTCACGCTGGCCAAGCTCAACAGCGACGAGCAGCCCGAGATTGCCGGCCAGCTCAGCCAGGCCTTCGGCGTGCGCTCGATCCCGTTCTGCGTGCTGTTCGACCAGGGGCAGCCGGTCGACGGCTTCGTCGGCGCGCAGCCCGAGGCGCAGATCCGGCAGTTCCTCGACCGCCACGTGCCGAGCAGCGAGGACGCGCAGGCCGACGCACAGGCCGAGGAAGCCGAGGCGCTCGAGGCCGGGGGCGACACCGAGGCGGCGCTGGCCAAGCTGCAGCAGGCGGTGGCCGTCGCACCGGGCAACGACGCCGCACGGTGCGACTACGTGAAGCTGCTGATCGAGCTGAAGCGCCTGCAGCAGGCGCGTGTCGCGTACGAGCCGATCGCCGGCAAGGCACCGCTCGACGGCCGCATCGCGGCCCTCGGGCTGTGGCTCGAGGCCTGCGAGAAGGCGCCTTCGCTGCCTGGCGCCGACGCGCTGCGCGCGGCGATCGCTGCCAACAAGCGCGATTTCGACTCGCGCTACCGGCTCGCCCAGGGCCACTTCGCCGCGGGCCGCTTCACCGACGCGATGGACGAGTTGCTCGAGATCGTGATGCGCGACAAGCAGTGGAACGAGCAGCTGGCGCGACGCACCTACGTCGCGATCCTCGAGGTGATGAGCAAGCCGGCGCCGAAGGCCGCCCCCGAAGCGGCCAAGGGCACGCTCGAGGTGACGAGCCGGCCGACCGCAGCGCCGAGCGACCCCGTGGTCGACCAGTACCGCCGCAAGCTCAGCATGGCGTTGTTCTGATGCGCCGCCGCTCGGGCGCACCGGGAGCGGCAGCTTAGAATTTGCCGCTTTGCCCGCCGGCGCGGGCTGCCGATTCACAAAGGAACAAACGTGTTCATCTCCCAAGCCTTCGCGCAGACAGCGCCCGCGGCCAGCGGCGGCGAATCCAGCCTGCTGAGCCTGCTGCCGATCGTGCTGATGTTCGTCGTGCTGTACTTCATCATGATCCGCCCGCAGATGAAGCGGCAGAAGGAGCACAAGGCGATGGTCGAGGCACTGGCCAAGGGCGACGAAGTCGTCACCTCCGGCGGGCTGCTCGGCCGCGTGTCCAAGCTCGGCGAGACGTTCGTCCACCTCGAGGTCGCCAACGGCGTCGAACTGCAGGTGCAGCGCTCGTCGGTGGTGCAGGTGCTGCCCAAGGGCACGCTGAAGTGACGGTTCTGCGAGAAGGCAGCGCTTGAACCGCTACCCGCTGTGGAGGTACCTGCTGCTGGCGTTCGCGCTGGTGGTGGGGCTGCTCTACACGCTGCCCAATTTCTACGGCGAGGCCCCTGCGGTGCAGGTGTCCAGCGGCAAGGCCACGCTCAAACTCGACGCGAGCATCGTGCCGCGCATCGAGTCAGCGCTCGGCGCCGCAGGCGTCAAGGCCGACTTCGTGCAGTTCGAGGGCGGTTCGGTCAAGGCGCGCTTCGCCGACACCGACACCCAGCTCAAGGCCAAGGAGGCGATCGCCAAGGCGCTGAATCCGGACCCCAGCGATCCGAGCTACATCGTCGCGCTCAACCTGCTGTCGCGCTCGCCGGCGTGGCTGGGCAACCTGCACGCGCTGCCGATGTACCTCGGGCTCGACCTGCGCGGCGGCGTCTACTTCCTGATGCAGGTCGACATGCGCTCCGCGCTGTCGAAGAAGGCCGAGTCGTACGCCGGCGACTTGCGCAGCCTGCTGCGCGAGAAGGACATCCGCCACGCCGGCATCTCGCGTGACGGCGAGACGATCACGGTGCGCTTTCGCGACGCCGAGGTGCGCACCCAGGCGCAGAAGCTGCTGGCCGATCAGCTACCCGACCTGCAGTGGGCCGACAGCAACGGCAGCGGCGGCCCGGAGCTAATCGGCACGCTCAAGCCCGAGGCGATCCGCCGCGTGCAGGACCAAGCGCTGCAGCAGAACATCACCACGCTGCACAACCGCGTCAACGAGCTCGGCGTCAAGGAGCCGGTGATCCAGCAGCAAGGCAGCGATCGCGTGTCGGTGCAGCTTCCGGGCGTGCAGGACACCGCCAAGGCCAAGGACATCATCGGCCGCACCGCGAACCTGGAGTTCCGCCTGGTCGACATGTCGCCCGAGGCGCGTGCCGCGCTCGAAGGCCGCGGCCCGGTGCCGTTCGGCCGCGAGCGCTTCAACGTCGGCCGCGGCGCGCCGGTGATCGTCTATCGCGAGGTGATCGCCTCGGGCGACATGCTCACCGACGCGCAGCCGCGGCCCGACCAGTACAACCAGCCGGCGGTGTCGGTGACGCTCGACAGCAAGGGCGGCCGGCGCATGCTCGAGACCACGCGCGCCAACGTCGGCAACTACATGGCCGCGATCCTGTTCGAGAAGAACAAGGGCGAGGTGCTGACCGTCGCCCGCATCCAGGGCGAGTTCGGCAACCAGTTCCAGATCACCGGCATGGGCACCACCGAGGCCGCCAACGACCTCGCGCTGCTGCTGCGCGCCGGCGGGCTGGCCGCGCCGATGGAGATCATCGAGGAGCGCACGATCGGCCCCAGCCTCGGCAAGGACAACATCGACCGCGGCTTCCACAGCGTCAGCTACGGCTTCGCGGCGATCGCGGTATTCATGTGCGCGTACTACCTGCTGTTCGGCGTCTTCTCGACGCTGGCGCTGGCGTTCAACCTGCTGCTGCTGGTGGCGGTGCTGTCGATGCTGCAGGCGACGCTGACGCTGCCCGGCATCGCCGCGATCGCGCTGACGCTGGGCATGGCGATCGACGCCAACGTGCTGATTAACGAGCGCGTGCGCGAGGAACTTCGGGCCGGCGCGTCGCCGCAGGCGGCGATCCACACCGGCTACGAACGTGCGTGGGCCACCATCCTCGACTCCAACGTGACGACGCTGATCGCCGGCCTCGCGCTGCTCGCGTTCGGCACCGGCCCGATCAAGGGGTTCGCGGTCGTGCACTGCCTGGGCATCCTGACGTCGATGTTCTCGGCGGTGCTGTTCTCGCGCGGGCTGGTCAACCTCTGGTACGGCCGGCGCAAGCGCCTGAAGCGCGTGTCGATCGGGCAGGTCTGGCGCCCGCAGGGCGCCACGCCGCCGGCGCAAGGCTGAGGGCGAAGCGATGGATTCTTTGGTGATCGCCTCACGTGCGCTGCACGCACATGAGCGCTCCCCAGAATTCCATCAGCCCTGGGAGGTCTGATGGAATTCTTCCGCATCCAGCGCGACATCCCGTTCATGCGGCATGCGCTGGTGTTCAACGCCATTTCGTTCATCACTTTCGCGGCCGCGGTGTTCTTCCTCGTCACCCGGGGCCTGCACCTGTCGATCGAGTTCACCGGCGGCACGCTGCTCGAGGTGGGCTACGCGCAGACCGCCGAGATCAACAAGGTGCGCGAGAGCGTCGAGGCGATGGGCTTCGGAGAGGTGCAGGTGCAGAACTTCGGCACCTCGCACGACGTGCTGATCCGGCTGCCGGTGCGCGGCGACACGAAGCAGAGCGAAGTCGCTGCCCGCGTCTTCGATCGGCTGTGCAGCGACGTGGCCGGCAAGGTCGCACAGCGCCAGTACACCACGCCGCAGGGCGAGCATGTCGAGCGCATGGCCTGCATCGGCGCCGGCAACTCCGAGCCGCTGCATTTGTCGCGCACCGAGATCGTCGGCCCTGCGGTCGGCTCCGAGCTGTATTGGCACGGGCTGAAGGCGCTGGCGTTCGTGGTGGTCGGCATCATGGTCTATTTGGCGTTCCGCTTCGAGTGGAAGTTCGCGGTCGCCGCGATCATCGCCAACCTGCACGACGTGGTGATCATCCTGGGCTTCTTCGCCTTCTTCCAATGGGAGTTCTCGCTCGCCGTGCTGGCTGCCGTGCTGGCGGTACTCGGCTATTCGGTCAACGAGTCGGTCGTGATCTTCGACCGCATCCGCGAGGCCTTCCGGCGCTATCGCAAGATGAACACCCACGAGGTGATCGACCACGCGATCACCAGCACGATGAGCCGCACCATCATCACCCACGGCTCGACCCAGATGATGGTGCTGTCGATGCTGCTGTTCGGTGGTCAGACCCTGCACTATTTCGCAGTCGCGCTGACCATCGGCATCCTGTTCGGCATCTATTCGTCTGTTTTCGTCGCCGCCGCCATCGCGATGTGGCTGGGCGTCAAACGCGAGGATTTGGTCCGCGCGACAAGCAAGGACCGCGATCCCAACGATCCGAACGCTGGTGCCGTGGTGTAGAGTGGCGCGGCCCCACTCCACCCGCCCATGAACGCTACGGCAGCGTCCCATCTCGCCCAGCAGGCAAGACGGCGGTATGGTGATCACGTGATCGCGGCGCTGCCCGCGCTCGCCGGCGCGGTGCTCGAGACCGTCCGCGCGCTGCTCGACAAGCCGGCGGTGCCGGCGGTGGCGATGATGCGGCGCGACTTGCTCAAGGCGATGGAGCGTGCAGGCACAGGTTGGCAGCACGGCATCGCCGATGGGCTGCACAAGGCGATGGGCCAGACGGCCTCGGCGGCGCGCGCGGCCGATCTGCCGCTGCCGGGATCGGGTGGGCTGTCGCTCGTCGACGACGACACCATCGAGCGTGAAATCCTCACGTCGCGGCTGGCGCTGGCGATGATGGATCGGGCGTCGTGGGAGTTCTCCGATCTGCGCTCGCGGCTGTCGTCGCTGGAGCGGCGCAACGAACTCGATGCCAACGACCCGGTGCGCGCGCACATGCTGGCGCGGGTCGCGCTCGAAGCCTGGCGCAATGCCGGCATGAGCCTGGAGGGCTGGCGCGAACTGCAACCCGTGCTGCACGAGGAATTCGCGCACGTCGTCGAAGAGGCTTACCACGAGGCCAACCGCTGGCTGATCGAACAGCGCGTCATGCCCGAGGTCGACCTGCGGCCGCTGATCCGGCGCTCGCGCGGCGTCAACACCGGCGGCGTGTTCTCCGGCGCATTCGGCGCCAACCCGGACGACGCGGCGTCGACCTCGGCGCGCGGCAGCCTCGGCGGCGGCGCCACGCGCGGCGTCAGCGAAGAGACGCGGCTGATGACGCGCGCCGGGCCGCTGCGCCGCGAGAACTCGGGCGAGATCCTGAGCCGGCTCAATCGCTTGATCGGCCGGCAACTACCGGGGTTCGGCGACACCGCGCACCTGAAACCGGTATCGCCGGTGCTCGCCGAGGCGATCAACCACGCGCAGGTCAACGTGCAGCAGCGGCTCGCGACGCGCACCGACCGCCCCGACGCGCCGCCGATCAGCACGCCGCAGATGCTGGCGGAGTTGCAGCAGCGCAAGCAGGCGCTGAAGCAGGCCGCCACGACACCGGTGGAGCGCGCGACGATCGAGATCGTGGCGATGATGTTCCAGTCGATCCTCACCGAAGACCGCATCCCCGCGGCGATTCGAGTCTGGTTCGCCCGCTTGCAGATGCCGACGCTGCGCGTGGCGGTGAGCGAGCCCGACTTCTTCGCCACCATCGACCACCCGGCGCGCCGGCTCATCGATCGCATGGGCGCCTGCGTAATGGGCTTCGATTCGTCGTCGTCACAGAATTCCGGCGAGGCCTTGTCCAAGGAGATCAAGCGCGTCGTGCAGGTGGTCGAGGCGTACCCCGACACCGGCCGGCGCGTGTTCCAGACGGTGCTGGTGGAGTTCGAGAAGTTCCTGCAGCACTACTTCAAGAACGAGAACGAGGCCTCGCGCAAGGGCGTCTCGCTGGCGCAGCAGATCGAGCAGCGCGAGACGCTCGCCATCCAGTACACGATCGAACTGCGCAAGATGCTCAACGAGGTGCCGGTACAGGACGAGGTGCGCCAGTTCCTGTTCCAGGTGTGGGCCGACGTGCTGGCGACCACCGCGGTGCGCTACGGGGCGCAGGCCGAGCAGACCAAGGCGATGAAGAAGGCGGCCACCGAGGTCATCTGGTCGGCCGGCGCCAAGGTCACGCGCGAAGAGCGCGCCGAAGTGCTGCGCCGACTGCCGCCGCTGCTCAAGACGCTGCGCGACGGCATGGCCTCGGCCGGCATGAGCCCCGAGAAGCAGGACGAGCAGATCCAGACGCTGAACAACTCGCTGGCCGCCGCGTTCACCGCCAAGGCCGCGGTAATCTCCAGCGACCGCATCGACGATCTCACCGAGCGGCTGGAGTCGCTCGAAGAGCTCCTGCCCGATGCCGACAACGTGCAGATCGACGAATCGCTGGTGCTCGACCTGTCGGGCCACGAAAGCTCCGAGATCGAGGTGGTCGGCGAAGGCGGCTCGATGCCGACGCCCGCGATGGTGGCCTGGGCGCGCGAGCTGCAGGTCGGCAGCTGGTACATGCTCGACTACCGCGACCGCAACGAGCCGGTGCAACTGGCCTGGCAGGGCATGCGCAAACAGCTTTCGTTGTTCGTGACGCCGCAGGGACGCTGCGTGCTGTTCCATCAACAACGGCTGGCGGCCTTCCTGCAGGCCGGCCTGCTGCTGCCGGCGCAGGACGAATCGCTCACCGTGCGCGCCACGCGCACCGCGCTGGCCAAGCTCGATGCCGATCCGTCGCGCCTGCTGAACTAAGGAAGCCCGCGCCGGGCCCTTGTCGCCAGCCTCAGAGCCCGGCCGCTGGTATCGCGGCCGATCCTTCGGCAGGCGCAAGGCCCCTTCCGGGCCCTTGCGTCCGGCCTCAGAGCCCGGCCGCTGGTATCGCGGCCGATCCTTCGGCAGGCGCAAGGCCCCTTCCGGGCCCTTGCGTCCGGCCTCAAAGCCCGGCCGCTGGTATCGCGGCCGATCCTTCGGCAGGCGCAAGGCCCCTTCCGGGCCCTTGCGTCCGGCCTCAGTGCACGGAGCGGTGCTCCGAGTGCATCGACAGCTCGTCGAGGATCAGCGCGTCGGGTTCTTCGCCGACACTCCAGAAGACCATCAGCACGATGATCTTCAGGTGCTCGAGGTCGATCGGCGTCTCGCCGGCGGCCTTGGCGCGGTCGAGCACCATCTCGCGCATCGGCGGTGCGAGGACACCGGAGGACTCGAGAAAGCTGACGAACGCCACCGCCTCGGCGCCGAGCAACTCGCGCTCGGCTTGCGTGTACACGCGCATGCTGCGAGGCGACTGCGCCTGCGCCACGCCGTGCCCGCTGCGCGTGAGGCCATCGAGCCAGCTGAGCGCCTCCTCGATCTCGTCGCTCTCGAAGCCGACGGCCGACAGCTTGCGCGTCAGTTGCGGATGCTCGGGGCACGCGTCGGGACGCCAGTAGTTCTCGTACACGTACACCAACACGTCGAACATGAGCCGACTATACCCGAGCGACCTTCACGCCTTGGCGCGTCGCTGATAGCGGCCGCCGGGCAGCCGCCACACATCGCCGGCGAGTTCCAGTTCCAGCAGGCGCGCGCTGAGCCGTGCGGTAGGCCAGCCGGTGCGCGCCTGAAGCTGATCGATTTCGACGGGGTCGTACCCCATCGACGCGAGCAAGTCGTCGGGCGGTGCGGCCACGCCCTGCGACGCGTCCGCTCGGCCCGCGGGTTGAGCGAAGCGCAGTTCCTCCAGCACGTCGCGCACGTCGTCGACCAGCTTGGCGCCTTGCTTGATCAAGGCATGGCAGCCGCGCGACTGCGGCGAATGGATCGACCCGGGAATCGCGAACACCTCGCGCCCGGCCTCCGCCGCATGGCGCGCCGTGATCAGCGAGCCCGATTCCAGCGCCGCCTCGACCACCAGCGTGCCGAGGCTCATCCCGGCGATGATGCGATTGCGCTGCGGAAAGTTCGCCGCCAGCGGCTCGGTGCCGAGATTGAACTCGCTGACGATCACGCCGCGCTCGGCAATGCGATGCGCCAGTTCGCGATTGGCGCGCGGGTAGACGCGGTCCAGCCCGGTGCCGACGACCGCGATCGTCGGTGCGCCTGCGGCCAGCGCCCCGGTATGCGCAGCACCATCGATGCCCAGCGCGAGGCCCGAGACGATGGCCAGGCCGGCGCGACCCAGATGCTCGGCAAACGCGCGCGCGTTCTCGGCCCCCTGCGGGGTCGGGTTGCGACTGCCGACGATCGCCAGGCTCGGGTGGTTCAGCAACCGGGCGTCGCCTTGCGTGTACAGCAGCAGCGGCGGGTCGGCGGTTTGCAGCAGCCCTCGCGGGTAACGCGGGTCGCCCAGCGCAATCCAGTCGCGCTGCGACCCGCCTTCGAGCCACGCCATCAGCGTGGTCAGGGCACCCTGCAACGCGGCCGGCGCATCGTCGGCAAGAATTGCCTGCCCCAGGCATGCCTGTCGCGCGGCGCTCGGGGCCTCGAACACGGCTTGCGGCGAGCCGAAAGCGGCGAGCAACTGCCGCGCCGCTGCGCGACCGATGCCCGGTGTCATCAGAAGCCGCAGCCACGCCGCCAGCTCGGCGACCACGTCGGGCGCCATCGCGCCTGGCCTTCGCGGCCCGTCAGGGCTGGCTGAAGCGGTCGCCCGGCCTGACCGGGTCTTCGGACTGCAGGATCAGGCCGTACGACACGCGATCGAAGACGCGGAAGACGAACAGCGTGCCGACTCGCTCGTCGGGCAGCTTCATCAACGGCCGAGAGCGGTCGGTGGCGTCGACTTGCATCGCGCCATCGCGCCACAGCGACATCACGTGGCCGCGCTCCATGCCGTCGCGACTGCCGCGGTTGAGGGTGATGATCTGATTCTGCCCCGCCGAAAGCGCTTCGCCGTAGATCGAGATGATGCGTCCCTTGATCGGCTGCGAGGGCGCATGCGGCACGTAGGCTGCGTAGTCGCTCTGGGGCACCGGCGCCAATCGGTCGCCGATCCCCGCTTCCTGGCGGATGCTCGTCATCTTGAAGGTCGCCGGCACGATCTGGGCGCCCTTGCCGTCGAGCGTGGCCTGCACGCCGCCGTCGCGCACGAACTCGGCGGTGCCGACGTAGCGCGCTTCGAAGCCGAGCACTTCGCCGGTGTCAGGATCCTTCAGCGGCACAGCGTTGCGGAACACGCGGAAGTCGCGGTTGCCCTTGAGGTCGCCGCGCACGTACGCCGTCTCACCACGCGACAGCAGCACGCGTCCCTCCTGCGAGGCGACGATGCGCGGCGCAGTGGCCAACTCGTCGGTGGAAAACACCACCGCTTCGTTGAGGAACGGGCTGATCAGGTGCATCGGGATCGACGGAATCGCACCGTTGTCGAGCGTCTCGACCCGCACGCGCGGCGACAGCTTGACCGTGCCGGCAGGCTCTGCACCCGATGTCCCGACCGGCTGTGCGACACGCAGCACGGCGCGGTCGCCCACCTTCACCAGCGACAGCACCTGGCCCGGGTAGATCAGGTGCGGGTTCTTGATCTGCTCGAGGTTCATGCCCCACAGCTCGGGCCAGCGCCACGGCGAGCGCAGGAAGATGTTGGAGATGCCCCACAGCGTGTCGCCGCGCACCACGGTGTGCGAATCCGGTGCGTTGGGTGCCAGTTCGCTCAGCGGTATGCCCGCCTGTGCCACTTGATTGGCGGTTTCGCGCTGTTCGGGGGTCACCGGCCACGTGGTCGATGCCGATTGGCTGTACGCGCCCCCGCACATCGCGGCACATGCGATGCCGACCCACAGGGACAACCGCATGCGTCGAAGGCTGTGGGTTTGGGGTCGGCTCATGAACTCGGTCTCCGCTGGTGGGCAATGCCAAAATCCCGGGCCTCGCACCCGGCGTTCGGCTGGCATGACCGCCTGTCGCCGCCAAAGGCGAGACAATGCTCATGCTTCGCGGAAGATTCTGCCCATAAACCATTGATGTCGCAATGAAAGCTGCCGCTGAAACGACAAGGTGTGGAGCCCATCACGCCATTGCCCGTTGTGAGCGATCCACAGCGGTGGCGGCGCTATCGCGCTGAACCCGAGGACCATGGCAAGGCTCACGATCCTGCGCTACCCCGACCCGCGGCTGCACAAGGTGGCACGCCCGGTGGGCATGGTCGACGCGCGCATCCGCCGACTGATCGACGACATGCTGGAGACCATGTACGCCGCCGATGGCGTGGGCCTCGCCGCAACGCAGGTCGACGTGCACGAGCGGGTGATCGTCATCGACACCTCGCAGCAGCGCGACCAGCCGCTGGTGCTGATCGATCCCGAATTGGTGTGGCGCAGCGACGAACTCGTGGTCAACGAAGAAGGCTGCCTGTCGGTGCCGGAGATATTCGAGAAGGTGCAACGCCATGCCGCGGTCACGGTAGCCGCGCTCGACCGCGAGGGCCAGCGCTTCGAGCGCCGCGTCGAAGGCCTCACCGCGGTGTGCGTGCAGCACGAGATGGACCACTTGCAGGGCAAGGTGTTCGTCGAGTACCTGAGCCCGCTCAAGCGCGAACGCATCCGGGTCAAGATGAACAAGCGCACGCGCGAGGAGCAGCAGGAACGCCAGCAGGCATGAGCCGCAAGGGTCCGAAAGTCCGACCATGAGGCTGGCGTTCGCCGGCACACCGGCCTTCGCGGCGACCGCGCTGCGCTCGATCATCGCCGCGGGCCACGACGTCGCGCTGGTGTTGACGCAGCCCGATCGCCCCGCCGGACGCGGCTTGAACCTGCAGCCCTCCGCCGTGAAGACACTCGCCGCGCAGCACGGCTTGCGCCTGCTGCAGCCCGCCGGCCTGCGGCCCGACGGGCGCCACGCCACCGCAGCGCTGCACGCGCGCGAGGCATTGCAGGCCGCGGCGCCCGAGGCGATCGTGGTCGCCGCCTATGGTCTGATGCTGCCGCCGTGGCTGCTGGCGCTGCCGCGTCTGGGTTGCCTGAACATCCACGCGTCGCTGCTGCCGCGGTGGCGCGGCGCGGCGCCGATCCAGCGCGCGATCGAGGCCGGCGACCGCGAAACCGGCATCTCGATCATGCAGATGGACGCCGGCCTCGACACCGGCGCCGTGCTGCTGGCGCAGACATTGCCGATCGCCCCCGACGACACGAGCGCCACGCTGCACGACCGACTGGCCGCGCTCGGCGCCGCAGCGATCGTCGATGTGCTCGATCGCCTGGACCGCGGCGGCCTCGTCGCGGCGCCGCAACCCGTCGAGGGGGTGACCTACGCGAACAAGGTCCAGAAGCACGAAGCGGCGCTCGACTGGCACGCCAGCGCCGCGCTGCTCGAACGGCGGATCCGGGCGTTCGACCCCTTTCCCGGCGCGACCCTGGTCGATCGCGGTCGCACGCTGAAGGTGTGGCGCGCGGCGCTACGGCGCGATCTCTCCGGCCATGCGGGCGAGGTGCTCAGCACGCTGCCGGGGCCGCTGGTGGTGGCGTGCGGCGACGGTGCGCTCGAACTGCTCGAACTGCAACGCCCTGGCGGCCGTCGGCTGCCGGCCGCCAGGTGCTTTCCGGCCGGCGCACCGGAACTTGGGCAGCAGCTGACGTCGACTGCCGATTGAACTGCCGCGCGGCGGCCGCATCTATGGCGCCATCTCTGAACCAACTCGGTACCCGACGACCATGTTCAATCTGCTGAAGACCGCGATCCTGATGGCGGCCATCACGGCGCTGTTCATGTTTCTCGGCCAGATGTGGGGCGGACGCAGCGGGATGATGCTGGCGCTGGCGGTGGCTGTGGCGCTGAACTTCTTCAGCTACTGGTTCAGCGACAAGATCGTGCTGCGCATGACCAACGCGCGCGAAGTCGACGAGAGTACCGCGCCGCAGTTCGTGCGCCTGGTGCGCGACCTCGCCGCGCGCGCCGGCCTGCCGATGCCGCGCGTCTACCTGATCGACGAACAGGCGCCCAACGCGTTCGCCACCGGGCGCAACCCCGAGCACGCCGCGGTGGCGGCGACCA
>JAJVIL010000002.1 GCA_022072045.1 Burkholderiaceae bacterium | reverse complement strand
CGCAGCAGGCCGGCGCGGCCGAGCGCCGGCACCAATCGCTTGACCAGCGCATGCGCGGCCTCGTCGTCGTCGGCCTCTGCGGGGCCGCCGTGCGTGCGTTCCAGTGCCGGCAGCTCGCGCTCGCACCAGGCCTGCAGCTCGCGCGCGTAGGCGCGATGGCCGTCGTCGAAGAACGGCCAGTTCAGGTGCTCGGGGTCGGGTGCATGCGTGGTCATCGCGGCCTTTCGTGGCGGCACTCGGGCATCGGCGCGTCAGTTGCCCTCGAACACCGGCTTCTGCTTGGCCGCGAACGCATGGTATGCGCGCTCGAAGTCCTTGGTCTGCATGCAGATCGCCTGCGCCTGCGCCTCGGCCTCGATGCACTCGCCCAAGCCCGCGTTCCACTCCTGCCACAGCATCGTCTTGGTCATCGCGTGGCCGAAGGTCGGGCCGTCGGCAAGCTCCTTGGCCAGCGCGGCGGCCTCGCCGGCGAGCGCGTCGGGATCGACCAGGCGGTTGTAGAAGCCCACGCGCTCGGCCTCCTCGCCGGGCACGGCGCGGCCGGTGTAGAGCCACTCGGCGGCGCGCGACAGGCCGATCAGCCGCGGCAGCAGCGTGCACGCGCCCATGTCGGCGCCGGCCAGACCGACGCGCACGAACAGGAACGCCACCTTGGCGCGCGGCGTCGCGATGCGGATGTCGGAGCCGCAGGCGATCATCGCGCCGGCGCCGGTGCAGATGCCGTCGATGGCGGCGATGATCGGCTGCGGGCAGGCGCGCATCGCCTTGACGAGGTCGCCGGTCATGCGCGTGAACTCGAGCAGCTCGGGCATGTCCATCTTGACCAGCGGGCCGATGATCTCGTGCACGTCGCCGCCCGAGCAGAAGTTGCCGCCCGCGCCGGTGAACACGATCGCCTTGATATCGGTGGCGTAGCACATCTCGCGGAACAGGTCGCGCAGTTCGCCGTACGAGTCGAAGGTGAGCGGGTTCTTGCGCTCGGGGCGGTTGAGCGTGATGGTCGCGACCTTGCCGGCGACCGAATAGCCGAAGTGGCGCGCCTCGTAGCGCGCGAGGGAGATGCGTTTCATGGGTGTTCTCCGGTGGATGAAGGGTTGGGCCGTAGAATTCTTAGTGTCGTGAGTTGGAAATACACGGCATTGAGATTCGACCAGATCGTGATGATCGTGCGGTGGCCGGACAGGGCAGATACCGGGTGGTATCTGCCCTGTCTGGCCGGCGCGCGAGGGCGCGATCTGGTCGAACCCCTGCGGGGCGGGCCGAAACGGGGCGCGCGGGTCGTTGCGAAGCCGTCCCGATACCACCCGGTATCGGGACGGCTCCGCGCCTACCGCTCATCCCCGTTGCGGCCCGTCGCAATGCGGCGTATTTCCAACTCACGACACTAGCCTCGGGGCGAAGGGTACGGGATGAGCAAGACCACGACGATGAACATCGAGATCCGGTTCGGCGATTGCGATCCGGCGGGCATCGTCTACTTCCCGCGCTATCACCGCTGGATGGACGCCGCGTCGCAGCAGTTCTTCATGAGCAACGGCGTGCCGCCGTGGCACGTGCTCGAGCACGAGACCGGCATCGTCGGCACGCCGCTGCTCGAGCACCACGCGCGCTTCGTCAAGAGCGCCACCTACGGCGAGAAGATCGTGATCTCCACGCACATCCAGGAGTGGCGCGCCAAGGTGTTCCTGCAGAAGCACGTGATCACGCGCGGCGACGACCTCATCTGCGAGAGCGTCGAGACGCGCATCTTCATCAAGCGCGACAGCGCCGACCGCCGCCGCATCTACGGCGTGCCGGTGCCCGAGGACATCAAGCGGCTGTGTGAGTAGCGCCGGCGAGGAGTTCATCGTTCCGGATCTTTGGCCCACGGCGCCGACGGGCGCTCGACGCGCGCCAGCCAGTCGTCGAGCGCCTGCACGTGCTCGGTCTCCTCGGCGGCGAACTCGGCGGCCATGCGCTGCACCGCCGGGTCGTTCGACGACAGGCCGACGTCGCTGTAGTACTGCATCGCGCGCATCTCGTTCTCGCGCGCGTAGCGCAGCGCGTCGTAGGCGTTGAGGCTGGGGTCGAACGCCTCCTCGCCGCCCACCTCGGGCGGGTAGCGCCAGGCGTAGTCCCACGGCCCCAGCTCGGGCAGCTTGGTGCCGCTGGCGCGCTCGACGATCGAGTCGTGGTGCATGCGCGAATAGCGCACCATGTCGCGAAACAGCGCCGCCACCTCGTCGTTGCGGTGCGCTTCCATCATGTCGGCCAGCTCGAGGTAGCGCTCGGCGGCCTCGCGCTCGAGCGCGATGGCGTGGGCGAAGAACAGCGGCAGCGTGTAGTCCATGGCGTTGCCTCCGAAGGTTCAGGTGGGTGCGCTCTCGCGCTGCAGGCGCAGGCGAACGCCCTCGTCGGCCGCCTGCGGCAGCAGCCGCGCGCGCCAGCCGCGCTGCACCAGCTCGGGGTACAGCATCAGCGGGTCGCGATCGAGGTGCGCGATCACGGTGCGCGACGCAGCGCCGGCGTCGATGCCCGCGAGCAGCCGCAGGATCGCCACCATCGGTTGCGGCGGCGGCAGGCCGCGCACGTCGATGTGCTCGCCGTCGGCGTCGGCCCAGCGGCGTTCGCGCGCGCCGGTGCCCAGACTCGCATCGCCACCGCCGCTGCAGCCACCACCGCCGGCGCCTGCGCAGCCACAAGTCGGTTCGCTGTTCATCGCACTGCTCCAGGTTGCGTCGCGGCCACCGCCGCCGCCAACGGTGTCACCCGGCCATCGTCAGGCCGCCGCTGACGCTTAGCACCTGACCGGTCACGTAGCTGGCCGTGTCGCCACTGAAGAACAGCACCGCATCGGCTACCTCTTCGGGCTTGCCCAGGCGGCGCAGCGGGATCGCCTTCTTCAGCGCCTCGGTCACCTTCTCGGGCACCGCGGCCATCAGCGGCGTGTCGGTCGGACCGGGGCAGACGCAGTTGACGCTGATGCCGTAGCGCGCGGTTTCGCGCGCCAGCGACTTGGTGAATGCGATCAGCCCGCCCTTGGCGCCCGAGTACACGGTTTCGCCCAGGCTGCCGACGCGGCCGGCGTCGCTGGCGATGTTGACGATCTTGCCGCTGGCGCGCTGGATCATCGCCGGCACGAAGGCCTTGGTCAGCCGCATCGGGCCGACGAAGTTGAGGCTGATGATCTTGTCCCACAGCTCGGGCGTGCCTTCCCAGAACGGGTGCGTGGTCCCCCAGCCGGCGCCGTTGACCAGCACGTCGGGCGTGCCGAAGCGAGCGCTGATGTCCTGCGCGAACGCGGCGATCGATGCGGCGTCGGTCATGTCGACGCGAACGAACTGCGCTTTGTGGCCGGCCGCGCGCAGCGTGGCGGCCCGAGTCTCGCCCTTGTCGGCCTGCACGTCGGCGACGATCACCGTGGCGCCGGCTTCGGCGAGCTTGCCCGCCACCGCGGCGCCGATGCCGGAAGCCGCGCCGGTAACGACGGCGAGTTTGTCTTTCAGCGATGTCATGGTTTCTCCTTCGGGTTGGCAGCGCCGGCGTCGACTCTTCTGTCGAGAAAGGCCGCGACACGGCGCTTGGTTTCGGGGTGCTGGTACAGGCGCCGGGTGGCGTCGATCTCGGCGGCGTAGCCTACTTCACCAGGCACGCCGGCCAGCGCGATGCAGCGCTTGTTCTCGGCGAACGCCAGCCGCGGCATCGCGCTGTAGCGATGCGCCAGCGCAGCGGCCTCGTCGGCGAGCCGCTCGCGCGGCACCGCCCACTGCACCAGGCCGAGCGTTTGCGCCTCGTTCCCGGTGGGCGTCTCGGCGCCGAGGATCAGGCGGCGCGCCAGGCCGTGGCCTACCAGCCGCGTCAGGCGTTGCGTGCCGCCGCCGGCGGCGAGCAGCCCGAGGCCGACCTCGGGCAACCCGACGCGCGCCTCGGCAGCCGCGATGCGCAGGTCGCACGCCAGCGCCAGCTCGAAGCCGCCGCCGAGCGCCGCGCCGCCAAGCTCGGCCAGCGTCACGCAGTCGAGCGCTTCGAGCCGCGCGAACACGCGCTGCATGCGGCGCACCGTGGCCAGCATCGCCTCGCGGCCCTGCGCGGTGGCGACGCACGAGCGGATCAACGCCAAATCGGCGCCGGCACAGAACACCTTGCACGCGCTGCGCAGGTGTAGCACCGCCAGCGTGTCGTCGGCCTCGACCTCGTCGAGCACGGCCTCCAGTTGCGCGAGCAACGCGTCGTTGATCGCGTTGACCGGCGCGCGCTGCAGCGTCACCACCAGCACCGCACCGTCGCGCTCGGTACTGAGCAAAGCCACAGGATCGCGGCTCATCGCGCTTCTCCGGAGGGCCGCGACATGGCCCGGGCGTCATTCATGCCGGAGCCCCCCGCTCGGCGGGGGACGGGGGGTGCCCCGTTTCGCCCGCATGACGGCCTGGGCGCGAAGCGCTCAGGCCGTCATGCAGCTCGATCAGCTTGCGCCGCAGCAGCTTGCCGGTGGGCCCGCGCGGCAGCGCATCGACCGCGTGCAGCCAGCGCGGGCGCTGGTACTGCGGCAGCTTGCTCGCCTGCGCCTGCAGCACCGCCTGCGCATGGGTCGCATCGGTGGCGACGAAGAAGTACGCCACCGAGTCGACGCCGTCGGCGTCGGGCACGCACACCGCGGCGCCTTCGACCACCTCGCGCGTCTGCGCGGCGAGCTGCTCGCCCAGTTCGATCAGGTTGACCCAGCGGCCACGGATCTTGACCAGCGAATCCTCGCGGCCGGCGAACTGCCAGAAGCCCTCGGCGTTGCGCTGCCAGAGGTCGGCCGGGCAGAACGCACCTTCGCGGAAGGTTTCGGCCTGCGCCTGCGGACGGTCGAGGTAGCCCAACGCGAGCGTCGGCGCACGGATCAGCAGCCGGGTCGGCACGCCCGGGGCCACGTCGTCGAGCGCGCGCACCTCGATGCCGGGCGACGGCACGAAGCCGCGCTCGTCGGCCGCCAGCATCACCAGCACCAGCGTCTCCGAGGCGCCGTAGCCGTCGACGATCGGCAGCCCGCTCGCCGCCACCCAGCGCTCGCGCAACTGCGGCGGCAACGCCTCGCCGGCCGACACGCACAGCCGCACGCCCGCGGCCGCGAGGCCGGACGCCAGCTCGCCGTGCAGCAGGTCGCGGTACAGCGACGGCACGCTGAACAGCACCGTCGGCCGCGTGCGCGTCACCGTCGCGGCGACGCTCTTGGCGTTGGGCCACTGCGCGTCGAGGATCAGCGTCGCGCCCAGCCGCAGCCCCGCCAGCAGCAAATTGGTCAGCGGGTACGCGAAGAACAAGCGCGAGCTGGCGAACAGCCGGTCGCCCGGCTTGATGCCGAAGCGCTCGGCGGCGACGCGGCCGATCTCGCGCACGCAGCGGTGCGCGTGCACCACCGCCTTGGGTTTGCCCGACGTGCCCGACGAGTGCACCCAGAATGCCGGCGTCTCCTCGGGCACCGCCACCGCCGGCATCGGCGGCGTGACGCTGACCGCGTGCCGACCCTCCTCGACGCCGACCACGCGCGAGTTCCACGGCGCCGGGGTGTCGTCGGACGAATCGGCGATGATGACGTCGAAGCCGGCCTCGTCGAGGATGAAGCGCCACTCGGGCGCCGGGATCTTCGGATTGACGCCCACCGCGATGCCGCCGGCCCAGATCGCGCCGAGCCAGGCGATCACCCAGTCGAAGCCGTCGGGCAGCTTGACGGCGACACGGTCGCCCGGGCGCAAGCCGCGCTGGCGCCACAGCGCCGCGGCGCGCGCGACGCGGTCGCGCAGCTCGCCGTAGGTCATGCGCTTGCCGTCGCACTCGATGGCGATCGCCGCCGCGTCGTGCTCGGCCAGCAGCAGGTGCGCGCCGTTTAGCGGCACGCCGGTGGCCGGCGCCTCGACCCCGTACAGGCCGGGGCGATCCTGGTGCCAGCGCGCCAGCTCGGCGGCGAGGATCTGCGAATGCTCGCGCTCCTCGGCGGCCAGCTCGTCGTACAGGCGCTGCTCGGCCGAGCCTTCCTCGGCGGCCAGCGCGCGTTCGGCGAAGTACTCGGCCGCGCGCTTTTCGAAGCCGATCGCCAGGCGCAGCAGGTCGGCCGGCTCGTTGATGCGGCCGTCGACGCCGGCGAAGTAGCCCACCGTCTCGAGCTGGAACAGCGCCGGCGGATCGGGCACGTCGACGTGGTAGCGCCGCGCCAGCGTCTCCATGTGCTCGCCTTCCATCACCGCGAAGCGGCGGAACAGCGCGCGCAGCGTCTCGTCGGCGCAGTCGGCGGCGGCGCGCTGGTAGAACGCGCGCCCGCCGAGTTCGATCTCGAAGGCGCTGCGGATGGCGGCCAGCGCCGCCTCGTCGCCGAGTTCGGCTGCCGACTCGTCGCGCAGCGCGAGCGTGCCGCCGCACTGCGGGCAGCGCCCGTACGGGAACGCGAAGCCCTCGCTGATCTTGCCGCAGCCGCTGCACTGCCACTGCACGCTGGCGCCGGCGCAGCAGATGTAGGGGCCGTCGGCGTCGTTGGCCAGCGGCTGGTGGCACTTGGGGCACAACATGGTTCGGTGCTCCTGCTTCAGGCGTTGGGGGTCACGGCGTCGCTGGTCGCCAGCGGCGTCGGCGGCACGAACTCGGCCACCGCCTCGGGCGTGGGCGGCCACTGTGCGCGATCGCCGAGCAGCCAGGCGCCGATCGCGCGCGCGGCACGCCGGCCTGCGGCCATCGCCAGGATCACGGTGGCGCCGCCGGTGACGATGTCGCCCCCGGCGAAGACGCCGGTCAGGTTGGTGGCCTGGGTCACCGCGTCGGCGGCGATGTAGCCGCGGCGGTCGAGCCCCAGGCCGCGCGTGGCGCGACCGACGATCGGGTTGGCCTGCGTGCCGAGCGCGTAGATCACGGTATCGCATTCGAAGTCGACGAATTCGTCGAGCGGCGTCGGCGTGCGCCGGCCGCGCGCGTCGGGCTCGCCGAGCGCCATCTTCTGCGCGCGCAGGCCGCGCACGTCGCCGGCCTCGTTGAGCAGCACCTCGACCGGGCCGTGCAGGAACGAGAACACCACGCCCTCTTCCTTGGCGTGGCGCAGCTCCTCGACGCGCGCCGGCGCCTCGGCCTCCGAGCGGCGGTAGACGCAGCGCACCTCGGCCGCGCCCAGGCGGCGCGACGTGCGCAGGCAGTCCATCGCCGTGTTGCCGGCGCCGATCACGACCACGCGCTGGCCGATGCCGATCGGCGTGTCGCGGTACGGGAAGCGGTCGCCGCCCATCAGGTTGACGCGCGTCAGGAACTCGTTGGCCGAGTACACCTGGCCGGCCGATTCGCCCGGGATGCCGAGGAACGACGGCGCGCCGGCGCCGGCGGCGATGAACACCGCGTCGAACCCCATCTTCGCGGTGAGCTGCTCGATCGTGAAGGTCTTGCCGATCACCTTGTTGGTCTCGAAGCGCACGCCCGCGTCGCGCAGCCGCTTGACCTCGCGCTCGATGATGTCGCGCGGCAGCCGGAACGACGGGATGCCGTAGCGCAGCACGCCGCCCACCACGTGCAGCGCCTCGTACACCGTGACCTCGGCGCCGAGCTTGATGAGGTCGGCCGCGCACGCCAGGCCGCCCGGCCCCGAGCCGACGACAGCGACGCGGCCCGCCTTGCGCTCGAACTCGAGCTGCGGCACCGGCCGCTGCGCCGCGTGGTCGCCGACGAAGCGCTCGAGCCGGCCGATCGCCACCGGCTGCATCTTGGCCTTGACGAGCACGCACTGCGCCTCGCACTGGCTCTCCTGCGGGCAGACGCGGCCGCACACCGACGGGAACGGGCTCGACTCGTGGATCGCGTCGACGGCGCCGTCGACGTCGCGCAGCAGCAGGTGGCGGATGAAGCGCGGGATGTCGATGCGCACCGGGCAGCCCTCGATGCAGGTGGGCTTGATGCACTGGATGCAGCGCTCGGACTCGCGCAGCGCGGCGGCCCAGTCGTAGCCGAGGTTGACCTCGTCGAAGGTGGTCGCGCGCTCGGCCGCCTCGCGCTCGGGCATCGGCACCTGCGTGCGCTCGAGCGCCGAGTACTTCTTGTAGGTGCGCTTGCCCTGCTTGACCAGCAGCTCTTCCAGGCTGCACACGTGGTCGAGGTCGGCGTTGGCCTGCTGCTCCTGCGTCTTGAAGCGCTTCTGACGCGCCAGCAGCTCCTTGAAGTCGATCTGGTGCGCGTCGAAGTCGGGGCCGTCGACGCAGGCGAACTTGACCTCGTTGCCCACCGTGACGCGGCACGAGCCGCACATGCCGGTGCCGTCGACCATGATGGTGTTGAGCGACACCTTGGTCGACACGCCGAACGGCCGCGTCGTCTCGGTGCACGCCTGCATCATCGGCATCGGGCCGATCGCGATCACGAGGTCGGGCTTTTCGCGTTCGAGCAGCTCCTGCAAGGCGCCGGTCACGAAGCCGGGGCGGCCGGCGCTGCCGTCGTCGGTGCAGACGATCAGCTCGTCGGCGTACTGGCGCAGCTTGTCGCCCCAGAACACGAGGTCGGCGTTGCGGAAGCCGACGATGCAGGTGGTGCGGTTGCCGGCCTCCTTGAACGCGCGCAGCTGCGGAAACACCGGCGCCACGCCGAGCCCGCCGCCCACCAGCACCACGTGGCCGACCTCGCCGATGTGCTGCGGCAGCCCGAGCGGGCCGACGAAATCGGCGAACTCGTCGCCTTCGTCGAAGTTGTCGCGCATCTCGCGCGTCGTGCGACCCAAGGCCTGCACGACGACGGTGACGGTGCCGCGCTCGCGGTCGTAGTCGGCCACCGTCAGCGGGATGCGCTCGCCGGCTTCGTCCAGGCGCAGCATCACGAAGTGGCCGGCCTCGGCGGCGCGCGCGACGTCGGGCGCGTCGATCTCCCACAGGAAGGTCTGCGGCGAGAACCGTTCAGCCTTGACGATGCGGTACATATCAGTGCTCCTTGCCTGCGTCGCTAAGCCCGGGTCCAGAGGTCATCGACGAGCCGGCGCACCAGCGCCTGCGCCATGCGACGCCGGTACCCGACCGACGCGACGGTGGTGGCCAGCACGTGGCTGGTGGTGTGCACCAGCTTGGTCAGCACCTGCGCGGTCTCGGCATCCCATGACCGGCCGACGACGCTGTCGGCCGGCACCACCAGCGGTGCGGAGTTGGTGCCGGTGATGGCCACGCGCAGCGCACCGATCCGGTCGCCGTCGCGGCGCAGCGCCACGGCGGCGCCAGCGAGCGCGAAGTCCACCGATTCGCGCACGCGCGCCTTGGCGTAGTCGGCCATCCAGCCGCCGGCCGGCGGCGCGACGACGCCGGTCACCCACTCGCCGGGTGCCAGCGTCAGGCGGCGCGCACCGTCCTCGACGAACAGCCCTGCCACCGGCAGCGTGCGCGCGCCAGCGGGGCCGGCGATCTCGACGCTCGCATCCAGCACCATCAGCGCCGGCGCCAGGTCGCCGTGGTAGGTGGCGTAGCAGCGGTCGCTCTTGACGACCACGTGGCACTTGTCGCCGAGGTACTTCAGGCAGTAGCCGTTGCCGGCGCGCCACCATTCGCTCTGGTTGTAGAAGACGCAGCGCGTGTCCTGGCACAGGTTGCCGCCGATCGTGGCGGCTTCGCGGTGCGTCGGGCCCGCGACGAGGCCAGCGGCCTTTGCCAGCACGGGCCAGCCGGTGCGCACCGCGGCGTCGGCCGCCAGTGCGGCCAGCGTCGCCGCGGCGCCGATGCGCAGGCTGCCGTCGGCCTGCACGGCGATCGCGTCGAGCGCAGGCACCGCGGTCAGGTCGACCAGCACGCGCGGCGTGCCGAGGCCTCGGCGCAGATTGGGCAGCAGGTCGGTCCCGCCGGCGAGCGCCTGCGCGCCGCTTTCGGCCAGCGTGCGCACCGCTTCCTCGACGGTCGCCGGGCGCCTCGTGCCCACCTCGTGCAGCGCGTTCATGTTGCCTCCTGGGCGCTGTGCGCCGCCTGTTTCGAACGGCTCTGCGCCTTCTTCGCCGCGTCGCGCTTGTCGAGCAGTTCGACGATGCGATCGGGGCTGAACGGAAACGCGTCGCAGCGGATGCCCGCGGCTTCGTCCACCGCCTCGCGCAGCGCCGGCAGAAAGCCCGCGAGCATGCCCTCGGACGCCTCCTTGGCGCCGTACGGCCCGTTCGGGTCGATGCTCTCGACGATGAAGACCTCGATGTCGGGGCTCTCGACCATCGTCGGCACGCGGTAGTCGAGCAGGTTGCCGTGCATCATGCGGCCGTCGTCGTAGACCGTCTGCTCCGACAGGGCCTGGCCGATGCCCATCCACACGCCGCCCTGCGTCTGGCCTTCGACCGCCAGCGGGTTGAGCGCACGCCCGACGTCCACCGCGACCCAGACCTTGTGCACGGTGACCCGGCCGGTGATCTCGTCGACCGACGCCTCGACCACCTGTGCCGCGTAGCAGAACCCCATCGTGGCGCCGATCGCGCTGCCGCGGATCTTCTTGTCGCCCTGGAACTCCGGCGGACAGGTGAAGGTGCCCTTGACCGTGACGGCGCCGCTGCCGACCATCGCCGCGCGGACCGTTTCGATCCAGCTCAGGCCATGGTCGGTGCCGCGCACGAAGAACATCTCGTCGCGCACCTCGATGTCGCCCGCATCGGCCTCGAGCCGGCCGGCGGCGGCCTTCACCAACACGTCTTTCAACTGCGACGCGGCGTCGATCGCCGCACGGCCGACCATGAAGGTCACGCGCGACGAATAGCTGCCGTTGTCCTTGGGCGTCAGCGCGCTGTCGGCCGAGACCACGCGGATGCGCGGCAGCGCGACGTCGAGCACCTCGGCCGTGCATTGCGCGGCCATCGTGCTCGAGCCCTGGCCGATGTCGGCAGCGCCGGTGAACAGCGTCACGCCGCCGTCGAAGTCGAGCCGCAGGTTGACGATGGCATGCGGCTCGCCGGTCCACTGCGTGGGCGTCGACGTGCCCGAGACGAAATGCGAGCACGCCAGCCCGAGGCCGCGGCCATTCGTCGAACGGCCCTTGCGCTCGTGCCAGCCGGAGGCCGCCTGCACCTTCTCGAGGCATTCCGGCAGGCCGTAGCTGAGCACGTTCTGCGCGTACATCGTGCGGTGCGGAATCTGCCGCAGCAGATTCTTCTGCCGCACGGCGAGCGCGTCGAGGCCCAGCTCGGCGGCCATGTCGGTGAGCAGCGCCTCGAAGGCGGCGCGCGTGTCCACCGTGCCGTGGCCGCGCATCGCGCCGCACGGCGGCGTGTTGGTGTAGACGCGCCAGGCGTCGTGCTTGATCGCCGGGATGTCGTAGATGCCGTGCATCAGCGCCCCGGTGTAGAGGATCGTGATGATCCCGTAGCCGGCGTACGCTCCGCCGGCCTGCGTGGCCTCCAGCGCAAGCGCGGTGATGCGGCCATCGCGCTTCAGGCCGATCTTCATTTTCACCAGCGTCCACGGCCGCCCGCGGTGGGCGAGAAAGGTCTCCTCGCGCGTCTGCAGCAGCCTCACGGTGCCGCGCGCCTTGCGCGCCAGCAGCGCGGCGATGATCTCGAAGTGCAGGCATTCGGTGCGGGCACCGAATCCGCCGCCCAGAAACGGCTTGATCACCCGCACCTGCGACTCGGGGATCTGCAGGCAGGCGGCCACTTTCCGGTGCACGTAGTACGGCACCTGGGTCGTGGTGTGCAGCGTGACGCCGTCGCGCTCGGTGTCGTACTCCGCCAGCGTCGCGTTCAGCTCCATGTGCGCGTGGTTGACCTCGGCGAAGGTGAAGGTCTTCTCGCGCACCAGGTCGGCGGCGGCGAAGCCGGCGGCGCTGTCGCCGAACTCGGCATGCACCTCGCGCAGCACGTTGTTGGGCTTGTCGTCGTGAATCACCGCCGCGCCGGGCTTCATCGCCGCCTTGGCGGTGAACAGCCCCGGCAACACCTCGTACCGGACCTCGATCGCCGCCAGCGCACGCTCGGCGGTGGCCTCGTCGACCGCCGCCACCGCGACCACCGGGTCGCCGCGGTAGCGCACCTTGCCGCGCGCGAGCGGGAATTCGTTCTCGGCGATCGGCAACACGCCGAACGGCACCGGCGTCTCGTCGCCGGTGCAGACCGCGTGCACGCCGGGCAGCGCCCACGCCGCCCGGGTGTCGATCGAAACGATCAGCGCATGCGCATGCGGGCTGCGCAGGATGCGGCCGACCAGCGCGTTGGGTGCCGCGATGTCGGCGGTGTACTTGGCGCGGCCGGTCACCTTGTCGATGCCGTCGATCAGCGGCGTGCGCACGCCGACGCCGCCGGGACGGGTGAGGCGCGGATTCATCGCGTGCCCCCCACAGCCGCGCCGGCATGCCCGGCCGCTTCGCGAGGCGTCCGTCCGTGCGCAGGCACGGGTTCAAGTTCGCCCCCGGCAGCGGCCTGCACCGACTCGATGATCTTCACGTAGCCGGTGCAACGGCACAGATTGCCGCCCAGCGCCGATCGGATCTCCTCGATCGTCGGGTCGGGATTGCGGCGCAGCAGGCCCTCGGCGGCCATGATCATGCCCGGCGTGCAGAAGCCGCACTGCGCGCCCAGCCTGTCGTGGAACGCCTTCTGCAGGCGCGACAGGCTGCCCTGCTTCACCTGACCTTCGATCGTCTCGACGCGTTTGCCCTCCACCTGCACGGCCAGCGTCGAGCAGGCCAGGCGCGGCCGGTCGTTCACCAGCACCGTGCAGGCGCCGCACTCGCCGCCGTCGCAGCCGCGCTTGGTGCCGGTGAGCTGCAGCGCGTCGCGCAGCACGTCGATCAGCAACGCACCATCGGCGGCGGCGAGACTGTGCTCGCGACCGTTGACCCACAGCGTCAGCAATCTCTTGGCCATCGATCAGATTCCTTCCTTGCGCAGATCGCGCACGCGCACCGCCTTGCCTTGAGAGCGCGGCAGCGCGCCGGGCGACAGCACGGTCACCTCGACCGTGATGCCGATCAGCGACTTGATGTGGTGCTTGACTTCGCGCCCGAGCGCGTCGCGCGCATCGGCACCGAGCTCGCTGCCCGCCTCGGCCTCGAGCGTCACGTGGTCGAGGCTGCCGCGCCGGCGCAGCACGAGCTGGTAGTGCGGCGCGAGCCCCTCGCGCCCGAGCATTGCGGCTTCGATCTGCGACGGGAACACGTTGACGCCGCGCACGATCAGCATGTCGTCGTTGCGCCCGCTCACGCGCAGCAGCCGCGCGTGCGTGCGCCCGCAGTCGCACGGCTCGCGCGTGATGCGCGTGATGTCGCGCGTGCGGTAGCGCAGCATCGGCAGCGCCTGCTTGGTGAGGGTGGTGATCACCAGCTCGCCGGCTTCGCCCTCGGGCAGCGGCGCCTGGGTGTCGGGGTCAACCACCTCGAACAGGAAGTGGTCTTCCCAGCCGTGCAGGCCGTCCTGCTGCTCGCATTCGACGGCGACGCCCGGGCCCATGATTTCCGACAGGCCGTAGTTGTCGATCGCCTTCACCGGCAGCCGCGCCTCGATCTCGCGGCGCATCGGCTCGCTCCACGGCTCGGCGCCGAACAACCCCACGCGCAGCTTGCTCTGGCGCAGGTCGATGCCTTCGCGCTCGGCCACTTCGGCGATCGCCAGCGTGTACGACGGCGTCGCGCACAGCACGCGCGCGCCGAAGTCCATGATCAGCGCCACTTGGCGCTCGGTGCCGCCGCCCGATGCCGGCACCACCACCGCGCCCAGCCGCTCGGCGCCGGCGTGCATGCCCAGGCCGCCGGTGAACAAGCCGTAGCCGTAGGCGTTGTGCACGATGTCGCCGCGGCGCGCGCCGGCGCAGTGCAGCGTGCGCGCCATCAGCTCGGCCCAGGTGTCGAGGTCCGCCGCGTTGTAGCCCACCACGGTGGGCTTGCCGGTGGTGCCCGACGAGGCGTGCAGCCGCGCCAGCTCCGACACCGGCTGCGCGAAGAGGCCGAACGGGTACTGGTCGCGCAGATCGGCCTTCACCATGA
>JAJVIL010000112.1 GCA_022072045.1 Burkholderiaceae bacterium | reverse complement strand
GCGCAGCCGGCTGCCGTCGAGCACGCAGGCGCGCCCGGGGCGCAGCGGCAGCGCGGCCACCGCGGCGGCGATCGCCGCGGCGTGGTCGAGGCGCCACGAGCCTTGCAGGTAAAGCACGTCGGCGTCGGCTTCCGACGACAGGTGGATCGGAGACGTGCCGGATGCATCCATCGCGTTCGCGCCATTGTCGGGCACGGGGGCTCGGTTGCCAGCCCTTCGCACGGCGGGCATCATGCGCCCTGCCGAGGCGGCGAACCGACTGCGCACCGATGCCCATCGACGACACCCACGATCCGGCGCTCGAGAGCTGGGTCGAATCGGCCAACGATCCGACCGGCGACTTTCCGATCCAGAACCTGCCGTTCGGACGCTTCCGCGAGGCGGGCGACGAGGATTGGCGCATCGGCGTCGCGATCGGCGACCAGGTGCTCGACCTGCGCGCCGCGGGGCTCGTGCGCAGCCACGACATGACCAGCGTGATGCGGCTCGAGCCCGCGGCGCGGCGCGAGCTGCGCCAGGCGCTGTCGAAGGGGCTCGCCAAGGGCAGCGACACGCCATCGCGCTGGCGCGATGCGCTGGTGCCGATGGCGCGCGTGCGCATGGGGCTGCCGTGCCGCATCGGCGACTACACCGACTTCTACGTCGGCATCCATCACGCCACAGCAGTCGGCCGGCTGTTCAGGCCCGACAACCCGCTGCTGCCCAACTACAAGTGGGTGCCCATCGGCTACCACGGCCGCGCCTCGACAGTCAACGTCAGCGGGCAGCCTTTCGTGCGCCCGAGCGGCCAGATCAAGGGGCCCAACGACGAGCGGCCGCGCCTCGCGCCGTCGCAGCGCCTGGACATCGAGCTCGAGGTCGGCATCTTCATCGGCCGGGGCAATGCGCAGGGGCAGCCGATCGCGATCGACGAGGCCGAAGACCACGTGTTCGGCCTCGCGCTGTTCAACGACTGGAGCGCGCGCGACATCCAGACCTGGGAATACCAGCCGCTCGGGCCGTTTCTGTCGAAGAGCTTCGCCAGCACGGTGTCGCCGTGGATCGTGACGCTGGAGGCGCTGGCGCCGTTTCGAAGGCCGTTCACGCGGCCGGCCGGCGACCCCGAACCGTTGCCCTACCTCGATTCGCCGCAACTGCGCAAGAGCGGCGCGCTCGACGTGCAGCTCGAGGTCTGGCTGCAGACCGAGGCGATGCGCAAGGCCGGGCTGGCGGGCGAGCGCATCAGCGTCTCCAACTTCGCCGAGGCAGCCTACTGGACGGTGGGCCAGCTCGTCACGCACCACACGGTCAACGGCTGCGCGCTCGACAGCGGCGATCTGTTCGGCTCGGGCACGCTGTCGGGGCCGCAGCCGCAGCAGGCGGGCTCGCTGCTCGAGCTGACCGAGGGCGGCAAGCGGCCGATCGCGCTTTCCAACGGCGAGCAGCGCACCTTCCTGCACGACGGCGACCGCGTGCGCCTGAGCGCGCACTGCCAGAGGAGCGGCTTTCGGCGCATCGGCTTCGGCGTCTGCGAAGCCACCGTGCTGCCGGCGGGCACGCCGCCGCCACGCGACGACGCGCAGGCCGTACCGCCGTAGCACTCGCGAGGCGGCCGCTGCGATTCAGTCTTGCGGGTCGCGCACGTAGACGTAGCCGAGCGCGCCGATCGACAGCGCGCGGCCGTTGACCGTGGTGTACGACGCCACCCCGAGCGAGGTGTAGTTCGAGACGAACGCGGTCAGCGCGCCGACGCCGAGCGTCTTGGCGAGCAGGCTGCGCTCGGAGATCGCCGCCTTGATGCGCTCGCGGTGCTTCTCGGGCGACGGGTTCAGCGCGAACGCGAGCGCGACGATCACCGCCGCGCCGATCGCGGTGCGCAGCAGCCTCATCGTGCCGCCGCCTGCGGATGCAGGCGCCGTGCGCTGCGCCGCGCGAAGTAGAACCATTCGTTGCCCGGCAGCGCGTTGGGGTTGGGGAACACGATGAAGCCGTCGTCGCGCGCGCGCAGCAGCGTGCCGTCGGCGCGCTGGGCGATCGTCTCGCCGGCGCGCAGCGGCTGAAAGCTCGACCACTCGCGGACGAAGCGGTCGTCGGCGTGCAGGCGGTCGGTCACCTCGTTCAGGCACAGCAGTTCGTGGTCGGTGCGCGGCGCGACCGCAGGCTCGTCCACCAGGCCGAGGTGCGCCAGCGTCGCGCGGATCGCGCGGTACGCCACCTCGTCGGCCTGCGGATCGGTGTGCCGGCCGCACTCCAGCGTGATCGCATAGCCGCCGCGCGAGCGCATGTACTCGGTGGTGCCGACGCCGTAGCTCGGGTCGGTGTTCAGCAGTTGCGCGCGCTCGGTGGGTTGCGCGCCCGCGCGCTGCAGGCGGTGCCTGACGCCCGCGGCGTAGGTTTCCAGCCAGCCTTCGACGATGCGCCGCGGCCCGAGCCGCAGCGCCAGCGCCTCTTCCGCGGCGGCGTGGCGAAACGGCTCGAGCGCACCGTCGTTGTCGGGCGGGCCGATCATCGCGAACGGCTCGCCCGGCGAGTGGAACGAGTGCAGGTCGAGCAGCACGTCGTGCTCGGCCAGCAGCGGGCACAGCGCATTGGCGATGCGGTCTTCGTTGTCTTGCGGGTCGTCGTTCGGGCGCAGGTTGCGGTTGAGGTTGCGCTCGCCCATGCGCTGGGCACGCTGGTAAGCCAGCGCGTTGGTCACCGGCACGAAGCTGGCGCTGCCGCGCGCCAGCGTCAGCGCGCCGGAGTCGAACTCGGCCAGCGTGCGTTCGATCGCACGCGTGCCGCAGGTTTCGTTGCCGTGCACCGCGCCCAGCACGATCAGCTTCGGCCCGCTCGCCAGCGAGCGCAGCGTGTGCACGCGCAGCGTGCCACTGGGGTAGGCAGGGGGCGGCATCGAACGCTCAGCCGCCGGCGTGGCGCCTGTCGATGCGCAGCACCACGCGCTCGCCGGTGACGACGCGACCCACTTCGTCGAGCGAGATCGGACGCGTCCGGCCGCGATCGTCGAGCGTCTGGTCGCCGATCTCGACGAGCGAGCCGACGCCGACCCGGTAGAAGCCGGGCACCGGCTCATCGCTGCTCGGCCGCGGCGAGCGCCGCTCCGTGGACCTCCAGGGCATGGCTTCGATTGTGAACGCTCGCGGCGCCCGCGGCGGGCGCCACCGGGTTGCCCCTAGCACGCGAATCGACACCGGCTACGCGTGCAGCCTGCTCGAGCGCGGCACGCTCGCCAGCAGGAACTCCATCTGGTCGGCCAGGATGCGGCGGCCGCGCAGGATCATGTCTTCGTGCAGGTTCGGCACGTACGGCGCATAGAGCAACTCCATGCCCACTTCGTGCGGCAGGCGGTTGCCCTTGCGCCCGTTGCAGCCGCGGCACGCGGTGATGCAGTTCATCCAGGTGTCGCGGCCGCCGCGCGACACCGGCACCACGTGCTCGCGGGTCAGCAGGTCGAATGCGAAGCGCCGCCCGCAGTAGGCGCACAGGTGCCTGTCGCGGCTGAACAGCTTGGGGTTGGTCAGCGCCGGCACCGTGCGCCAGGCGCGGCTCGGCACGGCCCCCTTGACCGCGATGATCGGGTGCACCTCGATGCGCGACTGCAGCCCCGTGACGCGCTGGATGCCGCCGCGCAGCACGTGAAACGCCCGGCCCAGAGTCCACGCGACGCCTTCGCTGGCGTACAGCACCGCGGCCTCGCGCGGCGTGATCCACGCCTGCGGTCGCCCGGACACGTCGAGCTGTAGGACATCCACGGTAGGCAGCAACCTCCAACCAATCGACAGGCCTGCAAGCGTAGCACTCCGGGCGGGTGTGCTTCGGCCTCGGGCCTGTGACAGGCGCCCAGGGCCTTGCGTCAGAGACGTGGGAACCCGGAAGAGGCTGGATGGATCGGGCCGAAAGCCATCAACTTGCCGAGCCGCGAGAGGACAATGGCGGCGCTGCGCGCTGCGTGCTGGCAGTCGATGCTGCAGCGATCGAAAGGGCCGCCCATGCGCCGGATTGTCCTTGCCGCCGTCGTGCCGGTGCTCGTGGCCAGCGCCGGCCACGCGCAGATCAACGCCGGGCCCCGGCGCGTCGACCCGAGCCCGCCATTCACGCTGTCGAGCGTGGCGCGGTTCGACCTGCCGTGGCGCATCGCCTTCCTCGCCGACGGGCGGATGCTGATCACCGAGAAGGTGGGTCGGCTCTGGCTGGTGACTCAGCAGGGCGCGAAGACGCCGGTGGCGAACGTGCCGCCCGTGCTGGCCCGGGGGCAGGGCGGGTTGCTCGGCGTCTACCTCTCGCCGCATTACGCCACCGACCGCAGCGTCTATCTCACCTACTCCGAGCCCGGTGACGGCGGCTCGGGCCTGGCGCTGGCGCGTGCCCGGCTCGCGCTCACCGGCGCGGGCGCCAGCCTCGAAGGGCTGCGGGTGATCTGGCGCGACGGTGCGCGCGGACGCGGCGGTCAGTTCGGCGCGGCCGTGGCGTTCTCGCCCGACAAGAAGTTTCTCTTCCTGGCCGTTGGCGAGCGCCAGCGCATGACGCCGGCGCAAGACCCCGATTCGCCGCTGGGCAAGATCCTGCGCCTGACGCTGGAGGGGCTGCCGGCGCCGGGCAACCCGCGGGCGGGCACGGTCGGCGCGCAGACGATCCCGATCATCGACCCGCCACGCGACACCGAAGCGGCCAAGACCGCGCCCATCGCCTACCGCTACACCTTTGCTTCGCCGAACCTGACGCCTTCGGAAACCTGGACCAGCGGCCACCGCAACCCCTACGGCTTGGCGTTCGCCCCGGACGGACGGCTGTGGGAGTTGGAGCACGGCCCGCGCGGCGGCGACGAACTCAACCTGATCGAGCCGGGCAAGAACTACGGCTGGCCGCTGGTCTCGTATGCGGTCAACTACGACGGCGTGTCGATTCCCAGCCCCGACACGCGCGCCGACCTCGCCAAGCCGGCCCTCTACTGGACGCCGGTGATCGCGCCGGGCAACATGGTCTTCTACGAGGGCGCGCTGTTCGCGCAGTGGAACGGTTCGCTGCTGATCGGCGGGCTGGCTTCCGAGTCGCTCAGCCGGGTGGTCTTCGACGCGCGCGGCAACCCGGCGCCGGCCGAGCGCTGGAGCGTGGGCTTTCGCGTGCGCGACGTCGCCGTGGCGCCCGACGGCGCGGTGTGGCTGCTCGAGGATTCATCGAGCGGCGCGCTCTCGCGCCTGACCCCGAAGTGAGAGCGGGTGGCGCCGCCTCACCGGGCACCGGCAAGAGCGGGTTGCACGCCCTGAGAGCCCTCAGCGTGCATGCCCTGCCACAGCATGTCGTAGCCCGGCTCGCGCGATTCCGTGCAGTGCGCGGCCAGGGCGCTGAACTTCTCGAGGAACAGCTTATCGGCGTGCGAGCGCTCGTGCTCGGCGAACGAGCGCCAGTAGGTGACGATGGCGATGTCGTGGTCGGCCGGCGCGGCTGCGCCGCCGTCGTTGAGCGAGCCCTCGGCCGAGACGAAGCCCGCGAGGCGGAACACCTGGCCGGCGAAGAAGCCGCCACGGTCACCGCCGTAGTTCTGCTTGACGACCTCGCACAGCTCGGCGAGCGCCTCTTCGACGTCGTCGAGCGTCACGCCGGGCTTGAGCTTGACCATGTTGAACAGCATCTTGGCGCCGAAGGGAATCGTGATCGGTCCGTACATTCGTCTCTCGCGGGGTGTCGATGGATGGTGCGCAGTGTGGCCGACGCCGCCGATTCGTGCTGGCGTGCGCGCTCGATGGCCGTGGCGGAGTCGAGGACACCGCCGGCGCGCACAGCGGGCGCCGCGCTCGCCGGTGTCTAGGCGGGTCAGCCTAGAGATTTGTCGCCGCGCCATCGCCCCACCGATGGCGCGATGCGTCAGAATAGAACGATCGTTCGTTTTGCGGCGAATCCACCACCTTGGCCGATACCGACACCCGTAGCCACTCGCGCGTGCTGCCCAAAGGGCGGCAGACGCGCGCCGCGATCCTCGACGTGGCACTCGGACTGGCGTCGCACAACGGGCTCGAAGGCCTGTCGATCGGCGCACTGGCCGAACTGATGCGCATGAGCAAGTCGGGCGTGTTCGCGCACTTCGGCTCGCGCGAGGAACTTCAGATTTCGGTGGTACGCGAGTACCACCAGCGTTTCGCCGACGAGGTGTTCCGTCCGGCCATGCGCGAGCCGCGCGGCCTGCCGCGGCTGCGCGCGCTGGTCGAGCGCTGGATCCGCCGCGTCTCGGTGGAAATCGACTCGGGCTGCATCTACATCAGCGGCGCGGTCGAGTTCGACGACCGGCCGGGCCCGGTGCGCGACGCGCTGGCGCAGATGGTGCAGACCTGGCACGCGACGCTCGAGAAGGCGATCCGGCTGGCGATCGACGAAGGCCACCTGCGCGCCGACACCGACCCGCTGCAACTTTTGTTCGAGATTCACGGTCTGATCCTGTCGCTGCATCACGACGCGCGCTTCCTCAGGCTGCCCGGTGCGCTCGACCGCGCACGCAACGCTTTCGAGCGCATGTTGTCGCCCCACCTGCCGCCGGCCGCGCGCAAGCGTGCCGCGCGCCGTCGACCCTGAGAACCCCTGGCCGCAAGGAGTCCCGCCGATGCCGACCTACGCCCCGCCGCTGCGCGACATGAAGTTCGTGCTGCACGAGCTGACCCACGTGGTCGACCGCCTGAACCAGTTGCCGCGCCACGCCGACATCGACGCGCAGACCGTCGACGCCGTGCTCGACGAGGCCGGCAAGTTCGCCACCGAGGTGCTGGCGCCGCTCAACGCGCACGGCGACCAGCAGGGTTGCGCGCTCGACCAGGCGAGCCACGAAGTGAAGACGCCCGCCGGCTTCAAGGACGCGTATGCGCAGTTCGTCGCCGGCGGCTGGCCGGCGCTGTCGGCCGATCCGGCTTTCGGCGGCCAGGGCCTGCCGGTGGTGCTCAACCAGTGCCTCGACGAGATGCTCAACGCGGCCAACCAGGCGTGGACGATGTACCCCGGGCTCACCAAGGGTGCCTACGCCGCGCTGCACGCGCACGGCACCGACGCCCAGAAGGCGCTCTACCTGCCCAAGCTGACGAGCGGACACTGGACGGGCACGATGTGCCTGACCGAGCCGCACTGCGGCACCGACCTCGGACTGCTGCGCACCAAGGCCGAGCCGCAGCCCGACGGCAGCCACAAGCTCACGGGCCAGAAGATCTTCATCTCCGCCGGCGAGCACGACCTGGCCGAGAACATCGTGCACCTGGTGCTCGCCCGGCTGCCCGACGCGCCGCACGGCAGCAAAGGCATCTCGCTGTTCGTGGTGCCGAAGTTCGTGCCCAAGGCCGACGGCTCGCTCGGCGCGCGCAATGCGATCTTCTGCACCGGCCTCGAACACAAGATGGGCATCCACGGCAACGCCACCGCGCAGATCAGCCTCGACGGCGCCACCGGCTGGCTCGTGGGCCAGCCCAACAAGGGGCTGCCGGCGATGTTCGTGATGATGAACGCGGCCCGCCTGGGCGTCGGCAACCAGTCGCTCGGCTTGACCGAGGTGGCCTACCAGAACGCCGCTGCCTACGCGAAGGAGCGGCTGCAGATGCGCGCGCTGTCGGGCCCGAAGGCGCCCGACAAGCCCGCCGACCCGATCATCGTGCACCCCGACGTGCGCAAGATGCTGCTCACCGCGCGTGCCTACGCCGAAGGCGGCCGCGCGCTCGGCATTCATATCGCCTCGCTGATCGATACCGCGCTGGCCAGCGACGACGCCGCGGTGCGCAAGGAAGCCGACGACGAGGTGGCGCTGCTGACGCCGATCGCCAAGGCCTTCCTCACCGACAACGGCTGGATCGCCACCTCGCACTGCCTGCAGGTATTCGGCGGCCACGGCTACATCCGCGAGTCGGGCATGGAGCAGTTCGTGCGCGACGCGCGCATCAACATGATCTACGAGGGCACCAACACCATCCAGTCGCTCGACCTGCTGGGGCGCAAGGTGCTCGGCGACAACGGCGCCAGGCTGAAGAAGTTCGGCCAGAAGATCCAGGCCTTCATCGAGGATGAAGGCGTGAACGAGGCGATGCAGGAGTTCGTCAACCCGCTGGCCGACTTGGGCGACAAGGTGACCAAGCTGACCACCGAGCTCGGCATGAAGGCGATGGGCAACGCCGACGAGGTCGGCGCCGCCGCGGTCGACTACCTGCGCGTGCTCGGCCACCTGACGTTCGCCTACTTTTGGGCGCGCATGGCCAGGATCGCGCTCGACAAGCAGGGCTCGGGCGACCCGTTCTACGCCGCCAAGCTGGCGACCGCGCGCTTCTACTTCGCCAAGCTGCTGCCCGAAACGGCGGGGCTCATCCGTAGCGCGCGCGCGGGCCTGCAGCCGCTGATGGCGATGGACGAGGCGATGTTCTGACGTACAACGACAACGAGGAGCCAAGCATGAAAGCAGCAATCGTCGCCGGCGCCCTGGCATTGGCCGCGGTGTCGGCCTGGGCGCAGACGCCGGTGGGCCTGTGGAAGACCATCGACGACGACGGCAAGACCGCGAAATCGCTGGTGCGCATCACCGATGCGGGCGGCGTGCTGAGCGGCAGGATCGAGAAGATCTTCGACCCCGCCAAGCAGGATTCCAAGTGCGACAAGTGCACCGACGACCGCAAGGACCAGCCGGTGCTCGGCATGGTGATCCTGCGCAACATGAAGCAAGACCCCGACGACCGGTCAGTCTGGGCCGGCGGCGAGATCCTCGACCCCAACAACGGCAAGACTTACCGCGCACGGATCAAGCCGATCGAAGGCGGCAAGGAGCTGCAGATGCGCGGCTACCTCGGGCCCTTCTACCGCACGCAGGTGTGGCAGCGGGTCGAATGACAACGTGGCCGCACCGGCGGCCCTGGAGTTTTGATGGACAAGTTCAACGTGCGCAAGGTCGCGGTGCTCGGCGCCGGCGTGATGGGGGCGCAGATCGCCGCCCATCTGGTCAACGTGAAGGTGCCGGTCGTGTTGTTCGACCTGGCCGCAAAGGAGGGACCGAAGAACGGCATCGTCACCAAGGCACTCGACGGGCTGAAGAAGCTCAAGCCGTCGCCGATCGGCGTGGCCGACGACCTCGCGCTGATCCAGCCGGCCAACTACGACGAGCACCTCTCGCAATTGAAGGAGTGCGACCTGGTGATCGAGGCGATCGCCGAGCGCATGGACTGGAAGCTCGACCTCTACAAGCGCATCGCGCCGCACGTCGCGCCGCACGCGATCCTGGCGTCGAACACCTCGGGCCTGTCGATCACCAGGCTGTCGCAGGCGCTGCCCGAGGCGATCAAGCCGCGCTTCTGCGGCATTCACTTCTTCAACCCCCCGCGCTACATGGCGCTGGTCGAGCTGATTGCGACGCCGGCCACGCAGCCCGACGTGCTCGACCGGCTCGAAGCCTTCGTCACCTCGGGTCTCGGCAAGAGCGTGGTGCGCGCCAAGGACACGCCGAACTTCATCGCCAACCGCGTCGGCATCGCCGGCATGCTGGCCACGATGGTCGAGGCCGAGAAGTTCGGCCTGAGCTTCGACGTGGTCGACGACCTCACCGGCAAGAAGCTCGGCCGCGCCAGCTCGGGCACCTTCCGCACCGCCGACGTGGTGGGTCTCGACACGATGGCCCACGTGATCAAGACGATGCAGGACAACCTGCAGTCCGATCCGTTCTACCCGCACTTCGCGACGCCCAAGGTGCTCGCCGCGCTGATCGACCAGGGCGCGCTCGGCCAGAAGACCGGCGCGGGCTTCTACAAGAAGGTGGGCAAGGACATCCTGCGCCTCGACCCCGCCAAGGGTGATTACGTCGCCGCGGGCGGCAAGGCCGAGCCGATCGTCGAGCGCATGCTCAAGAAGCCTGCGCCCGAGCGGCTGAAGCTGCTGCGCGAATCGAGCCACCCGCAGGCGCAGTTCCTGTGGTCGATCCTGCGCGACGGCTTTCACTACGCCGCGGTGCACCTGGAGTCGATCGCCGACAGCGCGCGCGACGTCGACTTCGCGATGCGCTGGGGCTTCGGGCTCAAGCAGGGCCCGTTCGAGCTGTGGCAGGAGGCGGGCTGGAAGCCCGTCGCGCAGTGGATCGCCGATGACATCGCGGCGGGCAAGGCCTTGAGCAACGCGCCGCTGCCCGCGTGGGTGACCGACGGTCCGGTCGCCGCGAATCAGGGCGTCCACACGCCCGAGGGCTCGTGGAGTCCGAGCGCAAGACGCTATGTGCCGCGCTCGACGCTGCCGGTGTACGCACGCCAGCCGTACCCGGAAGCGGTGCTCGGCTCGGGCGCCGTGGCGCCGCTGCAGAGCGGCACCGAGCTGTACAAGAACGAAGAAATCCGCGTCTGGACGCGCGGTGACGACGTCGCGATCGCCAGCATCACCGCCAAGCTGCACCTCATCAGCCCGGCGGTGATCGAGGGCCTCGCCAAGGCGCTCGATCTTGCCGAAGCGCAGTGCAAGGCGCTGGTGATCTGGTCGCCCGACGACGTGTTCTCGGCCGGCGCCAACCTCGAGGCGCTGATGCCGGTGTTCATGAAGTCGGGCTCCAAGGGCATCGCGCCGGAAGTCAAGAAGCTGCAGGACTTGATGCTGCGCCTGCGCTACGCGCAGGTGCCGGTGGTGGCCGCGATGCGCGGGCTGGCGCTCGGCGGCGGCTGCGAGCTGGCGCTGTACAGCGCGCGCCGCGTCGCGCACATGGAAACCTACGTCGGCCTGGTCGAGGTCGGCGTCGGCCTCGTGCCCTCGGGTGGCGGGCTGGCGGCCATCGCGCGCAAGGCCGCCGAGGCCGCTGCCGCGGCGCCCGGCACCGACCTGCTCGCGTTCCTCAAGGAGCCTTTCACCGCCGCGGCGATGGCCAAGGTGGGGACGAGCGCGATCGAGAGCCGCGCGCTCGGCTACCTGGGTGCCGGCGACGTGATCGTGCCGCACAAGGACGAGCTGCTCACTGTCGCGCTGGCGCAGGCCCATGCGATGGCCGACTCGGGCTGGCGCGCGCCGCAGCGGCGGCCGATTGCGGTGGCCGGCCGCAACGGCATCGCGACCATCAAGGCGTCGCTCGTGGGGCTGCGCGACGGCGGCTTCGCCAGCGCGCACGACTTCCACCTCGCCAGCCTGATCGCCGACGTGGTGTGCGGTGGCGACGTCGATGCGGGCTCGCTCGTCACCGAGGAGTACCTGATGACGCTCGAGCGCAAGCACTTCTGCTCGCTGCTCGATCACCCGAAGACGCAGGAGCGGATCATGGGCATGCTGCAAACCGGCAAGCCCGTCCGCAACTAGGTTGCTGCTGCGCGAACGCCATGCGTCGTTGGCCGGTGCTCGGAATCCTCACGTACCTCCAGTACGTTCCGGTTCCTGCGCGCCGTCCGCCTAGCCTGGCGCTCGCTCGCGACGCCTCACAGTGCCTTCGTTCGAGGCACGTTGGAGATCACGAATGACCAAGCAAGTCCAAGACGCCTACATCGTGGCCGCCACCCGCACACCGATCGGCCGCTCGGGCCGCGGCGTGTTCCGGAACACGCGCTCCGACGATCTGCTGGTGGCGACGATCCGCCACGCGCTGTCGCAGGTGCCGAGCCTCGACCCCAAGGCGGTCGAAGACGCGATCGTCGGCTGCGCGATGCCCGAGGGGCCGCAGGGGCTGAACATGGCGCGCATCGCCGCGCTGCTCGCGGGGCTGCCGCACACCGTGGGCGGCGTCACCATCAACCGTTTCTGCGCCTCGGGGCTCACCGCGGTACAGATGGCGGCCGACCGCATCCGCGTCGGCGAGGCCGACGTGATGCTCGCCGGCGGCGCCGAGAGCATGAGCGCGATCCCGATGACCGGCGCGACGCCGTCGTTCAACGCGCACATCTTCGAGCGCGACGAGAACATCGGCATCGCCTACGGCATGGGGCTCACCGCCGAGAAGGTCGCCGTGCAGTGGAAGGTCAGCCGCGAGGCGCAGGATCGCTTCGCGCTGCAGTCGCACCAGCGGGCGATCGCGGCGCAGCAGGCCGGCGAGTTCAGCGCCGAGATGACGCCGATCGAGGTCGAATCGCGCACGCCGGATCTGGCCACCGGCGAGGTCGTCATCGGCAAGCGCAGCGTCGCGCTCGACGAAGGCCCGCGCGCCGACACCTCGCTCGAGGCGCTGGGCAAGCTCAAGCCCGTGTTCGCCGCGCCGCGCGACCCGGCGGGCAAGCCCACCGGCTATGGCAGCGTCACCGCAGGCAACTCGAGCCAGACCAGCGACGGCGCCGGCTGCCTGATCCTGGCCAGCGAGCGCGCGCTCAAGCAGTTCGACCTCAAGCCGCTGGCGCGCTTCGTCGCCTTCGCGATCAAGGGCGTGCCGCCGCACATCATGGGCATCGGCCCGATCGAGGCGATTCCGGCCGCGCTGAAAGCGGCTGGCCTGAAGCTCGACGACCTCGGGTGGATCGAACTCAACGAGGCGTTCGCCGCGCAGTCGCTGGCGGTGATCGACACGGTGGGCCTGAACCCGGCCAAGGTCAACCCGATGGGCGGCGCGATCGCGCTCGGCCACCCGCTCGGGGCGACCGGCGCCATCCGCTCGGCCACCACGATCCACGCGCTGCACCGGCACAACCTGAAGTACGGCATGGTCACGATGTGTGTCGGCATGGGGCAGGGCGCGGCGGGGATCTTCGAGCGGGTGTGAGCCTTGGCGCCGGGCATGGCGCCGTCCGTAAGATCGGCGCCGTCCTCGCTCCGGAGCGTGACGTGCCTGCTGACCTCGAACTCGATCCGAAGAGCTGCCTGCCCGACGACGGCACCGCGGGCACGCTGATCGGCCGCTGCTGGGTGCCCGGCGCGGCGCCCGGGCCGTCGGTGATGGCGGTGCGCGCCAACGGCGTGTTCGACCTCTCGGCGCGCTTCGCGACCGTGAGCGACCTGCTCGACGAGTCCGACCCCGCGCGCGCCGCGCAGGCCACGCCGGGGGTGCGGCTCGGGTCGCTGGCCGACCTCCTGCGCAACACCGCGCGCGCTGCGCGCGACGAGCGCTTGCCGCACCTGCTGGCGCCGATCGACCTGCAGGTGATCAAGGCCGCCGGCGTCACCTTTGCCAGCAGCCTGCTGGAGCGCGTGATCGAGGAGCAGGCCAAGGGCGACCCGGCGCGCGCCGACGCGGTGCGCGCCGAGGTGCAGCAGGCGATCGGCACCCGCCTCGCCGCGGTGAAGCCCGGCTCGCCGCAGGCCGCCGCGCTGAAGGCGGCGCTGCAGGCGCGCGGGTTGTGGAGCCAGTACCTCGAAGTAGGCATCGGCCCGGATGCCGAGGTGTTCACCAAGGCGCCGCTGCTGTCGGCGCTCGGCACCGGCGTGGCGATCGGCGTGCGCGGCGACTCGGCGTGGAACAACCCCGAGCCCGAAGTGGTGCTGGCGGTGAGCAGCCGCGCGCAGATCGTGGGCGCCACGCTCGGCAACGACGTCAACCTGCGCGACTTCGAAGGCCGCAGCGCGCTGCTGCTGGGCAAGAGCAAGGACAACAACGGCTCGACCGCGATCGGCCCGTTCATCCGCCTGTTCGATTCGACCTTCGGGCTCGACGACGTGCGCCGCGCCGACCTCGCGCTCACCGTCACCGGCGCCGACGGCTTCGTGTTGCAAGGCACGAGCACGATGCGCGAGATCAGCCGCGACCCGCTCGAGCTGGTGGCGCAGACCACCGCGATGCACCAGTACCCCGACGGCTTCGTGCTCTTCTGCGGCACGCTGTTCGCGCCCACGCAGGACCGCGGCGCGCCCGGCAGCGGCTTCACGCACCACGTGGGCGACGTGGTGCACATCCGCAGCGCGCGGCTGGGCGAGCTGGTCAACCGCGTCGAGCACAGCGAGGCGCTCGCGCCGTGGCGCTACGGCGTGCGCGCGGTGATGCGGCACGTCGCGCGCCGCGCGGCGCAGTAGGGCTTCGCTTCGCGGCGCAGGCCGCGCACAGGCGAA
>JAJVIL010000067.1 GCA_022072045.1 Burkholderiaceae bacterium | reverse complement strand
GAGCGGCCGCCCTGCCCTCGGTGTCGATCCGCGCGATCAACTGATCGCTGGTGACCGTGGCACCGCCGGGTGCCACCAGCTCGGCCAGCACGCCGTCGACCGGCGCCGGCACTTCGAGCACGACCTTGTCGGTCTCGATCTCGACCAGGATCTCGTCCATCGCGACGGCGTCGCCCGGCTTCTTCTTCCACTGCATCAGCGTGGCTTCGGCCACCGATTCGGAGAGCTGCGGAACCTTGACTTCAACGATTGCCATTTGACTTCTCTTGTTGGTCTCGAACCGCGCTTGGACTCGATGCGAGGCGGCCCGATGCAAAGCGCGGAGTCATCGCGGCACGAAGCCGCCGCGATGGCCTACTTGCTCAGCACGAAGCCCTTCAGCTTGCCCAGCGCCTGGTCGAGCAGCGCCTTCTGCTGCTCCTGGTGCAGATGCGAGTAGCCCACCGCGGGCGACGCCGATGCCGGGCGTCCGGCGTAGCCCAGGCGCTGCCCTTCGCTCATGTTCTCGTGGATCTGGTGCTGGATGAAGAACCACGCCCCCTGGTTCTGCGGCTCGTCCTGACACCACACCACCTCGGTGGCGGCAGGAAAGCGCTTCATCTCGGCGGCGAACGCCTTGTGCGGGAACGGGTAGAGCTGCTCGATGCGCAGCACCGCGACATCCCAGGCCTTGCGCTGGTCGCGGAACTTGATGAGGTCGTAGCCGACCTTGCCCGAGCAGGCGATCACGCGCTTGACCTTCTCGGCCTCGACCTCGGCGCGCGTCGGCCCGATCACGGTCTTGAACTCGCCCTTGGTGAACTCGGCCAGCGGCGAGGTCGCGTCCTTGGCGCGCAGCAGCGACTTGGGCGTCAAGACCACCAGCGGCTTCCTGAACTGGCGCACCATCTGGCGGCGCAGCAGGTGGAAGATCTGGCTGGCCGACGTGGGCTGCACCACCTGCATGTTGTTGTCGGCCGCCAATTGCATGAAGCGCTCGAGCCGCGCCGACGAGTGCTCGGGCCCCTGGCCCTCGTAGCCGTGCGGCAGCATCAGCGTCAGCCCGTTGACGCGGCCCCATTTCACCTCGCCCGAGGCGATGAACTGGTCGATCACCACCTGCGCGCCGTTGGCGAAATCGCCGAACTGCGCCTCCCAGATCACCAGCGTGTTGGGGTCGGCGCTGGCGTAGCCGTACTCGAAGCCGAGCACCGCCTCCTCCGACAGGATCGAGTCGATCACCACGAACGGCGCCTGCGCGTCGGCCACGTGCTCCAGCGGCGTGTAGGTGCCGGTGTCCCACTTCTCGCGGTTCTGGTCGTGCAGCACCGCGTGGCGGTGGGTGAACGTGCCGCGGCCGCTGTCTTCGCCGGACAGGCGCACCGCATAGCCGCTGGCCACCAGCGAAGCGTAGGCCAGATGCTCGCCCATGCCCCAGTCGCAGTTGATCTCGCCGCGACCCATCGCGGCGCGGTCGGCCAGCACCTTCTCGACCAGCGGATGCAGCTTGAAGTTCGCCGGTACCTTGGTGATGCGCTCGGCCAGTCGTTTGATCTCGGCCAGCGGCAGCGCGGTGTCGGAGGCATCGGTCCACTTGCGGCCGAGGAACGGCGCCCAGTCGACCGCGTACTTGCTCTTGAAGTTGGTGAGCACCGGTTCGATCGTCTCCTTGCCGGCCTCCAGCGCGGCGCGCAGATCCTTCACCATCTTGTCGGGGCCGTCGGCGCCCAGCACCCCCTGCGCCACCAGCTTGTCGCCGTAGAGCTTGCGCGTTCCCGGGTGCAGCGCGATCTTCTTGTACATCAGCGGCTGCGTCATGCTCGGCGTGTCCTGCTCGTTGTGGCCGAGCTTGCGGAAGCACACGATGTCGACCACCACGTCCTTCTTGAACTGCATGCGGAAGTCGAGCGCGAGCTGGGTGCACAGCACCACCGCCTCGGGGTCGTCGCCGTTGACGTGCAGCACCGGCGCCTCGATCATCTTGACGACGTCGGTGCAGTACAGCGAGGAGCGCGAATCGCGCGGGTCGCTGGTGGTGAAGCCGATCTGGTTGTTGATCACCAGGTGCACCGTGCCGCCGGTGTAGTAGCCGCGGGTCTTGGCCAGCGCCAGCGTCTCCATCACCACGCCCTGGCCCGCGAACGCGGCGTCGCCGTGCACCTGCACCGGCAGCACCTGGTCGCCGAGCTTGTCGCCGCGGCGGTCCATGCGCGCCTTGACCGAGCCCTCGACCACCGGGTTGACGATCTCCAGGTGGCTCGGGTTGAACGCCAGGCTCAGGTGCACCGAGCCGCCGGGAACCGAGATGTCGCTCGAGAAGCCTTTGTGGTACTTGACGTCACCGGCAGGCAGATTCTCCTGCTCCGTGTGTTCGAACTCGGCGAACAGGTCCTTGGGCAGCTTGCCCAGCGTGTTGACCAGCACGTTCAGCCGGCCGCGGTGCGCCATGCCGATCACGATCTCCTGCACACCCTTCTCGCCCGCGCGCTGCACCAGCTCGTCGAGGCTGGCGATGAAGCTCTCTCCGCCTTCGAGCGAGAAGCGCTTCTGGCCGACGTACTTGGTGTGCAGGAAGCGCTCCAGCCCCTCGGCGGCGGTGAGCTTGTCGAGGATGCCGATCTTCTGCTCGCGACTGAAGCTCGGGTTGCTGCGGATCGATTCCAGCCGCTGCTGCCACCAGCGCTTCTCGGTCGGCTCGGTGATGTGCTGGAACTCCGCGCCGATCGTGCCGCAATAGGTCTCGCGCAGCGCGTGCAGGATCTCGCGCAGCGTCTGGTGCTCGTCGTCGGTGAAATAGGTGTTGGTGGCCGAGAACGTGATGTCCATGTCGCTCTCGGTGAGGTCGTAGAACGCCGGCTCCAGCTCGGGAATGCGCGGCCGCTCGGCGCGCTTGAGCGGGTCGAGGTCGGCCCAGCGCGCGCCCAGCGACCGGTACGCCGCGATCAGCGACTGCACGTGCACCTGCTTGCGTGCCACCGCCAGTTCGCTGGCGCTGGCCTTGAGTGCGAAAGCGTTGGCCTTGGCGCGCTGCGCGAACGACTCCACCACCGGCGCGTGCGCGACGTCGCGCGACAGCGTGCCGTCGGGCGACGGCACGTTCTGCAGCTTGTCGAAGTAGGCCCGCCAGGTGCCGGGCACGCTGCCCGGGTTGTCGAGGTACGCCTCGTAGAGCTCCTCGACGTAGGGGGCGTTGCCGCCGAACAGGTACGAGTTCGCCCTGTACTCTTGCATCATCTTCGCTCACCTTTCGCCCGCGGTTTCCACGGGCTCGCAGATGGGTTGCGCAACCTTCCGCGGCCCGGCTCGACCGGTTGGCGGACTAGCGACCCGCCGTTGCTGTGGCCAGCAAGGGGAGGACACGGAAAGGACCTATCGATTCATGCCGGGCACTGTAGCACCGCCTCCATTCCCCTCGTCACCGGCGCCGGCGCCGAAAAGCGGCGCAATTCACCGGCCCGACCCGGCGCGTAGACGCCGGGCGGGTGAGGGCTAATCCGGTCGGCGCCGCGCCGGACCCCGACTACGATGGCGGCCTTCCCACCCTGGAGCCCCCCATGACACTGAAGGCCATGCTGGCCGCAGCGGCCGTTGCGATGAGCCTGACGGCGCCGCTGCACGCCGCCAACCTGCGCTGGGCCGCGCAGAACGACATCCTGACGCTGGACCCGCACTCGCAGAACCATGCGACGACCAACGCGATCCTGATGCATGCCTATGAAGGGCTGACGCGCTACAACGAGAAGTACGAGGTCGAGCCCTGTCTGGCCACCAAGTGGACCTTCGTCTCGCCGACCCAGGTGCGCTTCGAACTGCGCAAGGGCGTCAAGTTCCACGACGGCTCGCCCTTCACCGCCGATGACGTGGTGTTCAGCTTCGGACGCATCAAGCAGCCGCAAGGCACGATGCAGATCTACGTCACCGGCATCAGCGACATCAAGAAGGTCGACGACCACACGATCGACGTGATGCTGGCGGCGCCCAACCCGATCCTGCTGCGCAACATCATCGACTTCCGGATCATGAGCAAGGCCTGGTCGGAGAAGCACAAGACCGCCAACGTGCAGGACTACAAGGCCAAGGAGGAGAACTTCGCGTCGCGCAACGTCAACGGCACGGGCCCCTACAAGATCCTGAGCTGGCAGCCCGAGTCGCGCGTGGCGATGGCGATCAACGAGCGTTGGTGGGACAAGCCGCGCGGCAACGTGACGCAGGTGTTGTACACGCCGATCAAGAGCGACTCGACCCGCGTGTCGGCGCTGCTGTCGGGCGACGTCGACATGGTGACCGACGTGCCGACGCAGGACATCGACAAGCTGCGCGCCGACAAGAAGCTCAAGGTCGTCGACGGCCCCGAGGTGCGCACCATCTTCATCGCGCTCGACCAGGGCAGCAACGAACTGAAGTACTCCAACGTCAAGGGCAAGAACCCGTTCAAGGACAAGCGGGTGCGCGAGGCGCTGAACCTGGCGGTCGACCGCGAGGCGATCAAGCGCAGCATCATGCGCGGGCTGTCGGTGCCGGCCAACCTGATGGTCGCGCCCGGCGTCAACGGCTACAACGCCGAGCTCGACAAGCCGCTGAAGGCCGACCTCGCCAAGGCCAAGAAGCTGCTCGCCGACGCCGGGTACCCCAACGGCTTCGAGTTCCAGCTCAACTGCCCGAACAACCGCTACGTCAACGACGAGAAGATCTGCGTCGCGCTGGTCTCGATGTGGGCCAAGGCGGGCCTCACCGTCAAGCTCAACGCCGAGGGCATGGCCACCTTCATCCAGAAGGTGCAGAACTTCGACACCTCGGCCTACCTGCTCGGCTGGGGCGTGGCCACCTACGACGGCCAGTACTCGCTGCAGTCGCTGGTGCGCACGCGCACCAGCGGCGCCGACGGCAACTTCAACTTCTCGAAGGTCAGCGACTCGAAGGTCGATGCGCTGGTCGACGCGATGAAGACCGAGACCGACGTCGCCAAGCGCAACGGCATGATCCGCGACGCACTGATCCGCACGCGCGACGAGTACCTGTTCGTGCCGCTGCACCACCAGATCCGGCCGTGGGCGATGAAGACCAACGTCACCACGGTGCACCGCTCCGACGACCGGCCCGAGGCGCGCTTCACGTCGGTGAAGTAGCGCGGTCTTGCGCCTGCGAGAAGGGCCCGTTCGCGGGCCCTTTTCCATCGCGGCGGCTGCTCAGGCAACGCGATCGCTGATGACGCGCCCGGCCTGCACGATGAGGCGGATGCCTTCGTCGGGCCGCGCTAGCATCGACAGCTCGCGCGTCGGGTCGCCGTCGACCAGCAGCAGGTCGGCCCAGGCGCCGGCGACGAGTTCGCCGAGGCGCCCTTCCTCGCGCAGCAATCGCGCCGCGGTGAAGGTGGCGCTCTGCAGCACCTGCACCGGGCCCATCGCCGGCGCGCGAAGCGCGAACTCACCGCATTGCCGCCCGTGCATGTGGCCCAGCAGGTCGGTGCCGAACACCACCGGCACGCCTTCGGCGACCGCCAGCTTCACGGCCTCGATGCCGCGCTCGGCCACGCGCGCCAGCTTGCCGAGCATCTCGGCCGACCAGCCCAGGCGCTCGCCCTCGTCGGCCAGCGCGGCGTAGGTCGACAGCGTCGGCACCAGGAAGGCGCCTTCGGTCTTCATCACGCGCGCGGTCGCCTCGTCGATCAGGTTGCCGTGCTCGATCGAGCGCACGCCGGCCTGCACGGCGCGCGTCACCGCGCGCGGCGAATACGCGTGCGCCATCGCGTACAGGTTGGCGGCCTGCGCCTCCTCGCACGCCGCCTTCAGTTCGTCGAGCGAGAACTGCGTGCCTTCGAGCGGGTCGCTCGGGCTGGCGATGCCGCCGCCGGCCATGATCTTGATCTGGTCGGCGCCGTTGCGCACCTGCTCGCGCACCGCGCGCCGCACCTCGCCGACGCCGTCGGCGATCGCGCCGATCAGCCCGAGGCCGGCGCAGGTGCAGAACATCTCGCGCAGCCGTGCGCCCTTGGGGCGCATGTCGGCATGGCCGCCGGTCTGCGAGATCGGGAAGCCGGCGATGAACAGCCGCGGCCCTTCGAACAGCCCCTTGGCCACCGCCTCCTGCAGCCCGAAATCGGCCCCGGCGGCGTCGCGCACCGTGGTGAAGCCGCGATGCAGCATGTCGCGCAGGATGCGGCTCGACTCGGCAACGATCAGCGACGGCGGCTTCAGCGCCTGCCCCATCAGGTCGTGCATGTAGGCGGTGACGTGCACGTGCGCATCGATCAGCCCGGGCAGCGCGACGCGGCCGCCGCCGTCGATGCGCCGCGCGGCGTCGACGCGACGCGGCTCGGCCGTCACCTCGACGATGCGGCCGCCTTCGATCACGATTCGCGACGGCACCCCGAGCACACCGCGGCGGCTGTCGAACGGCCGCACGTTGTCGATCAGCAGCCGCTGCATGCGATCCGCTCAGGCGGTGGCGAGCAGCCGCTCGCGCGCGGCGTCGAACTCGCGCTTCAGCCGCGCCACCAGCTCGCGCGCCGGCACCACGGCCTGCACCGCGGCGATGCCCTGGCCGCAGCCCCAGATGTCCTTCCACGCCTTGCCCTTGGAGCCGTAGTCGCTGCCGAAGCTCATGCGGGTCGGGTCGCTCTGCTCGAGATTGTCGGGGTCGAGGCCGGCGGCGCGGATCGACGGCTTGAGGTAGTTGCCGTGCACGCCGGTGAACAGGTTCGAGTAGACGATGTCGTCGCTGGTGCATTCGACGATGCACTGCTTGTACGCGTCGCTGGCGCGCGCCTCGTCGGTGGCGATGAACGCCGAGCCGATATAGGCCAGGTCGGCGCCCATCGCCAGCGCGGCCAGCACCGCACCGCCGTTGGCGATCGCGCCCGAGAGCGCCAGCGGCCCGTCGAACCACTGGCGGATCTCCTGCACCAGCGCGAACGGGCTCTTGACGCCGGCGTGGCCGCCGGCGCCTGCGGCCACCGCGATCAGGCCGTCGGCGCCCTTGTCGACTGCCTTGTGCGCGAAGGTGTTGTTGATCACGTCGTGCAGCACGATGCCGCCCCAGCCGTGCACCGCATCGTTGACATCGGTGCGCGCGCCCAGGCTGGTGATGACGATCGGCACCTTGTACTTCGCGCACACCGCCATGTCGTGGTCGAGCCGGTTGTTGCTCTTGTGAACGATCTGGTTGATCGCGTAAGGCGCCGCCGGCGCTTCGGGGTGCGCGCGATTCCACGCCGCCAGCCCTTCGCCGATCTCGGCCAGCCACTCGTCGAGCTGCTCGGCGGGCCGCGCGTTGAGCGCCGGCATCGCGCCGACCACGCCGGCGGTGCACTGCGCGACCACCAGTTTGGGGTTGCTGACGATGAACAGCGGCGCGCCGACGATCGGCAGCGGCAGGTTCGCGAGCACCGGCGGCAGCACGATCAGAAGGCCTCCAGCGCCATGCCGGTGACGCCCACGGCGCCATCGACGATGCTGTCGCGCAGGCCCGGCGCCTGCGTGAGCATGTGGTCGGCGTAGAAGCGCGCGGTCTGCACCTTCGCGCGCATGAAGTCGGCCTGCTCGCCGGCGGCCAGCCGCGCTTCAGCCACCAGCAGCGCGCGCGCCATCTGCCAGCCCGCCACCAGGTTGCCGGCCAGCATCAGGTACGGCACGCTGCCGGCGAAGGCCGCGTTGGGGTCGCTCTTGCCGCGCTCGACGACGAACGCCACCGCGTCGAGAAACGCCTGGCGCGCGGAGCGCAGCCGCTTCAGCATGACCGCAGCGTGCTCGCTGCGGCTCTTGGCCAGTTCGCCTTCGGTGGCCTCGATCTGCCCGGCGACCGCGCGCGCCACGGCGCCACCGTCGCGCGCGGTCTTGCGTCCGACGAGGTCGTTGGCCTGGATCGCGGTGGTGCCTTCGTAGATGGTGAGGATCTTGGCGTCGCGCAGGTGCTGCGCCGCGCCGGTCTCCTCGATGAAACCCATGCCGCCGTGCACCTGCACGCCGAGGCTCGCGACCTCGAGGCTCATCTCGGTGCTGAAGCCCTTGATCAGCGGCACCACGAACTCATAGAAGGCCTGGTTGCGCGCCCGCGCCTGCGCGTCGGGGTGGGCATGCGCGGCGTCGTACGCGGCCGCGCCCACCAGCGCCATCGCGCGGCAGGCTTCGGTGTACGCGCGCATCGTCATCAGCATGCGCCTGACGTCGGGATGGTGGATGATCGTCGCCGCGCGCGGCAGCGAGCCGTCGACCGGCCGACTCTGCACGCGCTCGCGCGCGTAGGCCACCGCCTTCTGGTACGCGCGCTCGGCCACCGCGATGCCCTGCACGCCCACCGCGTAGCGCGCGGCGTTCATCATCACGAACATGTACTCGAGGCCGCGGTTCTCCTGGCCGATCAGGTAGCCGGTCGCGCCGCCGTGGTCGCCGTACTGCAGCACCGCGGTCGGGCTCGCCTTGATGCCGAGCTTGTGCTCGATGCTGACGCAGTGCACGTCGTTGCGCGTGCCGTCGGCGAGCACCTTCGGGCAGACGAACAGCGAGATCCCCTTCACCCCCTCGGGCGCGCCGGCGACGCGCGCCAGCACGAGATGGACGATGTTGTCGGCCATGTCGTGTTCGCCGTAGGTGATGAAGATCTTGGTGCCGAACAGCTTGAAGCTGCCGTCGGGCTGCGGCTCGGCCCGCGTGCGCACCAGCGACAGATCGGATCCCGCCTGCGGCTCGGTGAGGTTCATCGTGCCGGTCCACTGGCCCGACACCATCTTGGGGATGAACTGCTGCTGTTGCTGCGGCGAGCCGGCGGTGAGCAGCGCTTCGATCGCGCCGTCGGTCAGCAGCGGACACAGCGCGAAGCTCAGGTTGGCGCTGTTGAGGATCTCGGTGCACGCTGCACCGATCGTCTTGGGCAGGCCCTGGCCGCCGAACTGCGCCGGATGCTGCAGCCCTTGCCAGCCGCCTTGGGCAAACTGCTCGAACGCCGCCTTGAAGCCCGGTGTCGTGCTCACCTGGCCGTCGTGCCAGGTCGACGGCTCGGTGTCGCCGGCGCGATCGAGCGGCGCGACCACCTGCTCGTTGAAACGTGCGCACTCCTCGAGCACCGCCTGTGCGGTGTCGAGCCCGGCCTCCTCGAAGCCGGGCAGCTTGGATACGGCGTCGAGCCCGGCCAGCTCCTTCATCACGAACAACTGGTCGGCAACCGGTGCGCGATAACTCATGGCGCGTCTCCAGTCGACGCAGGCGCCGCGGCGCCCGCTGGTTGAATCACAGCAGCTTCACCAACTCGGGCACGGCGGTGAACAGGTCGGCCTCGAGCCCGTAGTCGGCGATCGAGAAGATCGGCGCCTCGGGGTCCTTGTTGATCGCGACGATCACCTTGCTGTCCTTCATGCCCGCCAGGTGCTGGATCGCGCCGCTGATGCCGCACGCGATGTAGAGCTGCGGCGCGACGATCTTGCCGGTCTGTCCGACCTGCCAGTCGTTGGGCGCGTAGCCGGCGTCGACCGCGGCTCGGCTGGCGCCGAGCGCGGCGCCGAGCTTGTCGGCCAGCGGCGTCAGCACCTCGTTGAACTTCTCGCTCGAACCCATCGCGCGGCCGCCGCTGACGATGATCTTGGCCGCGGTCAGCTCCGGCCGGTCGAGCTTGGCGATTTCGGCGCCGACGAAGCTCGACAGGCCGCTGTCGGCCACTGCCGCAAGCGTCTCGACCGCGGCGCTGCCGCCGCTGGCCGCCGCGGCGTCGAAACCGGTGGTGCGCACGGTGATCACCTTGATCGGGTCGCTGCTCTGCACGGTGGCGATCGCGTTGCCGGCGTAGATCGGACGCTCGAAAGTATTGGTGCCGACGACCTTGCTGGCGTCGCTGATCTGCGCCACATCGAGCAGCGCGGCCACCCGCGGCGCCACGTTCTTGCCGTGCGCCGTGGCGGGGAACAGCAGGTGGCTGTAGTTCTTCGCGATGACCAACACCTGCGCTGCGACGTTCTCGGCGAGTTGCTCGGCCAGGCTCGCGCCGTCGGCGTGCAGCACCTTGGCGACGCCGGCGATCTTGGCGGCCGCAGCGGCAGCGCCGCCGGCGTTGTGGCCGGCCACCAGCACGTGCACGTCGCCGCCGCAGGCGAGCGCCGCGGTCACGGTGTTGAGCGTCGCGCCCTTGAGCGTTCCGTGGTCGTGTTCGGCAATGACGAGGGAGGTCATTCAGATCACCTTCGCTTCGTTCTTCAGCTTGGCCACCAGCGTGGCGACATCGGGCACCTTGACGCCGGCACCGCGCTTGGGCGGCTCGCTGACCTTGAGCGTCTTGATCCGCGGAGCCACGTCGACGCCGAGGTCGGCCGGCTTGAGCGTCTCCAGCGGCTTCTTCTTGGCCTTCATGATGTTGGGCAGCGTCACGTAGCGCGGCTCGTTGAGGCGCAGGTCGGTGGTGATCACCGCCGGCAGCTTCAGCTTGATCGTCTCGAGGCCGCCGTCGACCTCGCGCGTCACCTGGACGCTGCCACCTTCGACGACCACCTTGGAGGCGAAGGTGGCCTGCGGCAGCTTGGCCAGCGCGGCCAGCATCTGGCCGGTCTGGTTGCAGTCGTCGTCGATCGCCTGCTTGCCCAGGATCACGAGGCCGGGCTGCTCCTTGTCGACCAGCGCCTTGAGCAGCTTGGCCACCGCCAGCGGCTGCAGTTCTTCGCTGGTCTCGACGAGAATCGCGCGGTCGGCGCCGATGGCCATCGCGGTGCGCAATGTCTCCTGGCACTGCGCGACCCCGCAGCTCACGACGACCACCTCGGTGACGACGCCCTTCTCCTTCAGCCGCATGGCCTCCTCGACGGCGATCTCGTCGAACGGGTTCATGCTCATCTTGACGTTGGCGATGTCGACGCCCGAGCCATCGCTCTTGACGCGCACCTTGACGTTGAAATCGACCACCCGTTTGACGGGGACCAGTACCTTCATGACGCGGAGCTCCTGAAAGCGCGATTGCGTGTGCTGCGAAGACGATGATTCTAGGTTCGACGATGCGGCCGCACCGCCGAACCCGACGATCGTCGCGTTCCTACTCTACGCGAGTCGGGCGCCGCCGCCCTCGGCCGGCGGCATCGAGCCCGCTGCTGCCGCACCGCGACGCATATCGATCGGCCGGATCGCGAGCCAGCCGATCACGAAGAAGATGCCCGTCGAGACGATTGCCAAGCGCTGGTTGCCCGCAGTGGCCCAGGTCACGACGCCGTAGGTGAGCGGGCCGACGATCGAGGCCAGGCTGGTGGCGAACGTCCACAGCCCGAAGTACTCGCCCAAGCGCTCGCGCGGCGCGAAAACGCCCACCATCGCGCGGCCGGCCGACTGGCTCGAGCCCATGCACAGGCCGGCGATCAGCGCCGCCACCCAGAACAGCGCGGCCGTCGTCGCCGCGTAGGCGAGCACGGTCATCACCACCCAGCCGACCAGCGTGGCACCGAGCGCGGGCTTGTGGCCGATGCGATCCTGGAAGTAGCCGAACGCGAAGGCGCCGAGCGCCGCCGCGATGTTGACCAGGAACACCAGCAGCATGGTCTGCGTCTGCTTGAAGCCGAGCACCTGCTCGGCGTACACCGCCGCCAGCGCGATCACCACCGCGATGCCGGCCTGGTAGAAGAAACCGCAGACCAACAGCCACACGAAGTCGGCATAGCGCCGTGCGTGCGACCAGGTCTCGCGCAGTCGCGCCAGCGACGCGACCAGGCCCTCGCCCGCGGCGGCGGGCTGCGGCTGCGCGCGCTCCTTCAGCAGCGCGAAGGTGGCCAGCGACGCGACGCCGTAGACCACCGCGGTGATCAGCATCGTCACGGGCACGAACTCGCTCGCCTTCTCGCCGCGCTGCTGCGCCGCCAGCACGTAGACGAGCGACAGGCCCAGCGTCAGCATGCCGCCGAAGTACCCGAAGCTCCAGCCCCAGCCCGACACGCGGCCGAGCGCCGCGGGCCGGCTCAGCTCGGGCAGGAACGCCGCCGTCAGCGACTCGCCGTAGGCGTAGAACAGGTTCGACAGCACGATCAGCACCACGCCGAGCAGCACGCTGCCGGGCCCGACGAACGCGAGGCCCGCGGTGCACACGACGCACAGCGCGGTGGTCAGCATCAGCAGGCGCTTCTTGGCCGCTCGCACGTCGGCATAGGCGCCGAGCGTGGGCATGGTCACCATGCACAGGGCGCGCGACAGCCCGAGCGCCGCCGTCCACAGCAGGGTCGCCCAGTGCGCGCCACCGGCGACCGCGGCGACGAAGTAGGCGTTGAACACCGCGGTCAGCACGACGGTCGTGTAGCCCGAGTTGGCGAAGTCGTACATCGCCCAGCCGAACACCTCGCGCTTGCGCACGCCGTCGTTCAACGCCGTTTGCGGAAACCAGGCCATGCTTACCTCGACGCCGCGTCGGCGCGCACCGCGCTGCCGGTGGTTGCCACACACCATGACGTGGTGCCCGGAGCGGGGATCGAACCCACATGCCCCCTTTCGAGGGCGGCGGATTTTAAGTCCGCTGCGTCTGCCAGTTTCGCCATCCGGGCCCGCGGCGGGCGACCAAAGCGCCGGCGATTATCGCGGCGCAGCGCGCGCCCGGCGCGTCAGATCGGCGCCTGCCCCGGCGCGTACTCGGTCGTCGACGCCTTGCGCATGAAGGCACCCGCGGGGTTGTTGGCGATCTTGCCGTCGCCGGTGACGCCGAGGAACTTGCCGGTCGAGCGGCCGCTGGCGAAATTGAAGAAGAACACCGAAGCCACCGGGATCAGGAACTCGCGGAAGGTGAACAGATACTGCTCGTCGTCGAACTTGTAGTAGGTCGCGAGGTCGACGTCGCCGTGTCCGCGCTGCACGCCGACCAGGCACTGCCAGGCGTAGCGCTTCGAGTTCAGGTAGGTGTGCTCGTAGGTGTGCTGCGGGCTGTAGGTCTGGAAGGTGCGCAGGCCGATCAGGTCGCGCGTTTCGTGCGCCGCGACGCCGGTCGCCTTCGATGGATCGTCGCCGAGCGTACCGACCCAGAAATCCTGCGGCACGCGCGGCTCGCCCGCGGCCTCGTCGGCACCGATCACGCGGCAGCGGATCGCCAGCACGCGCAGGCTGCGCGTGTTGACGATGAGCGTCAGCGCCTCGGTCGGCCGGCTCGCCTGCAGCAGGTCGATGAAGTAGGTCTGCGCGGCCACCTCGATCGCCTCGTACCAATCGGTGCCGCTGCCGTTGCGGCCGCCCTCTTCGCTCCAGTGCAGTTCGTGCGCCGAGCGAGGCTGCAGCGCCAGCACGAAGCCGGGCAGGTGCAGGCGCAGGTCGCGGCCCACCAGTGCGTCGGTCGCGGGCAGGCGATTGGTGGCGATGCCCGCTGCGAAGTCGTCGTAGTTCTTCCAGTCGGCGGGGCGGGTCTGGGCCATGCGATTCTCCCGTTGGGATCGGCCGCGTCAGTGGGTGAACGCGAGCGTAGGCAAGTCGACCACCGACGCGCCGCCGTCGACCAGCAGCGAGATGCCGGTGATCATCGCCGCCTGCGGCGATGCCAGGAACAGCGCCGCCTGCGCGACCTCGTCGGCGCTGGCGGCGCGCCGCAGCGGCACGTCGCGGGTGGCCAGCGCGTACGCGGCGTCGAGATCGGGCAGTCCGTGCTTGGCGATCAGCGCCGCCATCTGCCGATCGGCCAATTCGGTGCGCACCCAGCCGGGGCAGATGGCGTTGACCCGCACGCCCTGGGGGCCGTAGTCGCGCGCCAGCGAGCGCGTCAGTCCGATCAACGCGTGCTTGGTCGTGACGTAGCCGACGACACCCGGCCCGGCGAAATGCCCTGCAAGCGACGACACGATGACGATGCTGCCCTTGCGCGCGATCAGTTCGGGCATCGTCTCGCGCGCGCAGACGAAGGCCGTATCCAGATTGAGGCGCGTCGCGCGCGACCATGCGTTGTCGTCGGTGTCGACGACGCTGCCCGGGCTGCTGCCGCCGGCGCTGGCCAGCAGCACGTCGATGCC
>JAJVIL010000031.1 GCA_022072045.1 Burkholderiaceae bacterium | reverse complement strand
GCTGCAGGTCGCCCGGCGACGCCGCGCCCTTGGCGGCCACCAGGGCTTCGAGCGCGGCCAGCCAGTGCTGGTAGTAGGTGTCACCGCGGTCGGGCTCGCCGCGCTGCGCGGCCGCCGCGATCTGCGCGGCCAGCGCGTCGGCCCACTCGCGCCAGGTGAACAGGCCGCGCTCGTGCAGCTTGACCGCGAGCGCGAAGGCATGCGCCTGCCACGGCTCGCGAAACGCCGGCGCGTCGTCGCGCAACAGCGTACCCTCGGTGGACTCCGGCGGGTTCATGCGCGCTCCAGGTACGGCTCCCACGCGTCGACCGACACCCGGGTACCGGCCGACGCATCGGGCCACAGCTCGCGCGCATCGAAGCTCACGTGGTAGAGCCAGTGCGGCTGCTCGCCGCGGCCGGTGGCGTGCGCGTCGGCGAACACGTGCACGCCGTGCACGCGCTCGATCACGCCGCGGCTGCCGCGCACGTAGCGCGGCAGCCGCGTGTGGTGCGGCACCTCGCCGGCATACGTGCGCACGGCGTCGCCGACGGCGAAGCGCGCCTCGGTGGCGGGTGGCCGCTCGACCGGCGTGCCGCGGGCCAGCGCCGCGGGCACATCGGCCGCGAGCAGCTTGTTGGGCAACGCCCGCGCCGGATGCAGCGCGTGGCCGGCGCGCAGTTCGTCGCCGCTGACCAGCGCGTGCCCGGCCAGCAGCTTGCGCAGCGCCTCGAACCAGATCTCGTAGTAGCTCAGCCGCGCATACGCCGGCAGCGACTCGCGCGTCGCGCGGCTGTTGTCGATGTTCCACAGGCCGCAGGCGCCCATCGCCAGCGTCACCGCCAGCACGCGCGGCTCCCACGGTGCGTGGAAGCGCTCGTCCTCCGGCTCGTTGACGATCGGCCCGAAGCCGGTGCGCCCGCCGAGGTCGGCGTGCGTCACGTGGCCGGCGGCGCGGCTCATCGTGCGTGCCCCGCGGGCGCGAGCGCGACGCCGGTGCCGATCATCGAATCGCGCGTCACCAGCGCGGCCAGCTCGTCTTCGCGCAGGCCGTCGGTGCCCGGCGGCCGCATCGGCAGCACCAGGTAGCGCACCTCGGCGGTGGAGTCGTGCACGCGGATCGCGGTGCCTGCGGGCAGCGTGAGGCCGAACTCGGCGAGCACGCCGCGCGGGTCGCGCACCACGCGCGAGCGGTACGGGGCGCTCTTGTACCAGGTGGGCGGCAGGCCGAGCACCGGCCACGGATAACAACTGCACAAGGTGCACACCACCATGTGGTGCTCGGCGGGCGTGTTCTCGAGCGCCACCATGTGCTCGCCCTGGCGGCCCTGGTAGCCGAGCGAGGCGATCGCCGCGGTGGCGTCGCGCAGCAGCCACGCCTTGTACGCCGGATCGCTCCAGGCGCGCGCCACTACGCGCGCGCCGTTGCGCGGGCCGACCTTGGTCTGGTAGGTGTCGATCAGCACGTCGAGCGCCGCGGGGTCGATGTAGCCCTTCTCGCCGAGCACGGTCTCGAGCGCGCGCACGCGCTGCTCCATCGGCGACAGCTCGCTGTGATCGTGGTCGTGGTGGTGCGTGCCCATCGCCGCTCAGCGCAGCGCCACCGCATGGCGCAGATCGAAGCACCACGCCGTCCAGCCCCGCGCGCGCAGCCGCGCCAGCGCCAGCAGCACCGCCAGCGTGATCGCCGGTTCGATCAAGACGACCGCACCGTACGACACCGCGAAGCGGGCCCACGCGTCGAGCGGCGTGGCCACCTCGCCGATCGACAGCCAGAACCCCACCATCGCGGTGACGCCGGCGTAGTACGCCGCATCGAGCCGCAGCACGGCGCGCACCGTCACCCGCTGGAGGCGGCGGCCCAGCGCCGCGTGCACCGCCAGCAGCGGCAGCGCGAGCGACAGCGTGTTGACCGCCAGGTGCACCAGATCCGCCGGCTCGAACCACAGGCCCTGCAGGGCCAGCCCGAGCGCGAAGCCCAGCAGCGTGGGTACCAGCCCGAGCGCGAGGTACATCGGCATCGCGCCGACGAAGTGCAGCTCCGACGGCCCCACCTTCAAATGGAACGCCTGCATGCACAGCGTGAAGAAGACGGCGGCCAGCAGCGTGCGCGCCAGCAAGGCCGGCCGGCGCAGCGCGGGCCAGGCCGCCGCAGCCACCACACCGAGCGCGGCTGCGTTGGCCAGCGCGATCTTGGCCGGGCCGAGCACCCCGGGTTCGATGTGCATGCGCTTCTCCTCGGTTGGCTGCGGGCGGTCCGCAGTCTCGCACAACGGGGCGCTGTAAGCTTGCCGACCCTACCCACGCCGCGGGGCATGGACGCGATGAACCTGCGCCAGAAACTCCATCAACGCAACTTCCCCACCGCCGAGGAGGCCGCGCAGACCGTCAAGCCGGTGGAGCGCTACGGCGGCCCGCAGAGCAGCTACCGCCTGGCCTTCACCGACGAGCAGTTCCTGCTGCGCGAGGAGCTGCGTCCGGTGCGCATGCAGCTCGAGCTGCTGAAGGCCGAGATGATCCAGCGCGAGCAGCACATCGAGTCGACCATCGTCATCTACGGCAGCTCGCGCATCGTGGCGCCCGATGTCGCGCAGGCGCAGCTCCACGCAGCGCGCGCCAGCGGCGACGCCAGGGCGATCCGGCATGCGACCGCCGCGCTCGAGATGAGCCACTACTACGACGAGGCGCGGCGCTTCTCGCAGATCGTGACGCAGCGCTCGAGCACGCTCGACACGCCGATCTACGTGGTCACCGGCGGCGGCCCCGGCATCATGGAGGCGGGCAACCGCGGCGCGCACGACGTCGGCGGGCGCAGCATCGGGCTGAACATCGTGCTGCCGCACGAGCAGGCGCCCAACGCGTACATCACGCCGGAGCTGTGCTTCCAGTTCCACTACTTCGGCCTGCGCAAGATGCACTTCGTGATGCGCTCGATCGCGCTGGTGTGCTTCCCGGGCGGCTTCGGCACGCTCGACGAGATGTTCGAGACGATGACGCTGGTGCAGACCGGCAAGAGCCGCGCGCGCCCGATCCTGCTGTTCGGCCGCGCGTTCTGGGAGAAGCTGATCGACTTCGAGCACCTGGTCGACCGCGGCATGATCAGCCCCGAGGATCTGGGCCTGTTCCACTACGTCGAGACCGCCGAGGAGGCGTGGGCGCGTCTGGCCGACCACTACGGGTTCGACGAGATGGGCACCATCACGGGCGAGGACTACGCCGACGAGGCGTGAGCGAGTACGGCAGCCACGGTGCAGCGCCGCGACAGCGGCGCCCCGGTCGAGCCGCTGGCCACCGAAATCCGCGCGCTCGTCGCCGGGCGCCGGCGGGCGCCATCGAAGCAAACGCTGCGCGTCAGCCCTGCGCCAACGCCGCGCTCATCCGCTGCATGAACCCCGCGCCGTGCGCCGGGTCCATCCAGCGCACCACCACCACCGCCCGCTGCGCGGGCTCGATCCACACCAGGTGCCCGCCCGCGCCGACCATGCAGGTCGCCTGCGTCGATGCGCCCGGGAACGTACGGCCATCGCGGTTGAGCCACACCAGCCAGCCGTAGAACGGCGCCATCGCGCACGGCTCGCGCATGCGCCGCACCCACGCCGCGGGGATCAGCTCCCTGCCCTGGTGGCTCCCGTCGTCGAGCAGCAACTGACCGAGCCGCGCCTGGTCGCGCGCCGAGATCGACACGCCGGCACCCCAGTGGGTGCCGCCCGGCACCGACTGCACCTTGCGGCCGCCCAGATCGACCCAGGCGTCGTCGTAGCCGCGCCAGCGCCAGGTGGCGCTGCATTCGAGCGGCTGCATCAGCGCCTCGTCGAACACCTCGGGCAGCGGCCGGCCGAACAGGTGCAGCAGCGCCAGCGAAAGCTGGTTGATCCGCACGTCGTTGTATTCCCAGTGGCCGCCAGGGGGTTGCAGCGGACGCGAGTCGCCCTTGCGGCCGGCGGGCGGCTGCGGATCGTGCGCCACGTGGCGGTAGCGATCGACGGTGTCGGGAATGCCGAAGCACGTGCCCTCCCACTCGCTGGTCTGCTCGAGCAGATGGCGCCAGGTGATGCCGCGGTTGTGCGGCGAGTCGAAACCGATGCCCGGCAGCCGCGCCGCGACCGGGGCGTCGACGTCGGGCAGCAGCCCCTGGCCGTGCGCGACGCCCGCGAGCATCGCCAGGTACGTCTTGGCGACGCTGAAGGTGAGGTCGGCGCGCTCGGGCTCGCCCCACGCGGTGGCCACGCGCCCGTGCTGCAGCACGAGGCCCGACACCCCGCCGCGCGCATGCACCGGCCCGCGCAAGCGGTTGAACGGCGGCGGGTCGTCGTGGTGCACGCCCCAGTGCCGCGGGTCGCTCGCCGGATCGCGTGGCCAGGCGATCTCGTGCGCCAGCGCGAAGGCGATGGCGTCGTGAAAGCGCTCGGGGTTCATGGCGGTCACTGTACGCAACTTGGGCGCGCCGCCGATGCCCACCGGTCGCGTCACAATAGCCGTTGATGAATCGCCACGTCAGCCTGCTGGGCGCGCCCACCGACATCGGCGCCGGCGCGCGCGGCGCCAGCATGGGGCCCGAGGCGCTGCGCGTCGCGCTGCTGCAGCCCACGCTCGAGGGCCACGGCATCGAGGTCATCGACCGCGGCAACCTCACCGGGCCGGCCAACCCGTGGCAGCCGCCGCGCAACGGCTACCGCCATCTGCCCGAGGTGGTGCAGTGGTGCCGCACCGTGCACGACGCGGTGCACGCCGAGTTGCAGCAGCGGCGGCTGCCGATCCTGCTCGGCGGCGACCACAGCCTGGCGATCGGCTCGATCGGCGCGGTGGCGCGCCACTGCCGCGAAGCCGGCAAGAAGCTGCGCGTGCTGTGGCTCGACGCGCACGCCGACTTCAACACCAACCTGCTGACCCCCAGCGGCAACCTGCACGGCATGCCGGTGGCGTGCCTGTGCGGCCAGGGGCCGCAGGAGCTGATCGAGATCGGCGGCAAGGTGCCGGCGCTGAACGCCAGGCACCTGCGCCAGATCGGCATCCGCAGCGTCGACCCCGGCGAGAAGAAGCTGGTGCACGCCGCCGGGCTCGAGGTGTTCGACATGCGCTACATCGACGAGATGGGCATGCGCCAGGCGATGGAGCTGGCGCTGGCGACGATCGACTCGCGCACCCACCTGCACGTCAGCTTCGACGTCGACTTCCTCGACCCCGAGATCGCGCCGGGCGTCGACACCACGGTGCCCGGCGGGCCCACCTACCGCGAGGCGCAGCTTTGCATGGAGATGATCGCCGACACCGGCGCGCTCGCCTCGCTCGACGTGATGGAGCTGAACCCGGCGTGCGACGTGCGCAACAAGACGGCCGACCTCGCGGTCGACCTGCTCGAGAGCCTGTTCGGCAAGAGCACGCTGATGCGGCGCCCCCCCGATGCGCCATAGGGTGCGTTCGCGCAGGCACCCAGGCTGCACATGACAAGCGCAGCATTCGACGCCATCGTCGTCGGCGCCGGCATCGCCGGTGCGTCGTTCGCGCATGCGCTGGCGCCGCATGCGCGCGTGCTGCTGCTCGAGCGCGAAGAGCAGCCGGGCGTGCACAGCACGGGCCGCAGCGCGGCGATGTTCATGGAGAGCTACGGCCCGCCGCAGGTGCGCGCGCTCACGCGCGCGAGCCGAGCGTTCTACGAGCGGCCCCCGGCGGGCTTCGCCGACACGCCGATCCTGAGCGCGCGCGGCGCGCTGTACGTCGGCTGGCGGGGGCAGGAGGCGGCGCTCGACGCGATGCTGCGCGAACTGCGCGCCACCGGCTCGGTGGTCGAGCGCATCGACGCCGCGCAGTGTCTGCGCCGCGTGCCGGTGCTGCGCGCCGAAGGCCTGGTCGGTGGCGTGCTCGAGGCCGATGCGATGGACATCGACGTGCACGCGCTGCACCAGGGCTTTCTGCGCGGCTTCAGGCGCGCCGGGGGTGTGCTGTGGTGCAGCGCCGAGTTGCTGGGCGCCGAAGCCGGCGGCAGCGGCTGGACGGTCACGCTCACCGACGGCCGGCGGATCGCGGCACGCACGCTGGTCAATGCCGCCGGCGCCTGGGCCGACGAAGTGGCGCGCCGCTGCGGCGCGCAGCCACTGGGCATCCAGCCCAAGCGGCGCAGCGCGTTCACGTTCGCGTTACCGGACGGCGTCGACGCACGCGGCTGGCCGACGGTGGCCGATGTCGACGAGCGCTGGTACATCAAGCCCGACGCAGGCCAGTTGCTCGGCTCGCCGGCCAACGCCGACCCGGTGCCGGCGCACGACGTGCTGCCCGAGGAGCTCGACATCGCCACCGGCATCGCAGCGATCGAGGCGGCCACCACGCTCACCATCCGCCGGCCCGCGCGCACCTGGGCCGGGCTGCGCAGCTTCACGCCCGACGGCGAGCTGGCGATCGGCTGGGACGCGCAGCGCAGCGGCTTGTTCTGGCTCGCCGGCCAGGGCGGCTACGGCATCCAGAGTGCCGCCGGAGCGGCCGAACTCGCGGCGGGGCTGTGGCGCGGCGCCCCGCTGTCCGCCGCGCTGAAGGCGCAGGGTGTGGCCACGCAGGCGCTCGACCCGGCGCGCTTCGCACGCTGACAGCGGTCGAACGCCCACGGTTCGGGCTGCGCGCTGCGCGGCTGCGGCGCCGCACCGGCAGCGCCACCGCTACCGCGCGCGCTTGACCGACAGCGATTCGAGCCAGCGGCCGATGCGGGTGGTGAGGCCGCCGAAGTGGCTGTCGAGCTCCTCGGCCGGGCTCACCGGCACCAAGCGGTGGATCTTCGGCGCTTCCGGCCCTTCGGCTGGTTTGCCGTTGATCGCAGGCTGACCGTTGATCGCGGGCCGAGCATCGGCCGCCGCCTGGTCGTCGGCCGACGGCAACGCTTCGAGCGCACCCGGCGCGGTGCGAGCGGCCGTCAGCTCGGCGTCGGCGCTCACGCCCTGCTGTCGCAGGCTGCCCGAGGGCAGCGAGCCCGGCGGCAGCACCGGCCGCGACGGCTTGTGCACCGCCGGCTTGGCCGCTGGCTTGGGCAGCACGCCGCTGGCCGGCCTGGCCTCGGGTTCGGGTGCCACACGCAGCACCGGCTCCACGAACTCGAGGATCGGCCGCCACTGCGCCAGATCGACCTCGACCTTCGCGGCCGGCATGTCGAAGATGGTGAGGCCGTGCTCGAGACACTTCACGTAGGTCTGCGTCTCGCGCAGCGCGCCGAGGAACGGCAATTGAAGGCCGTCGGCCCACTGGCGCAGCGTGGCCTCGGCCTTGGTGCGCGAATCGAGGCGCATGCCGACGGCGGCGAGCTTGCAGCGGCCGCGGGCCACCCGCGGGTGCGCCAGCAGTTCGGTGTAGCACTCGGCGGCCGACTCGCGGTCGAACAGCGAGTGCGACAGCGGCATCACCACCGCGTCGGCCAGCATCACCACGCGCAGCAGGTCGTAGCCCTTGAGGCCGCCCGGCGTATCGAGGATCACGTGCGTCACGCCCGGCGGCGTGCGCAGGATGTTGCGCGGGTCGACCGACCAGCCGGCGATCTTCGGCGCCGCGGCCAGCTTCTGCGCGGCGCGCTGGCGCAACCAGGCGTGCGACGACTGCTGGAAGTCGGCATCGCCGAGCAGCACCGGAAACCCCCGATGCGCGCACCACGCCGCCAGGTGCGTGGCCAGGGTGCTCTTGCCGCTCCCTCCCTTGCGATTGACGATGGCGATGACAGGCATGCTGAGGGGCCCGGGGGCCCAGGTTCGAATTGCAACATCTTTGGCGACCCTGCCGCGTGAAATACGGCGCAGGTGCGCAGCCACCATGGTATGCAGCGGTTTATCCGTGCCAGTCCCGTCGATCGGGGGCCGGCTCCCAGGGCCTCGGCCCGGCCGAGAATGCCACACCCGCCGCCCGGCGCATCAGCGAACCGCACAACCACTCATGAGCGCCAGCCACGTCATCGCCGTCGACGCCCTGCATCGTGCGATGCGCCTGCTGGTGCGCGGCTTCGGCAGCAGCGATGCCGAAGTGAACGCCGTGTGCGACAACCTGATCGAGGCCAACCTCACCGGCCACGATTCGCACGGCATCGGCATGCTGCCGCGTTACGCGGCTTCGTTTCTCGAAGGCGGCCTGCGACCCAACACGCACGTGCGCACCGTGCTCGACGCCGGCGCGCTGCTGCGCCTGGATGGCTGCGCCGGCTTCGGCCAGGTGGTGGGTGCCGAGGCGATGGCGCTCGGCATCGAGCGCACCCGCGCGCACGGCTGCTGCGTGCTGGCGCTCGGCAACGCGCACCACCTCGGGCGCATCGGCGCCTGGGCCGAGCAGGCGGCAACCGCCGGCCTGGTCTCGCTGCACTTCGTCAACGTGATCTCGCGCGGCATCGTCGCGCCGTACGGCGGCTCCGACGCGCGCTTCGGCACCAACCCGTTCACCGCCGGCATCCCGCTCAAAGGCCGCGAGCCGATGATCCTCGACTTCGCCACCAGCGTGATCGCGCAGGGCAAGACGCGGGTGGCGCACAACAAGGGCGAGCCCGTGCCGCCCGACCACCTGATCGACGACCAGGGCGAGCCCACCACCGACCCGCGCTACTCGGTGATCGAGCCGTTCGGCGCCATCCTCGCCTTCGGCGCGCACAAGGGCTACGGCATGGCGGTGCTGTGCGAGCTGCTCGGCGGCGCGCTCGCCGCGGGCGTCACGCAGCACACGCACGACAGCAGCAGGAAGCGCGTGCTCAACGGGATGCTCACGGTGCTGATCGACCCGGCGAAGCTGGGCGACCGCGCCGCCTACGAGGCCGAGATGCTGACCTTCGTCGACTGGGTCACCGCGTCGCCGCCGCGCGCGGGCTTCGACCGCGTGCGGCTGGCCGGCGACCCCGAGCGCGAGTCGCGCGCGAAGCGCATTGCCGCCGGTGTGCCGGTGGACGCCACCACGTGGCAGGAGATCCTCGGCGCCGCCACCAAACTCGGCGTTGACGCGCAGCGCGTCAACGCCGCGGCGGGCGTGCAGACGTAGCCCCGGTTGCGCGGCGCACATGCCGCCAGCCCGTGGCAGCGCGAGCGTCATGCGGCGCTGCGCGGTCGGCTGCAGCAGGCATTCTAAGGATTGCTAATGCGAGTCGTTCGCATTTATACTCGCGCCCGCCTGGCTGCCGGCGTGCGGTCGCCAAGCGTCGACCCCCGCGAACCATGCACACGGCGCCGTTGCCCAGTCATTCGCCCGATGCCCTGACCCCGGGTGCGCGGCGAGCATTGCTGCTTGGTGCCGCTGCGGCGCACGTGGGGCTCGCATGGGGTCTGCTGCAACTCGAACCGGTGCGCGATGCCGTCGGCGCAGTCGCACCGATCATGGTCGATTGGATCGCGCCGCCCAAGCCGGCGCCAGCACCACCACCGCCGCCGCCACCCCCACCACCGAAGGTGCGAGCCAAGCCGCGGCCCGAGCCGGTGATCGTCAGCGAGCCTGCGCCCGTGCCGGTGGTGCCGGTGTTCGTGGCGCCACCGGCGCCACCGACGCCGCCGCCACCACCGCCGGTCGAACCGTCACCGCCGGCGCCCGAGCCCATGGCCGTCGCCGCGCCGCCGCCACCACCGGCGCCGCGCACGATCGAGATCACCGCGGTCGAGTACCTCACGCCGCCGCTGCTGGTCTACCCGCTCGCGTCGCGGCGCGCGCAAGAGCAGGGCCATGTCCACGTGCGCGTGCTCGTCGACGCCGGCGGTGCGCCGCAGCAGATGCGCGTGATCCGCTCGTCGGGCCACGCCCGGCTCGACGAATCGGCGCTGGCCACCGTGCGCGCCACGCGCTTCAAACCGTACACCGAGAACGGCACGCCGCTGCCGTTCTGGGTGGTGATGCCTCTCGTGTTCGAACTCCAGTGAGATGACATGAACGACGCCTCCACAACCCTCGGCTTCGGCCATTTCCTCGCGCAGACCGATGCGGTCTCGCGCACGCTGCTGCTGGTGCTGGCGGCGATGTCGGTGCTGTCGTGGGCGCTGATCGCCATCAAGGGCCTGGGCGCGCTGCTGCGCGGCCGGCGCAGCGAGCAGTTCCTGCGCTTCTTCTGGAACGCGCGCTCGCTCGACGAGGTGGGCGCCGAGATCGCGACGCACGGCGCGCGCGACCCGTTCTCGCACCTGACGGCGCACGCGATGCACGCGCAGGCGCACCACGCGCGCTACGGCGCGGCCAAGCTGTCGGAGGCCGGCACGGCGCAGGACTTCGTCACCCGCACGATCAAGAAGGTGCTCGACGAGGAGACCACGCGCCTGGAGAACGGTCTCAGCACGCTGGCCACCATCGGCGCCACGGCGCCGTTCGTCGGCCTGTTCGGCACCGTGTGGGGCGTGTATCACGCGCTGGTGGCCATCGGCATGAGCGGGGCCGGCACGCTCGACAAGGTGGCCGGCCCCGTGGGCGAGGCGCTGATCATGACCGGCATCGGGCTGGCGGTGGCGATCCCCGCGGTGGTGGCCTACAACGCCGCCACGCGCAGCAACCGCGTGCAGGGCGCGCGGCTCGATGCCTTCGCGTTCGAGTTGCTGACCTTCCTGACCACCGGCACCAGCCTGAAGGCGAGCGCCGCGCCGGGCGCGGTCGTGACGCCGGTGGCGCCGCTGCGCGCGGTGCCCCACGGCAGCGTGGCCTGAGGCGGGCGGAGCACGGCCATGGCCTTCGCCTCGTTCGATCGCAAGTCCGCCCCGGCGCCGATGAACGACATCAACATGGTGCCGTTGATCGACGTGATGCTGGTGCTGCTGGTCATCTTCATCATCACCGCGCCGCTGCTGACGCACGCCGTCAAGCTCGATCTGCCCAAGGCCGACTCGCGCGTCAACGAACTCAAGCCCGACAAGATCGAGTTCGCGATCGACGCCAGCGGCACGCGCTTCTGGAACGGCGAGCCGATCTCGCGCGAGCAGGCCGCACTGCGCTTCGCCGCCGAGAGCCAACGCGTGCCGCAGCCCGAGGTGCACCTGCGCGCCGACGAGTCGGTGCCTTACCGCCACGTGGCGCAGACGCTGGCCGACGCGGCGCGTGCGGGGCTGTCGAAGATCGGCTTCGTCAGCGAACCCGAGCCGCCGCGCTGATGCCCCCTCACCCATCGATGCCGCGCGCATGGCGGCAGAGCCAACTGTTGTCCGAACGAGGAGATCGCGAACCATGACCCGCCCCCGACGCACCGCAGCCGCGCCATGGCACCACACCGAAGGTGCATGCGCGCCGGCCAGCACCACGGGCCCAGCGCCGCTGGGCCCGTTGGCAGCGCTGCTGGCCGCGGCCCTGAGCGGCGGTGCCTGGGCACAGGCCGCGCCCGAGCCCGAGCCGAAGGAGCGCAAGGAGACCGTGCTGCCCGCGGTGCGCGCCACCGCCGGCACCGAGCCCACCGGCAAGGACAGCGTGCGCGCCACCACCAGCCGCATCGGCAAAGGCGAGCAACCGCTGCGCGACATCCCGCAGTCGATCACCGTGGTCACCGAGAAGCTGCTCGACGACCGCAACCAGGACACGCTGAAGGAGGCCCTGCGCAACACCGCCGGCATCAGCTTCCAGGCCGCCGAGGGTGGTGAGGAGGACATCCGCCTGCGCGGCTTCTCGCTGCAGAGCACCGGCGACATCTTCATCGACGGCATGCGCGACCCGGCGTTCTACGAGCGCGACAGCTTCGACTGGGATCGCCTCGAAGTGCTGCGCGGCTCGGCGTCGATGCTGTTCGGCCGCGGCTCCACCGGCGGCGCGGTCAACCAGGTGAGCAAGAAGCCGCTGCTGATGACGCAGCACGAAGTAGCGCTCACCATCGGATCGGGTGGCTACCGGCGCGGCACCGGCGACTTCAACGTCGCGCTCGGCGCGGAGTCGGCGCTGCGCATCAACGCGATGCTGACCCGCGCCGACGACTGGGGCGTGCCGATCGACAAGCGCGGCATCGCGCCGGCGTTGCGATTCGGCATCGGCACGCGCAACGAGTTCACCGTGGGCGCGTACTACCTGCGCAACGACAACGGCATCAACTACGGGCTGCCGTGGCTGACCCCGGTCGACGGCGGCACGCGCTACGAGTGGCCGACCGAACCGAAGAACTACTACGGCCTGGCCAGCGACATCAACCGCACCGGCACCACGCAGGTGTTCGCCAGCCATGTACACCGCTTCACGCCCGTGGCGGCGCTGACCACGCAGTTCCGCGCTGCGCAGTACCGGCGCGACCAGCGCGCCAGCGCGATCCGCTTCGCACCGGCGGCGCAGCAGCCCGGCGGCCAGGCGGTCAACGCCGGCACCTTCGGCCCGGAGACCCGGCTCAACCGCGGCACCAACAACAAGAAGATGGACCTCGACGCGAAGTACCTGCAAAGCGACTACGCCGGCAAACACCAGTGGTTCGGGCTCGAGCACTCGGTGCAGGCCGGCGTCGACCTCGCCAAGGAGGAGTTCGAGAACTTCGCGTTGGGTCTGCCCGCGGGCGTCACGCTGCCCAAGCCGCCCACCACGGTGGGCACGCCCAACGATGGCGCAGCGATCGACGAATCGCTGCGCATTGCCAGCGTCAACCGCACGTTCGACGCCAAGGCGGCCGGCGTGTACGCGCAAGACCTGCTGCGCATCGCGCCGGCGTGGAAGCTGCTGGCCGGCCTGCGCTGGGACAAGTTCCGCGGCGACTACCACGCCATCACCGCACAGGGCGCCCCCACGACCGGCAACCCGCCGCTGCCCAACCCGTGCTACACGCCGGCCGATACGCGCTTCTCGCGCGACGACTCGCTGTGGAGCCGGCGCTTCGGCGTGCTGTTCCAGCCGAGCGACACGCAGAGCTACCACCTGTCGTACGGCACCTCGTTCAACACCTCGGGCGACACCTACCAGTACGACCCCGGCTCCAGCCAGACGCCGCCGGAGAAGAGCCGCAACGTCGAACTCGGCGCCAAGCTCGACCTCGCCGACGGCCGCCTCACCACGCGAATGGCGCTGTTCCACAGCACCAAGCACAACGAGCGCAACCGCGACAGCGAATCGGTCGACGCCTGCAACTACGTGCTGTCGGGCAAGCGGCACGCGGCAGGCTTCGAGCTCGACCTCGCCGGCCGCATCACGCCGGCGTGGGAGGTGTACGGCTCATACGCGTTCATCCCCAACGCCGAGGTCGATGCGTCCAGCGGCGCCGCCGGCACCGAACCCGTCGGCTCGCGGCCCGGCCTCACGCCACGCCACAGCGGCACGATCTGGACCACCTACAAGCTCGCGCCGCACTGGCGCATCGGCGGGGGCCTGAACGCCAAGAGCGGCGACCGGCCGGTGGGGCTGCCCGCCACCTCGCCGGTATGGGCAGCGCGCTACGTGACCGCCGACCTGATGGCCGAGTACCAGCAAGGCGACCTCAGCTTCAAGGCCAACCTCACCAACGTGACCGACAAGCACTACGCCGACTTCGTCTATCGCGGCCACTACGTGCCGGCCCTGCCGCGCACGCTGCAGCTCACGGTGGCCTACAAGTTCTACTGACTCGTCTCGAGGGCACGATGCATCGCCGAACCGTTCTCGCTTCCTTGGCCGCCGGCTTCGCGCCGGCGGCGTGGGCACAAGCCGCGCTCGACGAGCGGCCCGTGCGAATCGGCGCTGCCTGGCGCGGGCCTGCGGCGGGTGATCCGCAACAGGTGGGCGTGATCGAGGTCGACTGGGCCGCCGCCACGGTGCGCGTGCGCCACGCATCCACCATGCCGAGCCGCGCGCACGGCTTCGTGGCCGAGCCCGACGGCGCGCTGCTCGCGGTGGCGCTGCGCCCGGGCACGTGGCTGGTGCGCATCGACGCCGAGGGCCGCCTCGTACGCCGCGTGACGGCCGACGACGACGGCGGCCGCACCACCTACGACGGCCACGTGGCCGCCAGCGCCGACGGCACGCGGCTGTACACCACCGAAACCCGCACGGCCGACGGAAGCGGCTGCATCGGCGTGCGCGACGCGCGCACCT
>JAJVIL010000134.1 GCA_022072045.1 Burkholderiaceae bacterium | reverse complement strand
CGTCGAGCGGCGGCTCGTAGGTCAGCCCGCCGAGGTGATCGGACAGCACGAAGGCGACCATGGTCTCGTACATCGGCACCTCGACGCGCTGGCCGCGGCCGCTGCGCTCGCGCTCGAGCAGCGCCGCCAGGATCGCGCCGACCGCGGTGGCACCGACGAGGCGGTCGGCCAGCGCCGTCGGCACGTAGCGCGGCGTGCCGTCGCCCGAGCGCGCCATCAGCCAGGCCAGCGTCGAGCCGCCCTGGATCAGGTCGTCGTAGGCCGGCCGCGCCGCATACGGCCCGGCCTGGTCGAAGCCCACCAGCGCGGCGTAGACGAGGCGCGGGTTGAGCGCCGCGAGCGCGTCGTAGCCGAGGCCGAGCCGCGCCATCGCCGCCGGCCGCACGTTGGTGACCAGCACGTCGGCGTCGCGCAGCAGGCGCAGCAGCGCGTCGTGCGCGGCGCGCTGCTTGAGGTCGAGCACGATGCTGCGCTTGCTGCGGTTGACGTTGAGGAACATCGCCCCCATGCCGGCGTGCCGCCCGGGTTCGACCTGGCGGATCAGATCACCCGCCGGCGCCTCGACCTTGACGACGTCGGCGCCCATGTCGCCGAGCGCCTGGGTCGCGAACGGACCCATCAGCACCGAGGTCATGTCGATGATGCGGATGCCGTGCAGCGGGCCCATGGTGCTCGTGGCTGTTGCTTCGTTGTTGTCGCTCGGCGCGGAGTCCGGGGGCGGCTTCAGTGCAGCCCGAAGTAGGCGCGGCGCAGCGCGTCGTCCTCGTGCATCTGCGCAACGCTACCGCAAAAGCCGATGCGCCCGCCGTCGAGCGTGTAGACGCGGTCGGCCAGCTCGAGGAACTTGACATTCTGCTCGGCGATCAGCAGCGACTGCCCGCCCTCGCGCAGCCGGCGCAGCGCGGCGACCACCTCCTTGACCAGGATCGGCGAGAGCCCGGCCGAGGGTTCGTCCATCACCAGCAGGCGCGGCTCGCCGGCCAGCGCCTTGGCGATGCCGAGCATCTTGCGCTGGCCGCCCGAGAGGCTCGACGCGGCGGCGCGCCGGCGCTCGCGCAGGATCGGGAAGAGCGCGTAGAGCGCCTCGGCGCGCGCGCTCAGCGCGCTCGCGGGAAGGAACTGCCCGCCGATGCGGATGTTCTCCTCGATGCTGAGGCCGGCGAAGACCGCGATCTCCGACATGTAGGCCATGCCGTGGCGCACCCGGCGGTCGGTGCGCAGATGGCTGATGTCGTGGCCGGCGAACGCGATCTTGCCGTGCCAGGCCGGCAGCAGCCCGAGCAGCGTTCGCAGCAGCGTCGTCTTGCCGGCGCCGTTGGCGCCGAGCAGCACCACGGTCTCGCGTTCGGCCACTTCGAGGCCCACGTCCCACAGCACCTGCATGCGGTCGTAGCCCGCGGCCAGGCGGTCGATGCGCAGCAGCGGCTCAGGCATCGCCGGTTCCGACATCGCCCGCTCCGAGGTAGACCTCGATCACCTGCGGGTCGTGCACCGCCGCCGCCAGCGTGCCCTCGAAGATGTGGCGGCCGGCGTTCATCACGATCACGCGGTCGGTGATCTGGTCGATGAAGCCCATCAGGTGCTCGACCACGACCAGCCCGACCCCGCTGCGCGCGATGGCCTCGAGCCGCGCGCCGATGCGCTCCAGTTCGCCCGGGTTGAGCCCCGCCGCGAGTTCGTCGACCAGCAGCACGCGCGGCTGCGTGGCCAGTGCGCGCGCCAGGTCGAGCATCTTCTGCTGCGCGTTGTTGAGCTCGATCGCCGGCCGCTGCGCGACCGCGGCGAGGTCGAGCGACTCGAGCAGCGTGTCGACGTCGGCGCCGCGGCCGTCGCGCCGGCCGTAGGTGATGGCCAGCGCGACGTTGTCGCGCACGCTCAGCGAGCGGAACGGCTTGGGCACCTGGAAGGTGCGGTTGATGCCCAGGTGCGCGAGGCGGTGCGGCGCGAGCCCGGCCACCGGCGTGCCGTCGAGCAGCACGCGGCCGCCATCGGGCGCGTAGAGGCCCGAGACGACGTTGATGCAGGTGGTCTTGCCCGAGCCGTTGGGCCCCACCAGCCCGAGGATCTCGCCCGGCTGCAACGTGAAGCTCAGGCGGTCGAGCGCGTGGAACGCGCCGAAGCGCTTGACCAGCGCGTCGACGGTGAGCAGCGCGTCAGCGGCGCCCGGCCGCCCGGAGCCGCTGACGCGCCCCCTCGGGGGGCAGCGAACAGAGTGAGCGTGGGGGCTCTTCATCTTTCAGGGCGCATCGATGCCCCGGCGCTCGAGCAGCGAGATCAGGCCGTTGGGCAGGAACAGCACCACCGCCATGATCAGCAGCCCGTAGATGAGCTGGAAGTATTGCGGCGCGGTGACGCCGACGGTGTTGTAGATGCCGTAGAGGATGACCACGCCGAGCAGCGGCCCGAGCACCGTGCCGGCGCCGCCGAACAGCGCGAACACGATCGCGAACACCGAGAACTCGTTGCTGAACACCGTTTCGGCGTAGAACACCGACACGTACCACGCGAACACCGCGCCGGCATAGCCGGCGATCACCGCGCTCAGCAGCCAGGCGATGACCCTGGCGCGCACCACGTCGATGCCGGCCATCGCGGCACTGATCGAATCGTCGCGGATCGCCTTGAGCGCCAGCCCGAAGCGCGAGCGCCGCAGCGTGATCACGAGCAGCAACGTGAGCCCGAGGCCGGCCAGCGCCACGCCGTAGGCCAGGCTGGGGTCGAACACGCCGCTCAGGCTGACGCCGTAGGGCCCGTTGGTCAGCGGCTGCAGCGCCGGGTTGGCCACCACCTGCAGCAGCGCCAGCGCCGCGGCGAGGTTGGCGATCGCGAAGTAGGCGCCCGACAGGCGAAGCAGCGGCGTCAACAGCAGCCCGAGCAGCGCGGCGACGGCGACGCCGCCTGCCAGCGCGAGCAGCGGCGGCGCCGCCAGATGCATCACCAGCACCGAGAAGCCGTAGGCACCGGCGCCGAAGAAGCCGACGTAGCCGAACGGCAGGTAGCCGGTGAAGCCGTAGATCACGTTGATGCCCTGCGCCAGCATCATGAAGACGACGAAATTGAACAGCAGCAGGTGGTTGCTGTAGAACGACGGCAGCACGGCGAGCACCACGACCACCGGCAGCAGCACCCACGCTGCATCGCGCAGGACCTTAGGCACGCCGCACCTGCCTTCCGAGCAGGCCGCTCGGGCGCACCAGCAGGATCGCGATCAGCAGCAGGTACGGCAGCAGATTGGCCCACGAGCTGTAGTAGCTCTGCATGAACATGTACGACACGCCGTAGACCAGGCCGCCGAGCACGGTGCCCAGCGGGTTGCCGAGCGAGCCGATGACGATCACCGCGAACGACGTGACGGTGACGTTGACCCCCATCGCCGGCGTGATGCTGCCGAGCATGAACGGCGCGAACACGCCGGCCAGCGCCGCCAGGCCCAGGCCGACGCCGAAGGCGATGGCCGAGACGCGGTGCACGTCGATGCCGGTGGCCAGCGCCTCGTCACGCTCGACCATCACCGCACGCGTCAGGGTGCCGAGCCGCGTGCGGTAGAGGTAGACGTAGACCAGCACCACCGCCAGCGCGCTGACCGCCGCGCTGACGGCCCACGCCATCGGGAAGCGCTGGCCGAGGATCGACACCGGCCCGGTGCCCGCCGGGTGGCCCGACAGCAGGCTCAGCGCGGCGGCGATCGACTCGCCGATGACGCGGCCGGGAATCGAACGCTCGCCGGTGCCGAAGGCGATCGTCGCGATGGCCTCGATCGCCTGCGACAGCCCGAAGAACAGGATGAACGACAGCATCTCCGGGTCGCGCGCGCGCAGCAGCCGCGGCACCAGCAGGCGGTACAGCGGCAGCCCGATCAGCAGGAAGACGCCGAACGCCACCGGCACCGCCGGCAGCGGGTTGATCGCGAACAGCGTGAACAGCCAGTAGGCGACGAAGGCGCCGAGCATCAGGAAGTCGCCATGCGCGAGGTTGACGATGCGCATGACCCCGAACACGAGGTTCAGGCCGAGCCCGATCAGCGTGAAATACAGGCCGAACAGCAAGCCCGCGATCAGCGTGTAGGAAAGCATCCTTCACGCCGATGGCGGGCTCGAGGCCTGTGCGCGACGCTGCCGCTCAGGGACGCGGGTAGATCGGCTGGCCGGTGGCCACGTCCTTGGGCCACACGGTGACGAACTGCAGATCGTTCTTCTTGTCGGCGACCAGTTGGCCGAGCGGCGTGATCGCGCCCACCTGCGCGCCGTTGGCGTCGAGCGCGAAGGTACCGTCGAGCGTCTTGAGCTTGCCCGAGAGGCTGAAGATCGCCTTGCGCAGTGCGAGCTGGTCGAGGCTGTCGGCCACCGAGAGCGCCTTCTCGAGCACCAGCCCGGTGGTGTAGCCGGCGACGGAGTTGAAGCCGAACTCGACGCGCGAGTCGCCGTACTTGTCGGCCCACGCCTTCTTGTACTCGGGCAGGGTCATGCCGAAGTTGGTCTTGTAGGTCAGCTCCGACGACGGCACGTAGGTGTAGACGTAGTTCAGCCCGGCGGTGCCGACGTTCTTCTCGAGCAGATCGGTCTCGAGGCCGGGGTAGATCGAGAACAGGAACTTGAACTCGATGCCGCTGTCCTGCACGTTGCGCAGGAAGGCGATGTCGTTGCCGGCGTAACCGAGGTGGATCACCGCGTCGGGGTTGCTGGCGCGGATGTTGTTGAGCAGCACCGTGTAGTTCGAGGTGTTGGTCGGCACGCCCTGGTCGTAGACCAGCTCGAGCCCGGAGTTCGATTCCTTGATGAACTGGCGCACCGCGTTGGCCTGCGTGCCGGTGAAGTCGTTGGTGGCGTAGAGCATCGCGACGCGCTTGATGCCGAGCTTGCGGCCTTCATGCGTCAGAAAATCGGCCAGCGGCTTGGGCCAGATCGACGACACCGGATCGGCGATCAGCACGATGTAGGGGTTGTCCTTCGTGAAGAAGGTGGCGCCGGTGCCGGTCTGGTCGATCAGCAGCATCTTGTGGTCGCGCGCGATCGGCACCCCGACCGAAGTCAGCACCGAGCTCGAATCGGCCACCAGCAGGTCGACCTTGTCTTGCGTGATGAGCTGGTTGTAGAGCGTGGCCGCGGTGGCGGTGTTGCTCTGGTCGTCGTAGGAGATCAGCTTGATCGGGATCTTCTTGTCGAACGCCTTGACGAAGACGCCCCCCTCGGCGTTCTTCTGGTCGATCCACAGCTTGAGGCCGTCGTACACCGGCATCGAGATGCTGGCCAGCGGCCCGGCCGACGCGTAGAGCGTGCCCAGTTTGATCTCGGCAGGCGCCTGCGCAGCGTGCGCCACGCCGCCCAACGCCGCGAATGCGAGAACCGCCAGCGACGCGATCGCGCGACGTGCCAGGGCCCACGGGCCCGCGTTCGATGAACTTCCGACCATTGCTGTCTCCTCGTGCCCACGTTGCTGCGGGCGCAGCCTTCTACGCCGCAGGGCCGGCGTCGCGAAGGAAAGCGCACCTGCTGCAAGCGCGGCGTCGCAAGTGCCGGCGGATTTGCCGTTGACCCGAACAGGGGCGGCGTAGTTCCGCCGCGTGCGACGGCCGCTCAGCGGTACTCTGGCCGCGTGCTGCCGCGTTGTTGTTCGGTTCGTCGACCGCATCAGGCAGCATTCAGGATGCGGCCCGCACAGGAGCGAGACGATGGCGCATGGCTACTTCATCCGGGCCGCCGAGGTCGAGGCCTATCGGCCGGCGCACCACGAGGGCACGAGCAACCGTCGCCTGATCGGCCGCGACAACGTCGGTGCGCAGCGCCTCGAAGTCGTGCTCGGCCGGCTCGAGCCCGGACACGGTGCGCTACCGCACGCGCACCCCGGCATCGAACAGGTCTGCTACCTGCTGGCCGGGCGAGCACTGGCCGAAGTCGGCGGCGAACGCGCCGAGCTCGGGCCCGGCGACTGCTGCTTCTTCCCGGCCGATGTGCCGCACGTGTTCACGGCCGTCGGCGAGCAAGCGGCCGAGGTGCTGGTGATCTACGCGCCGCCGTACGAGGAGAACCCGCAGCGGGCGGTGCGCGTCGGGGTCGACGGGCTTCGCCCGGCGGAGTCGGGCGCCGTCGGAGCAGGCATCGCTCGAGCGGAACGAGCCGGCATCCAAGGCCCGCTCGAGTCGTCTTCACCGCGTGGATGAGAATTGCCATGCGCCACTTGCGTGGCTTATGGCTGACAGCCTTGCTGGCCGTTCCGTTCGCCGCGCAAGCGACCAGGGTCGACATCGCCGCCGGTCAGAGCCTGACCTCGGCAGACCGCGCCACCGCTGCCGTGTTCGCCAGCGTCTACGGCGATGCACCGACCGATGGTCGTTGGCACTTCGCAACGATGGCCTCGCTCGGCTGGCTGGGGGCGCGCCGTACCCGCGTCGAGCACCTGCACCACGACGTAACCGTCGCCGGTGGCGGCGTGCGGATCACGATGCCGAACTCACGCTGGTTTGCCAGCGAGCAACTCGTCGCGACGAGCACCCGCACCGACGCGCTGTCGAGTCGTTTCGAGTTCTCGACCACCGTTGGCTGGCAGCGGGATCATTTCATCGTGATGCTGCGGCACATTTCCAACGGCCACCTCGTCGGCGGCGGCAAGAACCTCGGCGAGACGATGTTGCTCGTCGGCGTGCGCTGGTGATGGGAAGGACGAGAGAAGGACTACGCGGTCGCGGCCATGCCCGCGGCCGTCAGGCGCTCAGGCCAGGCCGGCCTTGGCGCGCTTGGCCTGCAGGCGCTGTGCCGTCTTCTCGAGGCCGACGATGAAGCGGTTGTGCTTGCCGCGCGCGACTTCCTCGACCGCGTCGCGGGCGGTGAACTCGAAGGTCACCGCCGGGCCGTTGACCTCGACGAGCTTGACCGTGATCTCGACCCACATGCCCAGCAGCGTCGCGCCGACGTGGTCGAACTCGACGCGCGTGCCGACCGAATCCTTGCCTTCGCCGACGTGCGGCAGCAGCAGGTTGCGGCACGCGACCTCGACGTCGTAGAGCAGGCTCGGCGTCGAGTAGACGCGCAAGTCCTCGCCCATGAAGCCGATCGTGCGGTCGCGGTCGACCTCGACGCGGCTGGTGGCGCAAAGGCCGGGTTTCAGGGTATCGCTCACTGCGTGTCCTCAGGGTTTGCTGCCGCCCTCGCGGCGGGATTTCAGATAGTCGGCATTCTGCCGCGCCTCGAAATAGCGCACGAGCGCCTTCGTGCCACGGGTCGAATTGCGAAAGCAGCACACGCCCTGATCCATCAGGCGCGCAGTCATCGCGTCGTAGAGGCTGCCGCCGTCGAGGATGCCCACGAGCGGCTTGTCGTGGCGATCGGCCAGCGGCGGCATCAGGTGCACCGTGCTCTTCGGGTCGCTCAGGTCGTAGCCCGGTCGCAGCTTGCTTTGCTCGAGCGCGCGCACCGAAGGCGCGGTCGGGTCGAGGCCGACGACGACGGCGTCGATGTTCGGGTCTCGCAGGAAAGCTTCCGAGATGTCGAGGTGCGCCTCGTCGTCGGCGCCGGGGTTGATGTCGAGCGGGTTGCGCACCTCGACGAGCTGGTCGAGCTTCTTCGCGACGAGGATCTGCTCGATGCGCGTCACGGTCTCGTCGGCGAGCGTGCCCATCTGCATCGCGTAGCCGTCGGACTCGATGTTGTCGGCCATCGCCACCGCCTCGAAGCCGGCACCGCTCAACGCGCCGAGCCGGTTGCCGCCGACCTTCTTGGCGTGCAGGGCGCCGGCGATGTAGAAGAGGTCGTCGAAGGTGTTCAGGTCCTCGGTGACGATCGCTCCGGCGTGGCGCACCACCGATTCGAACAGCGTCAGCCCGCCTGCGATCGATGCCGTATGGCCCAGCACGCCGCCCTGCCCCGGCCCGGTGCGGCCCGACTTGTAGACGACGATCTGCTTGCCATTGACGACCGCCTTGCGCACCGCCTGCGCGAAGAGCAGGCCGTCGAGATCCTTGAAGCCCTCGACGTAGATGCCCAGCGTCTCGATGCCGGGCAGGTCGGCGAAGTAGCTCAGCATGTCGCCGTGCGTGAGGTCGGTCTGGTTGCCCAGCGCCAGCATGTACGCCGGGTCGAGCCACGGGTTCTGCGACATCCGGGTGATCATGAAGGCGCCGCTTTGCGACAGCATCACCGAGTTGCGCACCGGTTTCTTCTTCGGCTTGGGCAGCCGCTCGAGCGGAATGAACCACGAGTCGTAGCTGCCCGGATGCGACACGACGCCCAGGCAGTTCGCGCCGAGGAAGATCGGCCCGCCGCCCGGCTTGGCGTGTGCCGCGTTGATCCGCGCCGCGAGCGCGGCCGCGGGCTCGCGGCTCTTCTTGGTCTCGCCCATGCTGCCCGGGATCAGCATCACCGCGTCGACCGCGTCGGTCTCGATGATCTGGTCGACGAGATCGTAGACCGCGCTGGCCGCGACGGCGACGATGAGCATGTCGAGCTTGCCGTCGATCGCCTTCAGGCCTTCGACGCAGCGCACGCCGTCGATCTCGGTCTCGCCCGGCTTCAACACGAGAAGCTGCTCCTTCGGAAAGCCGCTGCCGATCAGGTTGCGCAGGATGATGCGGCCGAAGTTCATGCCGCTGCCCGAGACGCCGATGATGCCGATGCGCTTCGGGTGGATCAGCTTGTCGATCTTCGCGATCGGACGCGGCAGGCGGCGGGGGGGCGGCTTGCCGAAGCTGCACTTGGCGCTGCGCACGGTGAGGCCGGTGCCGGCACACACCGGGTTGAGCTCGAGCGCCTGGAGCACGAAGGACGCATCCGGCGCGCCGGGAGCGAACGCGCGCGCGAGTTCGAGCAGGCGCGCGAAGCACCCGGTCAGTGCCGCCTCGGGCGCCGGCCGGCCGCCCTGCCTGGCGTGCGCCACAAGTTTCTGCCAGGCGAGTGTGCGCTTGAACAGGCGCAGGAAATCCTGCGCGTCGGTCAGCTCGGCTGCGGCGTAGACCGAGGCGCGGTCGCGCCGGAAGTTGGCCTCGTCGAGCTCGCCTTCGAGTCCGCCGAGGCCGGCGCCGATCACCATGCCGAACTCGCGCGTCGCGTTGAGCGTGATGCGCAGCTCGGCCCCGCCTGCGGGCGCCTGCGCGTCGAACATGACGCCCAGGCCCGCGAGCAGCTCGACCAGCGCCGCACCTTCCAGGCTTTCGCGCCCCTGGCCCACCGCCTGGCGCAACAGGTCGGCTGCCTTTGTCGTGATGGAACTGCTCACCGCTGCGGCCCTCCGTGATGTCTCCTCGCCACGTCGAAGCTAGCACGCCGGCGCGCCGCGCGGGCGCGTCATCTGAGCCGGGGTTGACCCATGTCTAACCGAGCGCTGTCGCGCGGCGGCAGATTGCGGCCGCCGCGCGACAGCCAGGATGGGGTTCGGGCCGCGCCCGGCGGAGGCGGTTGGCGGCCGAGACGCTGGGCGCATGTCGCCGGGCGCGGCGCACCCGCTGTCATCGAATCCTCCGCGCCGCGCGAGAGCGAGACCGTCTACTCGACGGTCACGCTCTTGGCGAGATTGCGTGGCTTATGGTGCACGCACCGCCGCTCTCGCGGCTTCACATCGCTGCGCGATGTGAGCGTGCCCCAAACCAACGAATCTGCAGCGCCTGCGGCGCTGGGTGCTTGCGCACCGCGAAGAGCGTGAGCGTCTACTCGACCGTCACGCTCTTCGCCAGATTCCTTGGTTTATCCACATCAGTGCCTCTGGCCACCGCGGTGTGATACGCCAGCAACTGCAGCGGCACCACGTGCAGGATCGGGCTCAGCGCGCCGTAGTGCTCGGGCAGGCGGATCACGTGGACGCCGGGGGCGGGTTCGATGTGCGTATCGGTGTCGGCAAACACGTAGAGCTGGCCGCCGCGGGCGCGCACCTCCTGCATGTTGCTCTTGAGCTTCTCGAGCAGGTCGTCGGCCGGCGCCACGGTGACCACCGGCATCTCGGCGTCCACCAGAGCCAGCGGGCCGTGCTTCAGCTCCCCGGCCGGGTACGCCTCGGCGTGGATGTAGCTGATCTCCTTGAGCTTCAATGCGCCTTCGAGCGCCACCGGATAGTGCCGGCCACGGCCGAGGAAGAGCGCGTGCTGGCGCGGCACGAACTGTTCGGCCCAGGCGATGATCTGCGGCTCGAGCGCCAGCACCGACTGCACCGCCGCCGGCAGGTGGCGCAGGTTGCGCAGCGCCGCATCTTCGCTCGCGGCCGCCAGCCTGCCGCGGTGCTTGGCCAGCACCAGCGTCAGCAGGAACAGCGCCACCAGTTGCGTCGTGAACGCCTTGGTCGACGCGACGCCGATCTCGACGCCGGCACGCGTGACGAACGCGAGCTTGCACTCGCGCACCATGGCGCTGGTGGCGACGTTGCAGATGGTCAGCGTGCGCTCCATGCCGAGCGTGCGCGCGTGCTTGAGCGCGGCGATGGTGTCGGCCGTTTCGCCGCTCTGGCTGATGGTGACCACCAGCGTGCGCGGGTCGGGCACGCTCTCGCGGTAGCGGTATTCGCTGGCGATCTCCACCGTGGTCGGCAGCCCGGCGATCGCCTCGAGCCAGTAGCGCGCGGTGCTGCCGGCGTAGTAGCTGGTGCCGCAGGCGAGGATCAGCACGCGGTCGACGCCGTCGAACACCTTGGCCGCCGCGCTGCCGAACAGCGACGGGTCGAGCCCGCCGACGCCGTCGAGCGTGTCGGCGATGGCGCGCGGCTGCTCGAAGATCTCCTTCTGCATGTAGTGGCGGTACGGCCCGAGTTCGGCGGCGCCGGAGTGCGCGTGCACGGTACGCACCTCGCGCTGCGCGCGCTTGTAGCTGCCGTCGGGCTGGCGCGAGACGACCCAGTGCTTGCCGAGCTGGATGTCGACCACGTCGCCTTCCTCGAGGTAGGCGATCTGGTCGGTCACGCCGGCCAGCGCCATCGCGTCGGAGGCGATGAAGTTCTCGCCCTTGCCGATGCCCACCACCAGCGGCGAGCCTTGGCGCGCGCCGATCACGCGGTGCGGCTCGTCGCGGCAGAACACCGCCAGTGCGAAGCTGCCTTCGAGCCGTAGCGCAGCGCGCTGCACCGCCTCGAACAGGTCGCCGTCGTAGAGGTGGTTCACCAGGTGGGCGACGACCTCGGTGTCGGTCTGGCTCTCGAACGCGAAGCCCTTGGCCTGCAGCTCGGCGCGCAGCTCGTCGTGGTTCTCGACGATGCCGTTGTGCACCAGCGCGATGCGCCCCGCGCCATTCGATCCCGCCGCGCCCGAGAAGTGAGGGTGCGCGTTGTGCACCGCCGGCGCGCCGTGCGTGGCCCAGCGGGTGTGCGCGATGCCGGTGCCGGCGGCAATGTGCTCCTTGGCCACCTGCGCGTCGAGCTCGGCCACGCGTGCCGTGCTGCGCGCGCGGCGCAGCCCGCCGTCTTGATGCACCGCCACACCGCACGAGTCATAGCCGCGGTACTCGAGCCGCTTCAGGCCCTCGACGAGGATGGGCACGATGTTCCGGTTGCTGACGGCGCCGACGATTCCGCACATGAACGCTGGACCTGGGGTGTTGCGAGTGGCGCGATGGTAGGCAAGCCGAGGTGGCTTGAGCTTTCATTTTTCTCATAGGCGCGCAATATTTGCTCTAGTCGTGCGCTGTACGATATAATTGCGCTACTGATATCTCTCATATGGAAGATTCTGTCGCTCAAGCTCCCCTGGATGAGGTGGATCACCGCCTGCTCGAGTTGCTGCAGCGCGACGCCTCGCGCTCGAACCAAGCGCTGGCCGACGCCGCGCGCGTGTCGCCTGCCACCGCGCTGCGCCGCGTGCGCCGCCTGATCGACGCCGGCGTGATCGAGCGCCAGATGGCCATCGTGTCGCCGCGCGCGTTCGAAGCCGGGCTCACCGCAATCGTCGAAATCACGCTCGACCGCCAGGGCGCCGAGCACCTGGCGGCGTTCGAGGCGCGCGCGGTGGCCGAGCCTGCCGTGCAGCAGTGCTACCGCGTGAGCCCCGGCCCCGACCTCGTGCTGGTGGTGTGGGTGCGCGACATGGCCCACTACAACGCGCTGGTGCAGCGGCTGTTCACCGAAGACGCCAACGTGCGCAACGTCAAGAGCTACTTCGCGACGCGGCGCGCCAAGTTCGAGCCGCGCATCGACTTCACGCCGCCTCGGGCGCAGCCGGCGCCGACGTCGTCTTCAGCAGCACCAGCCCCTTGAGGTACTCGCCCTCCGGGAACTCGATCGTCGTCGGGTGGTCGCACGCGGCCTCCAGGCGCTGCACGATCGCGGCGTTGACGCCGGCATCGATGCCGGCGCCGGCGACGATCTTGTGGAACAGGTCGGCGCCGACGCCGCCCGAGCACGAGAAGGTGAACAGCAGGCCGCCGGGCGCCAGCAGCCTGAGCGCCAGACGGTTGATGTCCTTGTAGGCGCGCGCGGCGCGCTCGGCGTGCGCGGCGGTGGGCGCGAACTTCGGCGGGTCGAGCACGATGGCGTCGAACGACTCGCCCGCCTTCAGGCGGTTGCGCAGCGTCTGGTTGACGTCGGCATCCACGTACTCGGCCGAGCGCTCGCCGAAGCCGTTGCGCGCGACGTTGGCGCGCGCCAGTTCGAGCGCGGCGGCCGAGGAGTCCACGCTGGTCACGTGCCTCGCGCCGCCGGCGAAGGCCGCGACGCCGAAGCCGCCGCTGTAGCAGTAGCAGTTGAGCACGCGCTCGCAGCCGAGCCGGCGCACCCACTGCGCGAAGGCGTGCCGGTTGTCGCGCTGGTCGAGGTAGAAGCCGGTCTTGTGGCCGTGCGCGACGTCGAGCGCGAGCGACCAGTCGTGCTCGCGGATCACCACCTCGGTGGCACCACCGCCGCGCAGCCAGCCGCTGCGCGCGGCCAGGCCCTCGAGCGCGCGCACGCTGGAGTCGGAGCGTTCGTAGACCGCGCCGACGCCGCTGATGCGCACCAGCGCGTCGGCGATCGCGTCGCGCCAGCGCTCGGCGCCGGCGGCCAGCAACTGCACGCTCAGCACGTCGGCGTAGCGGTCGACGATCAGCCCCGGCAGGCCGTCGGCCTCGGCGTGCACCAGCCGCACGCCGTCGCTGGCCACGGCAAGCCGCTGGCGCAGCGCCACCGCGGCAGCGATGCGGCGCTCGAAGAACGCCGCGTCGATGCGCTCGGCCTCATCGAAGCTCCAGGCGCGCACGCGGATCGACGAGCGCGGGCTGTACGCCCCCCACGCCAGGAACCGCCCGTCGCCCGCCTGCACGCGCACCGTCTCGCCGGAGTCGCCGCCGCCCTTGTCGATGCTGCCCTCGAACAGCCACGGGTGCCGCCGCAGCAGCGAGCGCTCCTTGCCGGCACGCAGTCGCACGACCTTCATGGCAGGCGATTGTGGCTGCGGCCGGTGCTACGCGCCTTCACGTCGCCGCGAGATACGAGGCTTCGCCGCAACCTTCGGTTGTCCGATGGTCGGCTCGATGGCCCTGTTGGGGATGGACACGGCCCCAGCGGGAGCGCACCATCTGCCCCTTCGCAAGGGATCGAGGGGGTCTCATGAATCACGGTTTCCATGGTGCAGCGGTGGCGCTGGTGGCGATGCTGGCGCTCGGTGCCTGCGGCAAGGCACAGGAGAAGGCCTCTGAAATGGCGGTGGAGAAAGCCATCGAGTCCTCGCTGTCGAAAGACGGCACGCAGGCCAAGGTCGACCTGTCCGGCGGCGGGATCAAGGTCGCCACCACCGACGCCTCGGGCAAGACCAGCCAGATGGAACTCGGCAACGCCAAGATCAGCGAGGCCGAAGTCGGCCTGCCGTTCTACCCCGGCGCGAAGGAGACTGAAGGCTCGTCGATGCGCATCGTCAACGGCACCAACACCGCGCTGCAGGTGGCGCTGCACAGCGACGACAGCCACGACAAGGTGACCGCGTTCTACCGCGAGAAGATCAAGGCGCTGGCGCAGGGCAAGCAGGTGATGGAGATGAGCCACAACGACGGCGCGTCGATGTCGCTGATCGACGAGCAGGCCAAGAGCACGCTGGCGGTGCACATCAACAAGGCCGAGAACGGCACCGACATCGCGC
>JAJVIL010000012.1 GCA_022072045.1 Burkholderiaceae bacterium | reverse complement strand
GCTGCGCGGCGTCGAGAGCCGCGGCATGCTGTGTTCGGCGCGCGAGCTGGGCCTCAGCGACGACCACACCGGCCTGCTCGAGCTGGCAGCCGACGCGCCGGTGGGCGCCGACATCCGACACGCGCTGGCGCTCGACGACACGCTGTTCACGCTGAAGCTGACCCCCAACCTCGGGCACTGCCTGTCGGTGTACGGCGTCGCGCGCGAGGTGGCCGCGCTGACCGGCGCGCCGCTGCGCACGCCGGCGATCGCCAGCGTGACGCCGGCGATCGCCGACACGCTGCCGGTGCGCATCGAAGCCACCGATCTGTGCGGCCGCTTCTCCGGCCGCGTCGTGCGCGGCATCGATCCGCGCGCCGCGACGCCGCAGTGGATCGTGCAGCGGCTGCAGCGCTGCGGCCAGCGCTCGGTCAACGCGCTGGTCGACATCTCGAACTACGTGATGTTCGAGTACGGGCGGCCGTCGCACATGTTCGACCTCGACAAGATCCATCAGCACCTCGTCGTGCGCTGGGGCCGCAGCGGCGAATCGCTGAAGCTGCTCAACGGCGAGACCGTCGAGCTCGACGCCGGCGTCGGCGTGATCGCCGATGCGCAGGCGGCGGAATCGCTGGCCGGCATCATGGGCGGCGACGCCACCGCGGTCGGCGACGACACGCGCAGCATCTACATCGAGGCAGCGTTCTGGTGGCCCGACGCCGTGGCCGGCCGTTCGCGGCGCTTCGGTTTTTCCACCGATGCCGGGCACCGCTTCGAGCGCGGCGTCGATCCGTCGACCACCGTCGAGCACATCGAACGCATCACGGCGCTGGTGCTGCAGGTGTGCGGCGGCCACGCCGGACCCGTCGACGACCAGCAGCCCAACGTGCCGCAGCGCAAGCCGGTGGCGCTGCGCGTGGCGCGCGCGGCCAAGGTGATCGGCATGCCGCTGTCGGAGGACGATTGCACCGGCGTGCTGCGGCGGCTGGGCCTGCAGCACACGGTGGCCGACGGCCGCATCACGGTCACGCCGCCGCCGTGGCGCTTCGATCTGCAGCTCGAGGAAGACCTGATCGAGGAGGTGATCCGCGTCATCGGCTACGACAAGCTGCCGTCGGTGGCGCCGCTTGCGCCGGTGCGGCCGACGCGGCGCAGCGAAGGGCGGCGCAGCCTGTACGAGCTGCGCCGCGCGCTGGCCGCGCTCGGCTACCAGGAGACGATCTCGTTCAGCTTCGTCGAACCGCGCTGGGAGAGCGAACTGGCCGGCAACGACGACCCGATCCGCGTGCTCAACCCGATCGCCGCGCCGCTGGCGGTGATGCGATCGAGCCTCGTCGGCAGCCTGGTGGCCACGTTGCGGCGCAATCTCGCGCAGCGCGTCGAGCGCGTGCGCGTGTTCGAGATCGGCCGTGTCTACCACCGCGATGCCGGCGTGCGCGCCGCCGACGATGCGGTGGCCGGCGTGGCGCAGCCGGTGCGCATCGGCGGCCTCGCCTACGGCGACGCGGCGCCCACCCAGTGGGGCGAGGCCGCGCGCCGTGTCGACTTCTTCGACGTCAAGGGCGACCTCGAGTCGCTGCTGGCACCGCTGCCGCTGCGCTGCGTAGCGGTGCAGCACCCGGCGCTGCACCCGGGGCGCAGCGCCGAACTGCGGCTCGGCGAGCGTTCGATCGGCGTCGTCGGCGAGCTGCACCCGCGCTGGCGCCAGGCGTACGAGTTGCCGCAGGCGCCCGTGTTGTTCGAGCTCGATGCGGCGGCGGTGCAGCACCGGCAGGTGCCGGCGTTCGCGCCGATCGGCCGCTTCCAGGCAGTGCAGCGCGACCAGGCGTTCGTCGTCTCCGAGCGAGTGAGCCACGACGAGTTGCTGGCGGCGCTGACCGACGACCCGGCCGGGCTGGTGCGCCGCGCCACGTTGTTCGACCTTTACCGCCCCAGCGGGCGCGGCGACCTGGCCCCGGGTGAACACAGTATGGCCGTGCGCCTCGAATTGATGGACGATGCCGCCACGCTGACCGACGAGCGCATCGAGGGTGCGCTGCGCGCGGCGCGCGAGCGGGCGTTCGAGCGCGTCGGCGCCAGACTGCGGGGCTGAACAACAAGACCAATCGATGTCGAGGGAACCATGACCACCGAGCCAGCAGCCGGCCCACGTCCGGTGGCCGTACCCACGCTGCAGACTCCCACGCTGACCAAGGCCGAACTGGCCGAGCTGTTGTTCGAGCGCCTGGGCCTGAACAAGCGCGAATCCAAGGACATGGTCGAGGCCTTTTTCGAGCTGGTGCATGCCACCCTCGTTTCGGGCCAGGACGTCAAGCTCTCAGGGTTCGGCAACTTCAACATCCGGCGCAAGGCGTCGCGGCCCGGACGCAACCCGCGCACCGGCGAGGCCATTCCGATCAAGGCCCGGCACGTCGTGACGTTTCACGCAAGCCAGAAGCTGAAATCGATCGTGCAGGGCGACACGCCCGCCGAAGGAGAGTTCGAGTAAAGTCTAGCTTTACCGCGCCACCTCATTGATTTCAATGGAGAATGGGCTTCCAGCGATTCCAGCCAAGCGCTACTTCACGATCGGTGAGGTCAGCGTCTTGTGCGGCGTGAAGCCCTACGTCCTGCGCTACTGGGAACAGGAGTTCACGCAGCTCAAGCCGGTGAAGCGGCGCGGCAACCGCCGCTACTACCAGCACCACGAGGTGCTGCTGATCCGGCGCATCCGCGAGCTGCTGTACGACCAGGGCTTCACGATCAGCGGCGCTCGCAACCGCCTGGCAGAGCAGACGCCGCGGGCCGAGCGCGGCAATGGCGACGCCGTGCTGCCTGCCGAGGCGGGGCGCGACGAGGCCAGCGTCGCGGAGCACGTCGAGTCGGCAACCGCGGGCGACTCCGCGCCGGAGAAGCTGCCCCTGCCGGAGGTGACCGAAGGCGTCGACGCGGCGCAACTGCGTACCGAGTTGCTGTCGATCCGCAAGTTGCTCGAAGACTGAGACGCCGGAGTGCGCCGCGCTGCGCACTTATAATTCGCGCCTTCGTCGGGGTGTAGCGCAGCCTGGTAGCGCACTTGCATGGGGTGCAAGGGGTCGCGAGTTCGAATCCCGCCACCCCGACCAATCCGATCAACGCGTCAGTTCGTGCGATGGGCTGACGCGTTGGTTCTTTCGGGCGCCGAGCCGCTCGTCGCTCGGCGCTGAATCGGCTCCACCCATCGATGGAAACGGAACGAGCGCTGACCGCTTTCGCGGTGCGGACACGCCACGAAGAGATCCCCGCCGATGTGCTCGAGCTGGCGCGGCGCATGTTGCTGGCCACGGTCGGCACGGCCATCGGCGGCGCCGACGAGGAGGGCTGTGCCGCCTTGCGTGCGCTGCTCGCGCAACGCGGGGGCAACGGCGAGGCCACCGTGCTGGTCTGCGGCGACAGGCTGCCGGCGCCGAGCGCGGCGCTGGTCAACGGTGTCATGTGCCGCGCGCTCGACTATTGCGACGCGATGGCCCCTGGCGTGCACATCGGCTCGTCGCTGATGCCGGCGGCGCTGGCTGCGGCGGAGGCGGTCGGTGGCGTCGACGGGCGCACGTTCATCTCGGCGTTGGCGGTCGGCGCGGAGGTCGGTGCGCGAATGAACCTCACCGAACGTGCGTACGCGGGGTTCGATCCGACCGGCGTGGCCGGCATCTTCGCGGCCACGACCGGGGCGGCGCGCGTGCTGGGGCTCGACCAGAACCAGACGCTCCATGCGCTCGCGCTGGCCTTCAACCGCTGCGGCGGGAGCTTTCAGAGCAACGTCGACGGCTCGCTCGCGGTGCGCCTGATCCAGGGCTGGGTGGCCGAGGCCGCGCTGGAATGCGCGCTGCTGGCCCGCGCAGGCCTGACCGGGCCGGCCCGCTTCATCGAGGGGGTGTACGGCTACCTCGCTCTGTTTGCCAAGGGCGAGCGCACGGCCGCGCAGATGGTCGCCGACCTGGGGCTCGCCTGGCGCGCCAGGCGGATGGTGTTCAAGAAGTACCCGAGCTGCGGCCTGACGCAGGGCGGCACCGAACTCGTCTTGCGAATGACGCAAGGGGAGCCGCTGACACCCGAGTCGGTGCACGCGATCCGCGTCACGCTGCCGCCTTACGCGCACCGGCTGGTGGGTCACGCGTTCGAGGTGGGCGACAACCCGAGGGTCAACGCGCAGTTCAGCATCGCCTACTGCGTCGCCAACGCGATGGTGCGCGGCGCGTCGAAGCTCGAGCACTTCACGCCGCAGGCGATCGCCGACCCCGCGATCCGCAGCCTGGTCGACAAGACCACGGTGGTGGCCGACCCTGCGCTGGATGCGCGCGACCATACGGCGGTGGATCTGCGGGTGGCGTTCGCCGACGGGCGAACCATCGACCTCGGTCTCGACCACGCGCCGGGCTTTCCCGACAACCCGCTCGACGAGGCCGCTCATGTGGCGCGGTTCGTCGATTGCGTGAACTACGCGAGCAGGCCCCATTCACGCGAGAAGGCGGCCGCGCTCGTCGACCTGATCGCGCGCATCGACGAGGTGCCCGACGTGCGCGTGCTGGTCGATGCGGCCAATCGATGAGCGCGGCGTCCCGACGAATCGCCGCCCCCGCCGGGCAGGCTGCGCCAGAATCGCCCCGTCGCGGCGTGCTGCGCGCCGCCCGCGCCGAGCGCGAACGTCGCAGCGAGCCTGAGGTGTCACCATGAGCATTCCGGTCGAATTGGCGAATCTGGCTGGCGAGATCGCGCGCTACCGCTACGCGTACCTGATGACGACCGACGGCGACGGCGCGCCGCACGCGGTGGCGGTGGTCGCGGGGCTGCAGGGCGGCGAGGTGGTCGTCGACGGCATCGGCCGCCACACGCGCGAGAACGCCCTGCAGCGCTCGACCGTTGCCCTGGTCTGGCCGCCGCTGTCCGAGGCGAGCCACTCGCTGATCGTCGACGGCCAGGCCACGGTGGCGGGCGCCTCGCTGCGCATCACGGCGACCCGCGCGGTGCTGCACCGCCCGGCGCCGCGGCCCGAGCCCAAGCCGGCGGGCGCTCGCGCGTCCGATGGCGCCGAGCTCGACCTGAGCGACCGGTAGATTGCCGTGCGGCGTACCGGCTTCGCGGCGCTGGTCATCCTGTCGCTCGGCGTGGGCGCGTATGCGATCGTGGCGTACGCGCTGCTGCCGCTGGGTGCCGCCGTGCATCCCGACATGTGCCTCACGTTCGCGAGTCACGACCGGCTCGCGCTGTACGCCCACGTGTTCGCCGCCACGCTGGCGCTGGCGCTGGGGCCGTTCCAGTTCGCCGCGGGTCTGCGCGCGGCGCGCCCGGCGCTTCATCGCTGGTCGGGACGCCTCTACCTGGGCGTCGGCGTGCTGCTCGGCGGGCTGGCCGGCCTGATCGTCGCATTCAACGCGTTCGGCGGCCCCGTGGCACGCGTCGGATTCGTCTGCCTGGCCGCTGCCTGGTTGTTCAGCGGCGGCAAGGCCTACCTGGCGATCCGGTCGCGCGACGTCGCCGCGCACCGGCGATGGATGGTGCGCAACTTCGCGCTGACCTTCGCCGCCGTCACGCTGCGGCTCTGGCTGCCGGGCCTCGTCGGTTCGGGCACCGCGATGGAGCTTGCGTATCCGATCGTCGCCTGGCTGTGCTGGGTGCCGAACCTCGTCGTCGCCGAGCTGCTGTTCAACCAAGCGCCGCGCCGGCCGACGCAGCCCACGCCGGCGAGCTGACGCGGCGTGCCCGTGGCCCGCGAAGCCGGCGTCAGGCCGTCTTCGCCTCGACGAGTTTCAGCTCCTCGATCATCTTCTCGAGCATCACGAACTTCTGCACCTTGCCGGTGATGGTCATCGGCATCTCGTCGACGAAGCGGATGTAGCGTGGCACCTTGTAGTGCGCGATCTGATCGCGGCAGAACTCGCGGATCTCGTCGGCGCTGCTCTGCTGCCCGGGTTTCAGCACGACCCACGCGCACACCTCCTCGCCGTACCTGGCGTCGGGCACGCCGAACACCTGCACCGACTGCACCTTGGGGTGGCGGAACAGGAACTCTTCGATCTCGCGCGGGTAGACGTTCTCGCCGCCGCGGATCAGCATGTCCTTCACGCGGCCGACGATGTTGCAGTAGCCGTCGGCGTCGAGCGTTGCCAGGTCGCCGGTGAACATCCAGCCGTCGCGCACCGCCTCGCGCGTGCGCGGCTCGTCGTTCCAATAGCCCTGCATCACCGAGTAGCCCTTGGTGCACAGCTCGCCCTTCTCGCCCACCGGCACGGTGCGCCCATTGGCGTCGACGATCTTCACCTCGAGGTGCGGCTGGATGCGGCCCACCGTCGAGACGCGCTTCTCCAGCGGATCGTCGGTCGAGCTCTGGAACGACACCGGCGAAGTCTCGGTCATGCCGTAGGCGATCGTCACCTCGCTCATGTGCATCTGCGAGATCACGCGCTTCATCGTCTCGATCGGGCACGGCGCGCCGGCCATGATGCCGGTGCGCAGGCACGCGAGGTCGAAGCGCGCGAACTCGGGGTGATCGAGTTCGGCGATGAACATCGTCGGCACGCCGTGCAGCGCGGTGCAGCGTTCGTCGTGCACCGCCGCCAGGGCCGCGCCGGCGTCGAACACCTCGCCGGGGAAGACGAGCGCGGCGCCGGTGCTCACGGCAGCCAGCACCGCCAGCACCATGCCGAAGCAGTGGTACAGCGGCACCGGCACGCACAGCGAGTCGCGCTCGCTGAAGCGCATCGCCAGCGCGATGAAGCGCGCGTTGTTGACGATGTTGTGGTGCGTCAGCGTTGCGCCCTTGGGCGCACCGGTGGTGCCGCTGGTGAACTGGATGTTGATCGGGTCGTGCCTGTCGAGCCGGGCCTCTGGCGCCGGCGGCCGCGCACGGCCGTGCGCGAGCACGTCGTCGTAGTTGACCATGCCCTCGCTGCGCGCGTCGCCCATGCGGATGACGAACTCGAGCCCCGGCAGCGCGGCGCGCACTTTCTGCAGCATCGCGAGATAGTCCGACGTGCGCAGCTTCTCGGCGCTGACGATCGCGCGGCAACCCGCAAGCCGCAGTGCGTACTCCAGTTCGTGCAGCCGGTACGCCGGGTTGATGTTGACGAGGATGAGACCGAGCTTGGCGGTGGCGAACTGCGTCACCACCCACTCGGCGCGGTTGGGCGACCAGATGCCGACGCGCTCGCCCTTGCGCAGGCCGAGCGCGCCCAGCCCGGCGGCCAGCGCGTCGACCTCGGCGGCGAACTCGCGCCAGTTCCAGCGCACGCGCTGCTCGCGAAAGACGATCGCCGGACGATCGGGGTAGCGCTCGGCGGTGGCGGCGAGCAGACCGTAGACCGTGGTGTCGGACAGCGGCACGTCGGTGGTGCCCTTCACATGCGAAAGCTGTGCCATGCGGTTCCCCTCGTGGTGGCTGCGGTGATCGACAGCGGGCGTCCGTGCGGCGCGGCCGCCGCGGCACGGTGCTCGGCAGCATGGTTGCGGGCGCCGCCAACGTCAATCAGACTCTGACCCGATGGGCGCACCCGAGTTTCACCGCCGAGCATCCCCCGGGTGTGTCAGGACGGAGCATTGACGCCATGCGTCGACTCGTGACATCGATGGTGGCGGCCGGGTTGCTGGGCGCCTGCGGCGGCGGCTCGGGCGGCGGCCCGGCGGTGGTGGCCGTGTACATGCTGCTCGGTTCGGTGCAGTGCGGCGGCGGCGGCACCACCGCCGGCGCACTGCACCAGCAACTGATCGCGCGCGGCATCGACGCGCTCGCCGCGCGCTGCGGGCTCGACGGCTTGCCGCACCCCGCGATGTGCGGCGCCTCCGACGGGCGCATCGCGGTTTTCGACGTCGTCCAGACGCAGGCCGCGCTGGCGTTGGCGATCGGCTTCACGCTGCTCAGCACGCTGCCGAACCCGGTCGTCGGCGATTGCGACTGAGCGAGGCGGCCCGACGCCGCCGAGCGAGTCCGCCGCGCTCGACACCGTCGCCCGTTGCGCGGCGGCCCGAGCGCGCGGGGGCGCCCGTGAGCGCGAGGCCGAGGCGGGCCTCGTGGCCTCGACCTCACCCCACCGACCGCGTCAGCCCGCCGTCGACGCGGATGTTCTGGCCCGTGATGTACGCCGCCGCGTCGGAGGCGAGGAAGGCGATGGTCGCGCCGATCTCCTGGCTCGTGCCGTAGCGGCGCATCGGCACGCTGGCGCGGCGCTCCTCGGTGGTCGGCAGGCTGTCGATCCAGCCCGGCAGCACGTTGTTCATGCGCACGTTGTCGGCTGCGTACTGGTCGGCGAAGAGCTTCGCGAAAGCAGCCAGTCCGGCGCGGAACACCGCCGAGGTGGGGAACATCGCGCTGGGCTCGAACGCCCACGCGCTCGAGATGTTGACGATCGCGCCGCCGTGCTGCCTGACCATCACCGGCGTCACCACGCGCGCGGCGCGGACCACGTTCATCAGGTAGACGTCGAGCCCGGCGTGCCACTGCTCGTCGGTGAGTTCGAGTACCGGTGCGCGCGGACCGTGCCCCGCGCTGTTGACCAGCACGTCGATGCGGCCCCAGCGATCGAGCACGAGATCCACCAGACGCTGCAGGTCGGCGCCGGACTGGTTGGAGCCGGTCAGGCCGATGCCGCCCAGTTGCGTGGCGAGCGCCTCGCCCTTGCCCGAGGACGACAGCACAGCGACCTCGAAGCCGTGCTGCTTCAGGCTGCGCGCGGCGGCGGCGCCCATGCCGCTGCCCCCTGCAGTCACGACCGCGACCTTGTCGACCATGGTCTTGTCCTCACGATGGCTTGCGGGCAGCATACCCGGCGACCCAGCCGGCGCGGCCCGAGGTGCGCGAGTCGGCGTTCGCCGGCCTGCCGACGATGCCGGCGCCGTTGCAGCACCGCGGCGCCGACGCGCGCAAAACGCTTCAGCACTCGACGATGTTGACCGCCAGGCCGCCGCGCGCGGTCTCCTTGTACTTGGTCATCATGTCGGCGCCGGTCTCGCGCATGGTCTTGATCACCTTGTCGAGGCTGACATGGTGCGTGCCGTCGCCGCGCAGCGCCATGCGCGCGGCGTTGATCGCCTGCACGCTGGCCACCGCGTTGCGCTCGATGCACGGAATCTGCACGAGGCCGCCCACCGGGTCGCAGGTGAGGCCGAGGTGGTGCTCCATGCCGATCTCGGCGGCGTTCTCGGCCTGCGCCGGCGTGCCGCCGAGCACCGCGCACAGCGCGCCGGCGGCCATCGAACAGGCGACGCCCACCTCGCCCTGGCAGCCGACCTCGGCGCCCGAGATGCTGGCGTTCTCCTTGTAGAGAATGCCGATCGCCGCCGCGGTGAGCAGGAAGTCGCGCACGCCGTTGGCGTTTGCATCCGGCACGAAGCGTGCGTAGTAGTGCAGCACCGCCGGCACGATGCCGGCGGCGCCGTTGGTGGGCGCGGTGACGACGCGGCCGCCGGCGGCGTTCTCCTCGTTGACGGCCAGCGCGAACAGGTTCACCCAGTCGAGCACGACCAGCGGGTCGTGCGGCGTAGGGCTGCTGCTGAGCGCGGCGTGCAGCGCGTGCGCGCGCCGGCGCACCTTGAAGCCGCCGGGCAGCACGCCGTCGCTGGCGCAGCCGCGCGCGACGCACGCCTGCATCGTGGACCAGATGCGGTCGAGTGCGGCGTCGATCGCGGTGTCGTCGCGCCAGTGCCGCTCGTTGCGCCGCATCAGCTCGGCGATCGAGCAGTTCAGTTCCTTGGTGCGCACCAGCAGCTCGTCGCCCGTGTGGAACGGATGCGGCAGCACGGTGGTGTCGGGTGCGATCACCTTCTGCCTGCTGCCGTCGGCGGCGACCTCGTCGCTGACCACGAAGCCGCCGCCCACCGAGTAGTAGACACGCTCGGCGAGCAGGGCGCCCGCGGTATCGAGGGCCGCGAAGCGCATGCCGTTGGCGTGGAACGGCAGCGACTCGCGGCGGTGGAACACGAGGTCGTTACGCTCGTCGAAGGCGATTGTCGGCCCTTGCGCCAGCGCGATGCGGCCTTCGCTGCGGATGGCGCGCAGCAACGCCGGGATGCACTCGACTTCGACGCTGTCGGGTTCGTGGCCGGCCAGCCCGAGCAGCACCGCCTTGTCGCTGCCGTGGCCCTTGCCGGTGGCGCCGAGCGATCCGTACAGCCCGGCGGTGACCCGCGCGGTGCGTGCGGCCAGGCCGTCGTGCGAAAGGCGCAGCGCGAACAGCCGCGCCGCGCGCATCGGACCCACGGTGTGCGAGCTGCTCGGCCCGATGCCGATCTTGAAGAGGTCGAAGGCGGAGACGGCCATGGTTCAAGCAATGAAGCCGGCGCCGGCGATCGGCGTGTTCGGCGCGGCGCTCATGCAGTCCCGGCGCGCAGCGCCGCGTCGCCCGGCGGTGCCGTCAGGTGGCGCCACAGCATCGCATACAGCGCCGCGGGTTCGAATGGCTTGGCGAGGAAGTCGCTCATGCCGGCGTCGAGACAGCGTTGGCGGTCTTCGGCGAAGGCGTTGGCGGTGAGGGCGATGATCGGCGTGGCAGTGTGCGGCGGCAGCCGGCGGATCGCCCGCGTCGCCTGCAGGCCGTCGAGCCCGGGCATCTGCATGTCCATCAGGATCAGCGCGTACGGCGTCGCCGCGGCCATCTGCACGGCCTGGTCGCCGTTTTCGGCGGTGTCGACGGCCAGCGCGCTGTCGCGCAGCAGCGCCAGCGCGACCATGCGGTTGATCGGTTCGTCCTCGGCCAGCAGGATGCGCCGGCAGGCACATTCGGCCGTGAGCCTCTGTTCGGCATCGAGCGGCGCGCGCTGCGGCGGCGGCGCCATCGCGCTGGCGTCGCCGCGCTGCAGCCGGGCGGTGAACCAGAACACGCTGCCTTGCCCCAGCGCGCTGCGCATGCCGGCGTCGCCGCCGGCCAGGCGCGCCAGCTGCCGCGTGATCGCCAGGCCGAGCCCGGTGCCGCCGTAGCGCCGCGTGGTCGAGGTGTCGGCCTGCTCGAAGGAGTCGAACAGCCGCGCCTGCGCCTCCGGCGCGATGCCGATGCCGGTGTCTTCGACCTCGAAGCGCACCAGCACGTCGCTCGGGCTCTGCTCGAGCTTGCGCAGCCGCAGCGTGATGGTGCCGCGCTCGGTGAACTTCAGCGCGTTGGTGGCGTAGTTGAGCAGCGCCTGCGTCAGCCGCGTCGGGTCGCCGAGCAGCCGCTCGGGCACCGGCTCGGCGTCGATCACGACGCGCAGGCCTTTCTCGGCGGCGCGCCCCATCACCATGTCGGCCACGCGCTGCGGCAAGGCGTCGATCTGCAGCGGCGTCTGCTCGAGCGCCAGCTTGCCGGCTTCGATCTTGGAGATGTCGAGCACGTCGTCGATGATCGCCAGCAGGTGCGTCGACGACGACATGATGGTGTCGAGCTGCTCGGCCTGCTGCGGCGTGACCCCGCCGCGACGCATCAGGTGGGCGCTGCCGAGGATGGCGTTCATCGGCGTGCGGATCTCGTGGCTCATGTTGGCCAGGAAGGTGCCCTTGGCGTGCGCGGCGCTCTCGGCCATGTCGCGCGCGGCACGCAGCGCGCGGTTGAGCGCGGTCAGCTCGGCCGTGCGCTGCTCGACGAGGCGCTCGAGTTCGACGTGCTGGTCCTCGAGCACGCGCCGTGCGCGCTTCTGCACGCTCACGTCGATCGCCGAGCACAGCACGTGCGGCTGGCCGCCGAACTCGATCGGATCGGCGCTGAACGACACGTCGACCAGCGCACCGGACTTGGTGCGCCAGCGGGTCTCCAGATCGTGCACCGACTGCCCGGCCGCGAGTGCGCTCCACGCCGCGGTGCGGTCCTTGGCATCGGCCCACAGCCCCAGTTCGAGCGTGGTGCGGCCCAGCAGCTCGGCGCGCGAGTAACCCACCAACCTGGCCCAGGCATCGTTGACGTCGACGCTGCGCTGATCCGACACGCGGCCGAGCGCGACGGCGATCGGGCTGTTGCGCAGCATCAGCGCGAAGCGCCGCTCGCTTGCCCGCGCTTGTTCGGCCTGCTCCCAGCTCTCGGTGAGGTCGCTCAGCGTGCCGATCAGCTCGTCGGGCCCGCCGTCGCGGCCAGGCATGAGACGAACCTCGTCGCGCACGTAACGCATGCGGCCGCTGTGGTCGAGCAGGCGGTATTCCTGCGCCAGGCTCTGATGCGGCTGCAGCGCCGCGACCGCGGCGACCGTGCGCTCGCGATCGTCGGGGTGAATGCGCGAGGCCCACCAGCCCATGGCTCGGGTGTCTTCGAGCGAATAGCCGAACAGCCGCTTCAGGTTGTCGCTCGCCCACTGGGCCTGGGTGCCGTCGTGCGTCTTGTGCAGCAGGTACATGACCACCGGGCTGGCAGCCAGCAGATGGTCCAGGCGCTGCGTGGCGCTGCTCAGCGCGGCGGTGCGCTGCGCAACGCGCCGGCGCAGCACGAAACTGTGCGCAGCCAGCAGCAGCAAGGCCGAGCCGAGCCCCGCCAGCAACCAGCCGAGCCAGTGCGGCAGCGCTGCGGCCAGCGGCAGCGACAGCGTGCGCTGCGTCGCCTCGTAGTAGATCGATCCCGGCTCCTGCCGCCAGCGTGCGAGGCGGTTGTCGATCGCCGCCAGCAGATCGGCGTGGCGGCCCTTGGGTGCGGCGAAATAGAGGTTGGTGGCCCGGAAGATGATCGGCGTCTCGCGCAGGCGGTAGCGTGCCGCCAGGCGCCCGGCCGAGAAGCTGTTGGCGACCATGGCGTCGGCGCGGCCGTCGGCCACCGCCTCGTAGGCCTGCTGCAGCGTGTCGACCGGCACCGTCTGGAACTCGATGCCGGCATCGGCCGCCAGGCGCTCGACGTACGGCCGCTGCACGGACGCGCGCAGCAGCGCCAGGCGCCTGCCGGCCAGATCGGACACCATGCGCACGCGCAGGTCGGCGGCGCTGTAGATCTGCGACCAGCTATTGGCCACCGGCACGGCGTGGAAGTCGAAGCGCTTTTCGCGCACCGCGTCGAAAGCCACGTCGGGCATCAGGTCGAGATCGCCGCGCTCGAGCCTATCGAGACAGTCGGCCCACTGGCACGGCACGTAGCGCAAGCGCCAACCCTCGGCGCGCGCCACTGCCTGCAGCAGTTCGACGAACAGGCCCGCGGGCCGCCCCGAGGCGTCGGTGTAGACCTTGGGTTCGTTCTCGTACAGGCCGACCCGCACCACCGGCGGGTCGGCGGCCGCGGAACAGCCCGCCAGCAGCGCCAGCGACGCCGCGGCCAGCACCGCGCCCATGCGCAGACTCGCGTGCCGGCCGTGCTGCATCGGGGCGGCGCCGACCGGGCGGCCTCAGGCAGGTGTGGCGGGTACCGGCGCTGCGGCCGCCCCGTCTTGATCGAAGGCGCTCGTCGGCACGCAACTGCAGAACAGGTTGCGGTCGCCGTGCACGTTGTCGATGCGGCCCACCGGCGGCCAGTACTTGTGCCGTTTCAGCGTCGCGAGCGGAAACGCCGCCTGCTCGCGGCTGTAGGCATGCGGCCACGGCTCGGCGGCGAGCGACGCGGCGGTGTGCGGCGCGTGCTTCAGCGGGTTGTCGTCGCGCGGCCACTGGCCGCTCTCGACGCGAGCGATCTCCTGGCGGATCGCGATCATCGCGTCGCAGAAGCGGTCCAGCTCGACCAGCGGCTCGCTTTCGGTGGGTTCGACCATCAGCGTGCCGGCCACCGGAAAGCTCAGCGTCGGGGCGTGGAAGCCGTAGTCGATCAGGCGCTTGGCGACGTCTTCGGCGCTGACGCCCGAGCTGTCTTTCAGCGGCCGCAGGTCGAGGATGCACTCGTGCGCGACGCCGCCACCCTTGATGCCGGCCACGCCGCCGCTGAAGTGGATGTCGTAGTGGTCGGCCAGCCGCGCGGCCACGTAGTTGGCCGCCAGGATCGCGACTTCGGTGGCCTCGCGCAGCCCGTCGGCGCCCATCATGCGGATGTACATCCACGAGATCGGCAGCACGCCGGCGTTGCCCAGCGGCGCGGCCGACACGGGCCCCACCGGCGCCCGCCCGGCCTGCGGGCCCGGCTTGGCGTCGGAGGCGCCGCCACCCGGCGCGGCGGGCAGGAACG
>JAJVIL010000051.1 GCA_022072045.1 Burkholderiaceae bacterium | reverse complement strand
GACGTGCGCTTGCGCGTGGCTCTGCGCCATGCTGAGCGCGCCAGCGCCGAGCGGCTGACGCGCGAGGTGACGGCGCTCTACACCTGCGGCCCGGCCGGCGGCGGCGGCGTGCGCACCGCGATCCGACCGACGCTGGGCACGCTGTCGTGCCTGCTGCCCCGCGAGAGCGTACCGGCAGGCTTCGAGCTGCTCGACTGAAGTTCACGATGGGCACCGCACCGACAATCACCTCCGCGCACATCGTGCCTCTGTGGCGTGCCGCGCACGGCCGCACCGGCGACAAGGGCAACCGCTCGAACATCAGTATTATCGCGTGGGCGCCTGCGCTGTACCCGCTGATCGTCGATCAGATCACCGAGACCGCAATTGCGCAGCAGTTCGCGCACCGCCTGCCGAGCCAGGTCACGCGCCACCTGTTGCCCAACCTGCATGCGATCAACGTCGTGCTCGACGACGTGCTCGACGGCGGCGTCAACGATGCGCTGAACCTCGACAGCCACGGCAAGGCGCTGTCCTATCTGGTTCTTGATCTGAAGATTCGGGTACCAGCGAAGTGGCTACCTCAACTGCGGGGGCCAAGTGCAGAACGGGTCACCGTGCAGGATTGATTGTTGCGACACCTAACCTAAGCAATGAATGTTCCGAGTTTTCCCGTCATGGGTATGAAGCGCGACCCGATCGCATCGAAAAGCTGGAGACTGCTATGAAACGACGACCATTTCTCAGTACCGCCTTGCGCGGCGCCGCCTTAGTTGCATGGATGCCGATCACGTTCGCCGCCACGGCTGACGACTCGAAGATGCTGCGCGTCGTACCCAATGGCGAGCCGACCGTACTGGACCCGGTCTTCTCGAACGCGTACGTGACCCGAGATGCTTCCTATCTTGTCTACGACACGCTGTTCGGCACGGATGCGAAAGGCGAAGTGCGTCCGCAAATGGTCGACAAATGGAGTACCAGCAAGGACCAGCTGACTTGGACGTTTGTATTGCGCGATGGCTTGGAGTTCCACGACGGTGCGCCCGTGACGAGCGCGGACGTCGTCGCTTCGTTGAAGCGGTGGAGTAGCCGCGACGCCTTCGGCGGCATTCTGGCTAAGTCGATTGATCGCTACGAGATGCCCGACCCCAGGACCTTCGTCATCAAGCTGAAGCAGCCGTTCGGGGTACTGCTCAGCGCTCTGGGCAAGCCGTCTTCCACGGTGCCGTTCATCATGCCCAAGCGTCTGGCAGACGTGCCGGGGACTGAGCAAGTGAAGGAGGTCATCGGCTCGGGCCCGTACAAATTCGCAGCGACGGAGTACCGGCCTGGCGAGAAACTTGTCTATACCAAGAATGCAAAATACAAGCCCCGAAACGAGCCTGCGAGTGGCACCACCGGCGCGAAGGTTGTGAACTTTGATCGCCTTGAGTTGGTGATCATTCGTGACGCTCAGACCCAACTCAACGCGCTGATAGCGGGCGAAGTGGACATAGTGATGGCTCCAGCCTCGGAGCAGTACGCCACCCTGCGCACGCAGCCAGACATCCAGTTGGTTGACTTCACCCCCGCTGGATCCCAACTGTTCTTGCGCTTCAATCACGTCTCAAAGCCGTTTGACAACGTGAAGATACGTCAGGCGGCGATGGTGGCCCTTGGGCAGGAAGAGATGCTGAAAACGCAGATCGGTGTTCCGGGAGCGATGCGCTACTGCGTGAGCGTCTGGCCCTGCGGTACGCCGCTGTCCAGTGACAAGACGGGTTTCTTCGACGGCAAGGCCAACGCAGCCAAGGCGGCGCGGATGTTGAAGGAGGCGGGCTATGACGGTACGCCCGTGGTGCTCCTGCGGCCCACCGACGTGGCGGGCATCACCAAGCTGCCCTTGGTCGCAAAGCAGCAATTTGAAGCCGCCGGCTTCAAGGTGGATCTCCAACAAATGGATTGGGGTAGCTTGCTTGCGCGCCGGACGAAGAAGTCCGCATGGAGCGCGTACATGTCATGGTGGGCTGCGGCCGACGTATCGAATCCGCTGGTTGCGGCGACGGCCAATGCCACGGGCGAGAAAGGCTGGGCAGGCTGGCAGGACGACAAGCCCATTGAGCAGATGAAGTTGGAGTTCACCCAGGCGACGAGCCTGGCGGAGCAGAAGCGAATTGCCGAGAAGATTCAACAGCGAATGATTGAGACCGCTTCGTACGTCCCGCTGGGCCAGTTCGTCCTGCCGGCGGCCGCGCGCAAGAGCCTTAGCGGATTCGTTCCGAGTGATGCCCAGGTTCTCTGGGGTATCAAGAAGAACTAAGACACGCCGCATGCTCAGCTTCTTGCTTCGGCGGCTCGGATCGATCGTCCCGGTGCTCTTGGTCGTTGCGATTGTCGTATTCCTGCTCTTGCGACTGACTCCTGGGGATCCGGCCGCCCTAATTGGTGGGAATACGGCAACCGACGCCGATATCGCGAAAATCCGCGAGGGGTTGGGCTTGGGGAAACCGCTGGTTGTCCAGTTCGGCGTCTGGCTAGGGCATGTACTGCAAGGCGACTTTGGGCACTCCTACTACTTGAACAAGCCCGTACTCGAACTGATCCTCCAGCGCATGGAACCTACGCTGTCGCTCGCTGCGGGCACGATGCTTCTGTCCGTGGTTCTGGCGGTGCCACTGGGTACCTTTGCGGCTTGGCGCATGGGTGGCTGGTTGGACCGGGGGTTGTCGGCTGCCTCGGTGCTTGGCTTCTCAGTGCCGGTATTCGTGGTCGCCTATCTCCTCATCTATGTCTTTTCCGTTCAATTGGGATGGTTCCCTGTGCAGGGCTATCGTCGATTGTTCGGCCCCGATGCACGAGGGATTCTGGCTTGGGCACATCACCTTGTGCTTCCATGGTTAGCACTGACAGGCATCGTGATGGCTCTGATTTCGCGCGTCACGCGGGCGAGTGTTTCGGAGGCGCTTAGCGAGGACTACATACGCACTGCACGAGCCAAGGGACTTCGCGAGCGCGACCTGCTACTGCGGCATGCGCTGCCGAATGCGGCCGTCCCGGTGGTCACCGTCATCGGCATCGGCGTGGCATTGCTGATTGGCGGTGTCGTCGTGACGGAGACGGTCTTTTCCATCCCGGGTCTGGGCTCGCTGACGGTCGATGCAGTGCTCAATCGGGACTTTCCGGTGATTCAGGGGTTGGTGCTGTTCTTCAGTGTCTTGTATGTGCTGATCAATATGCTGATTGATGTCAGCTACCTCTACCTCGACCCACGTATCCGCTATTGAGCGACACGAGCCAATGACTCAGTCCGCAGAACACCCGTGCATGGTGCGTCGCCTCTTTGGGAACGACGCGGTCCGGTTCGGATTCGCTGTGCTTGGCTTGCTGCTCTGCATTGCCTTGCTGGCGCCCTGGCTGCAGACCGTCGACCCAGCGCGTATGGATCCGAACGTCATCAACGCGGCGCCTGGCACCACGGGCACCTTCGCCGCGTCGTCAGAGGCTACCGTGCCGCACACATTTTGGTTTGGCGCCGATAGCTACGGGCGCGACATTTACAGCAGGGTTTTGTACGGAACTCGCGTTTCTCTCGTTGTCGGTATCTTTACTGCCGGCGTCGCCCTTTTACTAGGCTCGTTGCTTGGCATGCTGGCGGGCTACGTGCGAGCGATGGATGCGGTGCTGATGAGAGTGATGGACGGGTTGATGGCAATACCGGCCATTCTCCTGGCGCTCGCTCTCGTGGCGGCGCTGGGGCCTTCGGTCGGAACTGTGGTATTGGCTATTGCGGTGCCTGAGGTGCCTCGCGTGACGCGGCTTGTTCGCTCCATCGTGCTGACATTGCGTGAGGAGCCCTTCGTCGAAGCCGCAAGAGCCTTGGCCACGACAACGCCTCGCATCATGTTGCGCCACATCCTGCCGAACGCTCTTGCTCCGCTGGTCGTACAAGGCACATTCATTTGCGCCGCTGCGGTGCTCACGGAAGCCGTGCTCAGCTTTCTGGGGCTGGGCCTTCCAGCCGATATTCCGACATGGGGCAACGTCATGGCTGAAGGCCGTGTTCAGTTCACGCAGCATCCAGGGAGCGTGTTCTTCCCCTCACTCTTCCTCATCCCGGCGGTGCTCGCCATCAACATGTTGGGCGATGGACTGCGTGACGTTTTGGACCCGAAGTTCGCGAAGAGGTCCGCCGGATGAGCGCTCCTGTACTGGTCATCGACAAGCTCGATGTGTTGCTACCGGCAGGAGGGGAACGCAGCCATGCGGTGCGCGGCGTCAGCCTGCAACTGCATGCTGGCGAAACGCTGTGCGTGGTGGGCGAATCGGGCTCCGGAAAGTCGGTCATGGCCACCGCCGTGATGGGCCTGCTGGCAGACGAACTCAAGGTCGTCGGTGGTGACATCCAGTTAGAGGGGGAGCACCTTCTGCAAGCCAGCAGTGAACGCTTGCGCGAACTGCGAGGCAAAGTCATGGGCATGGTTTTCCAGGAGCCGATGACTGCGCTGAATCCCGTGATGAGCTGTGGAAAGCAAATCGACGAGGTCTTGAAGGTGCACACCGACTGGAGCGCAGACCGGCGCCGCCGGGAAGTGCTGGAGATGATTGCACGGGTGAAGTTGCCAGACCCAGAGCGCATGTGGAGCAGCTATCCGCACCAGCTCAGTGGTGGTCAGCGCCAGCGCATCGTGATTGCGATGGCGCTAGTACTCAAGCCCCGCTTGTTGATTTGCGACGAGCCAACCACGGCACTGGACGTGACCACGCAGCTCGAGATCCTGCGCTTGATCAAGGAACTTCAGTCGGGGGAACAGAATGCCGATGAACGCACCGCCGTGCTGTTCATCACCCACGACATGGGCGTCGTAGCCGATATCGCCGACCAGGTGCTTGTCATGAACGACGGCGAACTGGTCGAAAGCGGTGCCTGCGATCAAGTCCTTCACGCTCCGAAGGCGGAATACACGCACCGGTTGTTGGCGGCGGTGCCAAGCATGGCGCCGCCGCCTGCGCGGCCTACGAGCAAAGGTGCTGTACTGCTCGATGGCCGGAACATGCACAAGACCTATACCTCTCACGATTGGTTGGGTCGGCGACGCGACGGCCATGCGTTGCGTGACGTCACGGTGGCGCTGCGTGCAGGCGAAACCGTGGGTGTCGTGGGTGAGTCCGGTTCGGGAAAATCGACGTTGGCGCGCTGCCTGATCCGTCTGATCGAGCCGACGGCTGGTCAGATCCATTGGGCCGATGTCGAGGTTTCCCAGCTGCCGGAGTCGCGGCTGCGACCTCTGCGCAACCGCGTGCAGGTGATCTTTCAGGATCCGAACCGGTCCCTGAACCCGCGCCGCACCGTGGAGGACTCCATCGTGGAAGGCGCCATCAACTTTGGTATGAACGAGTCCGACGCTCGACGCCGCGCGGCTGAGCTGATGGAACGGGTACATCTGCCCGTCGATGCTCTGCGGCGCTACCCGAGTCAGTTCTCTGGTGGTCAGCGTCAGCGAATCGCAATTGCCCGAGCGTTGGCTTGCCGACCAAGTGTGTTGGTGGCTGACGAGGCAGTCAGTGCGTTGGATGTCAGCGTGCAGGCGCAGATCATGCAGCTGCTGCGCGAGATTCAGGGCGATCTGGGTCTGGGTATTCTCTTCATCACGCATGATCTACGCGTATCTGCGCAACTGTGCGACCGCGTGATTGTGATGCACCAAGGGCGAGTGGTAGAGCAGGGATCCACGGCCGAGTTGTATCGCAAGCCCACCCACGAGTACACGAAGAGCCTGCTTGCTGCTGCGCCAGGGACCCGGAGTATGGGCGCCGCAATCGCACAAGGAGTCTGAAGCGATGATGTCGCAACCACAGGAGGTTCTGCCCGAGGCAAGTGAATTTCTCTTCTGGCCGCCTAGCTCGCAGGTGTGGGGATATCGAATTGTGGATCGACTGTTCGCCACTCGGACGATTGAACGCGGCGTGTCTACCCGGGTTCTACCCTACGGGGTGGCCATTGAACCGCACTACCGGGCGGGTGAGCAGAGCCTGGATGTTGCCGACTTCATGCGGCGCAATCACGTTGCTGGCCTGCTGGTGCTGCGTCAAGGTCAAATCGTGCTCGAACGCTACGGCCTAGGGTTGCGCGCGGCCGATCGCTGGAGCACGATGTCCACGGTCAAGTCGATGACTGCGATGTTGGTGGGCGCGGCGGTCAATGACGGTGCTATCAGCAGCTTGGACGATTCCGTGGTGCGCTATCTGCCTACCTTGCGCGGCTCCGCATATGACGATGTCACGGTGCGCCATTTGCTCACCATGTCGTCAGGGACGCGTTGGGTCGAAAACTATTCAGACCCTCAATCGGATGTCAACCGATACAGCAAATCGCTAGCCAACAAGGTACCCGGCGGGGTGTTGCAGATGATGCGTCTTTTGCCGCGCGACCATGAACCGGGAGAAGTGTTCCACTACAACACGGGTGACACCTACCTCCTCGGTGCGCTGGTGTGTGCGGCTACCAAAAAATCCTTGGCAGTGTACATGTCGGAGAAAATCTGGCGCCCATGTGGAATGGAGTTCGATGCGTTCTACACGCTGGAATCTGAAGGCGGGCAAGAGATTGGGGGAAGCAGAGCAGGTATGGCGCTGCGCGACTTCGCCCGGTTCGGTGAGTTCGTCCTCAAGGATGGGGTCATCGATGGCATCAGAGTGCTGCCTGAGGGGTGGGTGGATACTGCAAGTCAGAGCCACTACGCTGTGGTGGAGCCGCAGTTCCGAAGGTACGGTGTGTCGGGCTATGGCTACAGCTGGTGGATCGGCGCGGATGGTGCGATGAATGCTATCGGACATGCCGGGCAGCGCATCCACATCGACCGCCGAAATGAACTCGTCGTCGTTGTTCTGTCTGCGCTACCTCAGCCGCCCTACGCTACAGAAAGAGACGCTGAAAGTGCCACCGAAACTGTTCAGTTGCTGCAGGCCATTCAGATGCTTTGCGTTGCCTGAGGTGTCGCCGCCGGTCTGCTCCTGATCGCCCGGTAAGCTCGACTTCCATGCGATCAAACCTCACGCCCGGCAACCCACCTGAAATTCAACAGAGCCCGTGATCAAGAAGGCGGGCATCGAGGCTGAATTATCCACCGCGCCGGTCGGTGAAGACGGCGCTGCACAATGCGGCGCATGCCTTTCACCTATGCCGTGCGTCCCGACGCCGATCCGACGCCCGAGGCGTGGTGCTTCGCGTTCGTCGACGACCAGCTCGTCGTCCCCGACAGCGAAGCCACGCCGTTCGCACCACAGACGTGGCAGCGCTTCGAAGCGTCGCAGACGGCACAGCACTACCTCGGCCGGCTCGACGGCATCGACTGCCGGGCCTTCGCGCTGAGCGATGTACCCGCCGGCTGCAAGCGCATGCCGCTGCGCGCCGCGATGATGGCCCTGGGCGAGCCGCTGATGAACGTGGCCGGCTGCGCCGCGCAGGTGATCGAGTGGGATCGCTCGCACCGCTACTGCGGCGTCTGCGGCACCGCCACCGAGCCGCGAACGCACGAGCGAGCGCGCAGGTGCCCGGCCTGCGGCCACACCTCGTACCCGCGGCTGAGCCCGGCGATGATGGTGCTGGTGTGGCGCGCCGCCGGCAGCGGGGCGGCCGCAGGTAGCCGCACGATCTCGGACGAAGCGGGCGCCGCGCTCGAGAAGCCCAACGGGTACGAGGTGCTGCTGGCGCGCTCGCCACACTATGCGCCCGGCGTGTACAGCGCGCTGGCCGGCTTCGTCGAGCCGGGCGAGTCGCTCGAGCGGTGCATCCACCGCGAAGTGCTCGAGGAGGTCGGCGTGCAGGTCACCGATCTGCGCTACTACGGCAGCCAGAACTGGCCGTTTCCGCACAGCCTGATGGTCGCCTACACCGCGCGCTGGGTGAGCGGCGCGATCGTCCGGCAAGAAGACGAGATCGAAGACGCCAACTGGTACCCGCTCGACGCGCTGCCCAAGATCCCGCCGCGCTTCTCGATCTCGGGCCACCTGATCCGCGACACCGTGGTCGCGCTCGGCGGGCCCGAGCCGCAGCACCTCGCCTCGCCGGTGGTGGCGCGCTGACGCGGCGGGCCCGTGCGTGGCCTCGCAGCCCGGCCGCTGGTATCGCGGGCCTTCGGCAGGCGCAAGGCCCCTTCCGGGCCCTTGCGTGGCCTCGCAGCCCGGCCGCTGGTATCGCGGCCGGGCCTTCGGCAGGCGCAAGGCCCCTTCCGGGCCCTTGCGTGGCCTCGCAGCCCGGCCGCTGGTATCGCGGCCGGGCCTTCGGCAGGCGCAAGGCCCCTTCCGGGCCCTTGCGTCCTGCCTCAGCCGGCGCGGCCGCCGCCCACCCAGCGCGCCAGCACGCTGCGCAGCCGATCGCTGTCGATCGGCTTGGTGAGGAACTCGCACATGCCCGCGCGCAGCGCCTCGTCGCGCTCGTGGGCGGTGGTGGCGGCGGTCAACGCGATGATCGGCGGCGTGCGTGCGCCGAGCTTTCGGCACAGCTCGCGCGCCGCGTCGTAGCCGTTCAGGCGCGGCATCTCCAGATCCATCAGCACGGCGTGGAAGGGCGCGCTGTCGAGCTCGGCGGCCTGCGCGGCCCCGATCACCTCGGCGCCGTCGACGGCACGCCCGACCTGCACACCCCAGCGCTCGAGCAGGGTCGCGGTGATCATCATGTTGAGCGCGTTGTCCTCGGCGATCAGAACGCGAGAGCCGCGCAGCACGCGGCGCTCTTCGTCTTCGCTGACAGCCGGCGGGCGGACGTCGGCCTCCACCGCCGGCGGCAACGGCACTTCGAGCCAGAGCTCGCTGCCCGCGCCTGGCGCGCTGCGCACGCCGACGTTGCCGCCCATCCGCGCGGCCAACTCGCGGTAGATCGTCAGCGCGAGGCCGCCGCCGTTGCGGCCCGGCGTCGCTGCCGGCGAACCCGCCGCTCGCGGTGCGCGGGGATCGGCACGGCCATCGCTGTCGCGCACCGCGACGCGCACCGCGGCACCGGCGCACGGCGACGCCTCGATGCGCACGCCGCCGCGCTCGGCGCGCTCGATCGCATGGGCGACGAAGCGGCCGACGATGCGGCGCAGGCCGGTGGTGTCGCCCAGTACCGCCACCGGCAGCGTGGCATCGAGTTCGAGCGCGAGCGTCAAGCCCTTGGCCTGCGCGATGGGCGCGCTGGCGCAGATCACCGACTCCAATGCATCGCGCAGCCGAAACGGCGCGACGGCGTCCGCCGACGCAGGCAATCGCCGCATGGAGGATACCCCCCGATCGAACTCGTTTGTCTCCAAGGCCTCCGTGGCGAGCGTGCTGTCGCCGCGCGAGGCGCTTCCCCGGGCGTGTTTGTACTCGATGCCAGGCCATCGACCACGCCCCCGAGGAGTAACAGAGTTGGGGGTTGCAGTTAGGGCATGCCCTAGGTAGGCCAAACGCTGCGCCGGCCACCCCGGCGGCGTGCCGCACGGCTTGCAGCGGCGCAGCGCAAGCTGCATGCTGCACGCGTTCGATCGGGAGCTTCTTCGATGAGCCATGCCCATCTGCAACCGGCCGGCCTGGCACAGCCACGCGGCTATTCGCACGTGGTGTGCGCGCGCGGCCAGCAGGTGTACATCGCCGGCCAGGTGGCCTACGACGCCGACGGCCGCGTGGTCGGCGCGGGCGATCTGCGCGCGCAGGCCGAACAGGTGTTCAAGAACCTCGGCGTCGCGCTGGCGGCCGCCGGCGCGCGCGTCGAAGACCTGGTGAAGACGACGGTCTTCGTCGTCGACTACAAGCCCGAGCATCGGGCGCTGATCGCCGAGGTACGCAGCCGCTTCTACGGCAGCGCACCGCCGCCCGCGAGCACGCTGGTGGGCGTGCAGGCGCTGGCGCTGCCCGAGTTGCTGATCGAGGTGGAAGCGATCGCCGTCGTCGAGCCGATCGAGACCGCCTGAGCCGGCCAACTGCCGTGTCGTCGCCGACACTCGACGCCGCGCGCCGCCGCTACGCCGAGCACCTGGTGCGCGGCATCGAGGGCGACACGCGGCGGCTGCGCGACGCGTTCGCCACCACGGCGCGTGAAGACTTCGTCGGCGCGCCGCCGTGGCCGCTGCTGGGCCACGAGGCCGGCCGCACGTTATCCGGCGACGCGCGCGACCTCTACGCCGACGTGCTGGTCGGGCTCGACGCCGAGCGCGGCATCAACAACGGCCAGCCGTCGCTGCACGCGCGCTGCCTGGCCGCGTGCGACCCGCGGCCCGGCGACACGGCGCTGCACATCGGCGCCGGCACCGGGTACTACAGCGCGATCCTGGCACAACTGGTGGGCGCGCAAGGGCACGTGATCGCCTACGAGATCGAGGCCGACCTCGCGGCGCGCGCCGCAGCCAACCTGACACGGTGGCCGCAGGCCGAGGTGCGCGCCGCATCCGGCGTGGCCGCGTCGCTGCCGCCGGCCCACGTGATCTACGTCAACGCCGGCGCCACGCACCCGGTGGCGGCCTGGCTCGATGCGCTGCGCGACGGCGCGCGGCTGGTCTTTCCGCTCACGCCCGACGACGGCTCGGGCTGCATGCTGCTGGTCACCCGGCTGGGGAATCGCTACGCGGCGCGCTCGCTGATGCGCGTGGCCTTCATCGGCTGCATCGGCGCGCGCGATGCCGCCGCGGCGGCCGCGCTGCGCCGCGCGTTCGCCGCCGGCAACATCGACGCCGTGCGTTCGCTGCATCGGGACGACGCCCCCGACGCGTCGGCCTGGTGCGCCGGGCCCGGCTGGTGGCTCTCGACGCGCCCGCCTTGAGCGGGCGCGGCCCCGTGGCGTCGTGCCGCGACGCGCGGCGCCGGCCGATGATCCGCCTCAAGGTCGGCGCCTCGCTGGGCGTCGAGAATCGAGCCAACGATTGATCGGCCCGCCGATGGCTCGATGCCGCATGGTCAAGTTGCCTGTCTGTTTCGCGCTCGCCTGGCTCGCCGGCTGCGCGGTGTCGTTGCAGAACACCGAGCCCGCGCGCGCGCTCGAGCTGCAATCGCGGCCCGCGGGTTCGGTTTACCTCGGATGGCGGGTGTTCGAGGACCGCTGCGCCCGCTGCCACGGCAGCAGCGCCACCGGCAAAGCCGGCACGCCGGATCTGCTGGCGGTGATGCGCACGCTCGGGCCGCGCGAGTTCGCCGACCGCGTGCTGTTGCGCTACGACTGGGGCGCGCTGCCGTCGGCCGACCCGCGCAGCGCCGACCGTGCCGCCTATGTCGACGAGGTGGTGCGGCGCCGCCAGGGCGGCTTGACGATGCCGGCGTGGCAGGGCGAGCCGCGTGTCAGCGCGCACGTGATCGACCTGTACGCCTATCTGTCGGCGCGCTCCGACGCGACGCAGGGGCCGGGACGCCCCGCCGCGCCCTGAGGCGCACAGCAGCCGCTCAGATCGGGTTGGCCAGCGCCAGCCAGTGCCCGGCCAGCCAGGCGCTCGTCGGCGCCGCGCTGGTGTCGATGCGCAGCACGTGCGCCAGCTCGTCGGGCGCCAGCGGTTCGACCTGCGCGGTCAACTGCGCGAGCACGGCCTCGTCGGCCTCGGACGCATCGCTGCCGCGCTGCACGCGTTCTCGCACGCGCCGGCGCAGCACCTCGGGCGGTGCGTCGCAGTGCAGCAGCAGGTACGGTACGCGCAGCCGCAGCGCCACGGCATGCAGCGCGTCGCGCTCGCGGCGCCGCAGGCACGCGGCGTCGACGATCGTCGGGTAGCCGGCGGCCAGCGACAGCGCCGCCAGCTCGCGCAGCCGTTCGTACACCGCCTCGCTGTCGGCAGCCTGGTAGTGCCCGGAGCCGAGCATGCGCCGCCGCTCGACGTCGGAGCGCCAGCGGATCGCGCCGCTGGCACCGATCAGCGCATGCGTGACCCAGGTCTTGCCCGATCCGGGCAGGCCGTGCGTCACCAGCAGCCGCGGCTCCCACTGCCGCGACAGCCGCTGCGCGAGCGCCAGGTACCCGGCGGCCACCCCCGCGTGCGCCAGCACGGCGTCGTGCGCTTCGCGCAGGCGCGACACGCGCGCGCGCACCAGCGCGCGGTAGACGGCGTAGCGGCGCAGCAGCGGCAGCGCCGTGGCGTCGCCGCTGGCCTCGAGGTAGGCGTTGACGAACGCGTGCGCCAGGTCGTGGCGCAGCCGGGCCTGCAGATCCATCGCCAGGAAGGCGACCTCGCTCGCGGTATCGATCCAGCGCAGCGCGGGGTCGAACTCGAGGCAGTCGAACGCGCCGAGCGCACCGTCGAGCCAGGCCAGGTTGTCGACGTGCAGGTCGCCGTGGCACTCGCGCACGTGGCCCGCCGCCAGCCGCTGCGCTACGCGCGCGGCGGTGTCGTCGGCCTGCGCGTCGAACCATGAGCGCAGGTCGGCCACCGCGTCGGCGTCGTCGGCATGCGGCCAGTCGGCGAGCAGGTTGGCCAAGTCGGCGGCCACGCGCTGCGGCGTGCCCCACTCCCCCTCGGCGGCGGCCACCGGTGCCGCGCGGTGCCACGCCGCCAGCGTGGCGGCGAAACGCTCGAAGTCGGCCGCGTCGAGCGTGCCGTGGGCCAGCCGCGCGGCAGCCAGATCGTCGTCGCGCAGGCGCCGCATCTGCAGCGCGAACTCGATCGGCTCGCCCTCGCCGCCCAGCCTCGGAGCCTGTTCGCTGCCGGTGACCGGCAGCACCCGCAGGTAGAGCTGCGGCGCGAAGCGCCGGTTCAGCCGCAACTCCTCGTGGCAGCAGTGGCGCCGCAGCGCCAGCGTGCCGAAGTCGAGAAAGCTCAGCCGCACCGGCTTCTTGATCTTGTAGGCATGCTCGCCCGCGAGCAACACCCACGAGATGTGGGTCTCGATCAGCGGCACCGCGCCGTGCTCGCGCGCCAGCGCCGCGCGCAGCGCCTGCACGAGGGCGCGCGAGCGCTGCAGCAATGCCTCGTCGGTCGTCATGCGCTGCCGATGATGCGCTGCGCCGCCCCGCCTGCGTTGCGCAGGGTCAAGCGCGCGGCGCGCGATTGCACCTGCAACCGCCCGCGCGGCGGCGCGTCACGCAGCGGCAACCGGCACTCGAGAAACTGGCATCGCGTCGCGTTGTGCGCGATCCACCGAAGGAGTCGGTTCATGAATGCATCGTCGAGTCTCGAGTTGTTGCGCCTGCGCAAGGACGAAATTCGTCGCCTGCGCGGCGGCCGTGGCCGCGGCATCGCGGTCTTCGAGGGCCTGGTCTGGATCACCGTCGACGGCGACCCGCGCGACACGATCCTCGGCGCCGGCCAGAGCCATACCTTCGAGCGCGACGGCGCGGTCGTCGTGCAGGCCTTCGTGCCGTCCGCGCTGCTGCCGTACGGCGGCGGGCATCCGCAGCCGACGCAGGCCGCCCATGGCGCACACGCTTGACCCGGCCGGCGGGCTGCCCGCGGTGTGGACCGGCACCAACGGGCGCGCGGCCGTGCTGCGCGCGCTCGAGCCAGGCGACGACGGCCTGCTCGGCGACTTCGTGCGCAAGTTGTCGCCGGCGTCGCGCTACCAGCGCTTCCACGTCGGCGTGCGCGAATTGCCCGCGCCATGGCTCGACCTGCTGACGCGCGTCGATCCGGCGCGCGAGTTCGCGTTGATCGCGCTGGCCAGCGACGGCGAGCGCGCGGCTTGCGTCGCCGAGGCGCGCTACGCGCTCGACCCCGACCACGACGACGCCCGCGAGTTCGCGCTCGCCGTCGCCGACGGCTGGCACGGTCAGGGGCTGGGGGTCGAACTGCTTCAACGGCTGCTCGCGCACGCGCACGCACGCGGCGTCGAGCGCCTGTTCGGCGAGGTGCTGCGCACCAACACGGCGATGCTCCGGCTGGCGAACCGGTCGGGCTTTCGCGTCGCGACGCACCCGGCCGACGCGCGGCTGCTGCGCGTGACGCAGCAGCTTCGCTCGCCATGGGCGAGCCAGAGGATCGCCGCGTGAGCCGCCCGCGGCCGACCGACCCGCGCGGCGCTGTGCTCACGGGCGCGACCGCCCCGGCGCTGGCCGCGTACGAACGCGCGCTCGCCGCGTTCGTGTCGTGGCGCAGCGGCGTCGAAGTGCCGCTCTCGCAAGCGATCGCGCAGGCGCCGCGCTTCGTGATGGCGCATGCGCTCGAAGCCTACCGACTGATCGGCAGTCGCGACCCGCAGCGCGTGCGCGCCGCGGCGCCGCT
>JAJVIL010000014.1:11249-14285 GCA_022072045.1 Burkholderiaceae bacterium | reverse complement strand
CGGCGCCGGCGTGCGCGAGAGCGCGGCGCAGGGCTTCGCGCTGCGCGCCCGCACGGCGCGGCTGCGCGCGCTGGCCGAAGGCACGGCGTTCAATGCACCGGCGGCACGCGACGACGAAGAGCGGCGGGTCGTGCTCGACGAGCGGAGGCTGTACGAGTCGCGCACCAGCGAGCTGGCCACCTCGCTGGCGATCAACCGCCAGCAGCTCGCGCAGAAGCAGCAGGAGCTGACCGAGACGCAGTCGAAGCGCGCCACGGCGCAGCGTGCCCTCGAACTGACCCAACAGGAGCTGGCACAGACGCGGCCGCTGCTGGCCACTGGCGCGGTGTCGCAGGTCGACGTGCTGCGGCTCGAGCGCGACGTGGTGCGCTACCGCGGCGAGGCCGACCAGGCCGGTGCGCAGATCGCACGCGCGCAGGCAGCGATCGGCGAGGCGCAGCGCAAGATCCAGGAGACCGAGCTGTCGTTCCGCAACGATGCGCGCAAGGAACTGGCCGACGCGATGGCCAAGCTCAACGCGCTCAACGAGGGCGCGGTGGCGCTGGCCGACAAGGTCGAGAAGGCGCAGGTGAAGTCGCCCGTGCGCGGCCGCGTGCAGCGGCTGCTCGCCAACACCGTCGGCGGCGTGGTGCAACCGGGCAAGGACATCGTCGAGATCGTGCCGCTCGACGACACGCTGGTGCTCGAGGCGCGCATCGCGCCGAAGGACATCGCGTTCATCCACCCGGGACAGTCGGCGCTGGTGAAATTCAGCGCCTACGACTTCTCGATCTACGGCGGGCTCGACGCGAAGGTCGAGAACATCTCGCCCGACAGCGTGGTCGACGAGCGCGGCAATGCCTACTACCTGGTGCGCGTGCGCACGTTGAAGTCGGGCTTCGGCGAGAAGATGCCGATCATTCCAGGCATGACCGCCGAGGTCGAAGTGCTCACCGGGCGCAAGTCGGTGCTCAGCTACCTGTTGAAGCCGGTGCTGAAGGTGCAACAGCGTGCACTGAGCGAGCGGTAAGTTCGCACGCTGGCCCGGCGGAAGGTCGAGCGCCGCGTGAGTGCCGTAATGCACGCTTGCGCGGGCTGACACCACCCCCGCGACACATCTGGTGACAGGCGTCACGGCAGGGCCGCGCGCCCCGGACGGTGCCGCCACGTACCCCGACTATGCTCCGCGTCGAGTTGCGCACGCGCGCAAGGGACACGCATGCCGATGCTCAGCAGGACCGAAAGCGGAATGGTGATCGCGATCTGGGGACAGGCCTGGGTGCGCGGCGCCGACGGCCTGTTTCGCGTGCTCAAGCTGGGTGACACGCTGCACAAGGGGCAATTGCTGCTCACTGCACAGGACGCGATCGTGCAGATCGCCGGTGAAGACAGCAGCGCCGTCGTAGCCAAACCCGACAAGGCGACGGCGAAACCGCCAGCCAGTGACGCCGACAGTGCGATCGAAGCCATCAACCAGGGCGACAGCGACGCCGCGCCTGCGGCCGGTCTCGCCGGCGGCGCCGACGGCGACCTGACGCCCGGCCTGCGCGTCGAGCGCATCAGCGAGGTCACCACGGGCGTCGCGCCGGCGCGCACTGCAGCCAACCCCGAGGCCATCGCGCCGCTGCCGCTGTTGACCGGCGGCGAGGCGGGTCGGCCCCTGAGCGGCAACACCGTCACCGCGCCGCCGATCATCATCGATGCCGTCGAAGAGGGGCCCAACGTTCCGGTGGGGCTGACGGCACCGACCGGCGCAGCGCAGGTACGCATCGACGGCGTGCCCGCGGTCGGGCAACTGCTGCTGGCCGACGGCACGCCGGTCAATGCCGGGGCCACGCTAACGGCCGCACAGTTCGCCGGTCTCGTCTACATGCCGCCGGCCGACTACCTGCCCGGCACCGCGGCCGGCGAACTGCGCTACAGCGCGACGGCGGGCAGCACGCTGACCATCGGCAGCGCCGGCCTCAACATCACGGCGGTCAATGATTCACCGGTGGCAATCGCCGGCGGGGCCAGCGGCGCCGAGGATTCGACGATCCCGGTGTCGCTCGGCGCCACCGACGTCGACGGCCCGATAGCAGGCATCACGATCACGCAGCTACCCGCCAGCGGCACCCTGTTGCTGGCCGACGGCGTGACCGCTGTCGGCGCTGGCCAGACGCTGACCCCGGCGCAGGCCGCCGGCCTGCTCTATCGGCCCGATCCCAACGCATGGGGCACGACGACGATCGGCTTCGTCGCGGTCGACGACCTGGGCGCCACCTCGACGCCCGCGACCTGGACGCTCACGGTCACGCCGGTCAACGACATGCCGGTGGCCGGTGCCGACAGCTTCGTGGTGGCCGAAGACGGCTCCACCACCATCGCCGTTCTCGCCAACGACAGCGATGCCGACGGCGACCCACTGACCATCACGCACGTCAACGGCACGCCGATCAGCGACGGCGGTGCCGCGGTGACGGTGCTCAACGGCAGCGTGCAACTCGTCGGCGGTCAACTGGTGTTCACGCCGGCGCCTGACTACAACGGCCCGGTCGGCTTCACCTACACCGCGAGCGACGGCGCGCTGGCGACCAGCGCGACCGTGTCGGGCACGGTGACCGCGGTGCCCGATGCACCGCAGGTCGGAGCCGACAGCTTCACCGTCGCCGAAGACGGCAGCGTTTCGATCAACGTACTGGCCAACGACAGCGACCCCGACGGGGGGACGCTGACGATCACGCAAATCAATGGCAGCGCGATCGTCGACGGCGGCGCCGCGGTCGCGGTGCCCGGCGGCAGCGTGATGCTGGTCGGCGGGCAACTGGTGCTCACGCCGGCGCCGGATTTCAACGGGCCGGTGTCGTTCACCTACACGGTGTCCAACGGCAGCCTGTCCTCAACCGCTTCTGTTAGCGGCACGGTGACGCCGGTGGCCGATGCGACAACGCTCACCTTGAGCTCCTCGACCAACGGCCAGGCCGTCGTCGAGGGCGGCACCATCACCTACACCGCCACCGTCGGCGCCCCGGTCACCGGCTCGGACCTCGTGGTCTCGCTGTCCAACGGCCAGAGCAT
>JAJVIL010000014.1:0-11239 GCA_022072045.1 Burkholderiaceae bacterium | reverse complement strand
TCACCTTGAGCTCCTCGACCAACGGCCAGGCCGTCGTCGAGGGCGGCACCATCACCTACACCGCCACCGTCGGCGCCCCGGTCACCGGCTCGGACCTCGTGGTCTCGCTGTCCAACGGCCAGAGCATCACCATCCCCGTGGGCTCCTCCTCGGGCTTCGTGAGTTTCAGCGTGCGCCCAGACGACGCCTACGCGCAGGGCCCGCAGAGCCTGCCCACGGTGTCCATCGACTCCACCAGCGGCGCCAACTTCGAGGCCCTGAGCACCTCGGGCAGCGTCGACAACACGGTGGTCGACGACACCGACGCCACCACCGTCACCTTGAGCTCCTCGACCAACGGCCAGGCCGTCGTCGAGGGCGGCACCATCACCTACACCGCCACCGTCGGCGCCCCGGTCACCGGCTCGGACCTCGTGGTCTCGCTGTCCAACGGCCAGAGCATCACCATCCCCGTGGGCTCCTCCTCGGGCTTCGTGAGTTTCAGCGTGCGCCCAGACGACGCCTACGCGCAGGGCCCGCAGAGCCTGCCCACGGTGTCCATCGACTCCACCAGCGGCGCCAACTTCGAGGCCCTGAGCACCTCGGGCAGCGTCGACAACACGGTGGTCGACGACACCGACGTCGTGCTGGTCAGCCTGAGCGGGCCGGCCAGCGTGACCGAGGGCGCCACCACCACGGCGTACACCGTCACGCTCGGCCAGGCGGCCGTGACGCCTGTGACCATGAACCTCGCCTACGGCGGCACCGCCAGCGGCGGCGGCACCGACTACTCCGGCGTGGTGAGCGTAACGATCCCCGCCGGCTCGACCAGCGCGACCTTCACGCTGCCGACCACCAACGACGCACTCGACGAGGCCAACGAAACGATCGTCGTCTCGCTCGGCAGCATCAGCGGCGGCGGCTTCGAGGCGATCGCTGCCGACCCCGGAGCTGCCAGCGTCACGACCACCATCGTCGACAACGATCCGACGCCGTCGCTGTCAATCAATGACGTCACGATCAACGAGGCCGCGGGCACAGCCACCTTCACGGTCACGCTGTCGGCCGCGTCGGGCCAGACGGTCAGCGTCGGCTACGCCACCGGTGGCGGCACCGCGACCGCGGGCAGCGACTACACGGCGACGTCGGGCACACTGACCTTCTCGCCGGGAGTTGTCACGCACACGATCACGGTGCCGATCGCCGACGACAGCGCCACCGAGAGCAGCGAGACGTTCAACGTCACGCTGTCGGGCGCCGTCAACGCGACGATCGCCGACGCGACCGGCGTCGGCACCATCGTCGACAACGACGCCCCGCCGGTGCTCGATCTCGACGCCAACAACTCCAGCGGCGCCACCGATGCGAACTACGCGGCCTCGTTCACCGAGCAAGGCGCCGCGGTGGCGATCGCCGACGGCGACATCTCGATCACCGATCCCGACAGCACCAACCTCGCGGGCGCGACGATCGTCCTCACCAACCGCCAAGCCGGCGACGTGCTGAACCTGCCGGCGCTGCCGCCGGGCATCACCGCCAGCGTCAACGCGACGCCGACGCAGATCACGATCATGCTCGCAGGGGTTGCGACGGCGGCGCAATACCAGAGCGCGATCGCAGGCATCACGTTTGCCGCCGGCGGCGGCGATGCGCCCGACGCCTCGGCGCGCACGGTGACCGTCAGCGTCACCGACGGCACTTCGTCGAGCAACATCGCAACGAGCACGATCAACGTCATCGCGGTCAACGACGCCCCGGTCAACACGGTGCCCGGCGCGCAATCGACCAGCGAAGACACCAGCCTGGTGATCGGCGGCCTGGCCATCAGCGACGTCGACGCCGGCAGCGGCGCGATGAGCGTGGTGCTGGCTGTCACCAACGGCACGCTCGCCGTCAGCGGCGGATCGGCGACGATCAGCGGCTCGGGTACCTCGTCGGTGACGCTCACCGGCACGATGGCGCAGATCAACGCCACGCTGTCGGCCGCCAACAGCGTCACCTACGTGCCCACGGCCGATTTCAGTGGCAACGCGACGCTGACGATGACCACCAGCGACGGCGGCAACACCGGCAGCGGAGGCGTCAGGACCGATACCGACACGGTCGCCATCAACGTGACGGCGGTGGCCGACACACCGCAGCTGATCGCGCCGGCGCTCTACACCGCGTGGGTGGCTGGAACCAGCAGCGCGAACACGACCTCGGGCATCTCACAGGCCAACCTCGAATCGTCCATCGGCCTGACCGCAGGCACGCTCGATGGCTTCAACCCCGCACCCAACCCGGGCGCCGGCACCAACGACCCCGGCAACGTCAACGCCAACGACGGCGGCGTCACGAACTACCACTACTCGCTGGCCAGCGGCATGACGGTGGCGTTCGCGTGGTCGTTCAACAACGGCGAGAACCTGCTGAGCGAGATCAACCAGGGCTACAACGACATGGTGATCGTCACGATCACCGCGCCCGACGGCAGCAAGACCAGCCAATTGATCACCGCCTCCGAAATGCTGGGGCCCAACGTCGACGACAGCGGCACCTACACCTTCACCGCGCCGACCGCCGGCGAGTACGACATCAGCTGGATGGTGGTCAACGGCAACGACAACCAGAAGGACTCGAGCGTCGCGATCACCGACATCGAGTTTCGTGACGGTTCGGTCGTCTACGGGGCGCCAGTCGACCTGCCGATGCTCGCCAACCTCGCCGACAACGACGGCTCGGAAGCGTTGACGGTCACGATCTCGGGGCTGGCGTCGGGCGCCGCGTTCAGCGCCGGCACCGACCTTGGCGGCGGCACCTGGTCGTTCACCAAGGCCGAGTTGTCGGGCCTGCTGCTGCTGCCCGCCGACGGCTACGCCGGCACGATGAACCTGACGATCACCGCCACGTCGACCGAATCGTCCAATGGCGACACCGCGAGCACCAGCACCACGATGGCGGTGACGGTCAACGAAACCACCGCCACCTGGATCGGCACGCAGGCCAACAACTCGCAGACCGCGGGCAGCGCCGGCACGCACATGGAAGGCCTGGCGGGCAACGACAACCTGACCGGCGGCGGCGGCAACGACATGATCTTCGGCGGTGTCGGCAACGACACACTGGCCGGCGGCAACGGCAACGACTACCTGCACGGGGGCGCCGGAACCGACACCCTCAACGGCGGCTCGGGCAACGATCTGCTGATCGGCGGCCAGGGCAACGACACGCTGACCGGCGGCGCGGGCTCCGACGTGTTCCGCTGGCATCTCGGCGACCAGGGAACCCCTGGCTCGCCGGCGGCCGATACGGTAACCGACTTCAACAACGCCGCCGGCGGCGACATGCTCGACCTGCGCGACCTGCTGGCCGGCGAGAGCAGCGGCAACCTGTCGGATTACCTGCACTTCACGACGTCGGGTGGCAATACCACGATCTCGATCAGTACCTCGGGCGCTTTCTCGTCGGGCTTCTCGGCAGGCGCGACCGACCAGACCATCACGCTGACCGGGGTCAACCTCGTCGGCGCGTTCAGCACCGATCAGCAGATCATTCAAGACCTGCTGCAGCGCGGCAAGCTGCTCACCGACCCTGGCGCCTGATCGCCGGCGTCCTCAGCGCGCCGGCACCGCGGGCCCGGTCGCGCCGTCGAAGCCGAGTGCCCACAGCACCGGCAGATCCTCCAACTGCGTCACCCCTTCGGCATACACGCCCAGCCCGATGCCGCGCAGCAAGGTCAGCAACCCCTCGGCGTGGCGCAGCAGCGCGGCATCGTTGCCGATGCCGGCGAGATGGCGCGCATCGATTCGCACGTAGTCGAGGCCGAGTTCGGTCAGCCGCGCCATGCCTGGCAGCGCTGCGCCGGCGTGCTCCAGACCGATGCGGGCCCCCAGGCCACGCCAGTGGCGCGACACTTCCTGGATCACGGCCGGCTGCGCGGCCGCCAGCGACTCGGGGATGTCGATCCAGAGCCGGCGGGCCGCCTGCGGTGCGGCCTGCAGTTGCGCCGAGATGCCGGCGACGAATTCGGTGGCCTGCAGCGACGCGGTCGCAAGGTTGACGCAGCGCGCGATGCCGTCGCGATCGATCGCTTGCAGCGCCAGTGCGATGGCACGCGAGTCGAGCGCAGTCGTCAAGCGGCTTCGGGTTGCCAGTGCCAGCCAGTTCGATGCCGGCTCGAACACACCGTCGCGCTGCAGTTGCACGCGCAGCGGGCAATCCAGATGGAGCAGCGCACCGCGCGCATCGCGCACCGGGTATTCGGCCAGGCTCGATCGGCCCTCGAGCAACGCCTCGCTGAGCTGGCGCTGCCAGTCGCGCTCGCCGAGCAACGCGCCCGGCGCGCACTGGCGCTGCACGACCGCGCACGCGCCCTGCGCCTCGGCCTGCGCCAGGGCCTGATCGGCCACGGCAATGGCTGCCGGCAGCCCGACCGCCTGCGCCGAATCGGCCACGCCGGCGGCCAGCGATGCCTGCGCGTCGAGCTTCTGCGCTAACTCGCGCAGCACGCGTACCAACTCGGTGGCCAACGGCTTCGCGTCGGCGCGCGCCAGCACGACGGCGAAGTCCGAGCCGTTGAGGCGGCCCAGCAGCGGGCGCTCGTGCGGCGCGATTTGGCCGCGCAGCGCCTGCGCGAGTTCGCGCAGCAGCGCGTCGACCGCAGCGTGACCGCAACGCCGGTTGAGCCCTTCGAGATCGCCCACACGCAGCAGCAGCAGCGCCTGCGCGTCGCCCGCCGACGACTCGAAGCGCCGTTGAGCCTCGAGCATGAAGTGGCGTCGATTGAGCAGCCCGGTCAGGCCATCGGTGTGCACCTGCTGGCTCAGCGCATCGACCTGCCTCGCCTGCGAGTCGAACATCGTGCTGACGCGCTCGACCATCGTGTTCATGCTGCGCGCCAGCGGCTGCAACTCGGCCACCTCGGGCAGCGGCACGGTGACGAAGCGCCCCTCCTGCAGCGCCTGCGCCTGTCGGGCTGCGGCGTCGAGGGGCCGCCTGACCGCGCGCAGACCCCAGGCCGCGAGCACGGCGCCTGCCAGACCCACCAGCAGCAACAGCTCGGCAGCACGCGTACCGGCACGCCACAGGGCATCGCTCGCGTAGGCCGATTGGCTCACCAGCTCGAGCCGGCCGATCGGTCGCCAGCCGTCGGACACCTGGGCCACGCCGGCCTCCGCACGCAGCGGCAGCGCGCGCGTGAACCACGCCGGGGCCACGGTCGCCGACGGCTCGGCCTCGCGACGGAACGGCGCCTGCCCGTCGCCACCGCTGAGGGTGATGCTGCGGTAGTGGCCGGTGTCGAACTGCGCGGCCAGCACCAGCTCCATCAGCGCCGGATCGCCGCGTTGCTGCGACAGCGCGAGCGCGAGGGCCTGAGCGTTGTCGCGGTTCTTCACACCGAGCTGCGTCTGCAGCGTGTCGCGCGCGGCGATCAGCGTGGTCAGCACGCCGGCGACCAGCGCCAGTACCACCACCAGCGCCATCAGCAAACTCACCCGTCGGATCAGCGACATGGCCGTCCTCCATCGTCGAGAGAAAGATCGTTCACAGGAAACCTTCCGTTCGGGCCTTGCGCAGCACCTCGCGCCACGGAGACAAGCGCTCGACCGGGTTGCCGATGCGCTGCGCGCCGTTGCCTTGCCACAGCCCTTCGCTGCTGAAGCTGAACACCGGCGTCAGGTCGGGCCGACGCGACGCCGGACGGATCTCCGTCACCAGGTTGTCGAGGATCAGCGGCTCTGCGTGCAGGCTGGCGTAGTACGCCAGCACCATGTGCGGCTGCGCCGGTCCGCCGGCGCCACCGATCTGCAGGCGCACGTAGACCAGGCGCAGTCTCGCCGCCGGCACGCCGGTGGCCAGCAGAACGAAATACTTGGCGATCGCGAAGTCCTCGCAGTCGCCCATGCCCTGCTGCAGCGTTTCGAGCGGACTGGCCCAGTAGTCCGCGTGATGCCAGATCTCGCGATCGTCGCGGAACACGATGCGCCGGTTGAAGAAGCGGTTCACGACGTCGAGTCGCGCCGCGTCGTCGGTCTCGGCCAGGCTCGCCAGCAGCGGCTGCAGCGCTTGCAGGCCCTGCACTGCCTGCGGACCGAGCCGCTGCGCGGCCTGCGCCATGCGATCGCTGTCCCACGCCAGCGGCGACAGCGACAGCGCAACCAGCGCACACGCCAGCCAGGCGCGCCACGCGAGGATGCGGTACGTCGCCGAGGCGAAGTGCGGTGGGAGTCGCATCACTGGGCGCAGGCGGCCGGCCGGAAGACCGTGCTGAAGAGGTTTCGTCGCGTGCCACAGTGACTTGAGCGCGTTTGCCGGCACGGCGCCACGAACCTCGCCAGACCGTGAAACAAGTTGCTACCGGGCCGTGACTTACGACGGAATCGAAGCCGGCGGCATCGAGGGCCGCCAGGGCGAGCGCCTACACTTGCCCGGTTTGCAACAAGTGCGCGCAGCGGTGCTTTGCCACGTGCGCCGCCCTAAAGTCCGCATGACGCCAACACTTCGTTCGATTGCCCTGGCCGCGATGTGCACGCTGCCGTTCGGCGCACCGGCCCAGGCAGACGATCCGATGGCCCTGGCCGTGCGCAAGGCCCTGGAAACCAACCCCGACGTGACCGCACGCGTCAACGCGCTGCGCGCCTCGCTCGATGCGGTGAGTGCGGCGCGTGCCGGCTGGCTGCCGCGCGTCGACGCCGAGGCCGGCGCCGGCCGCATCGACGACCGCATCTCGTCGCGCAACCCGGTCAGCGGCTCGCTCGATCACAACGGCGTCGCCCTCAGCATCACGCAACTGCTGTGGGACGGCTCGGCGCTGACGGCGCAGATCCGCCGCCTCGACCACGAGCGCCAGACCCGCTGGTTCGAACTGCTCGATGCCAGCGAGACGACCGCGCTCGAGGCCGTACGTGCCTACATCGACGTGGCGCGCTACCACAAGCTGGTGAAGCTGGCCGAAGACAGCTATGTCGATCACCGCTACTACTTCGAGCAGATCCAGTCGCGCTTTCGCGCCGGCGTCGGACGCGGCAGCGATGTCGAACAGGCCGCGGCACGCGTGGCGCTGGCCGAATCGAATCTGACCACCGAAACGTCGAACCTGCACGATGTCGTGGCGCGCTACCTGCGCGTGGTGGGCGAGCAGCCGCTGCGCGAGCCACCACGGCCGGCCTCGCTCGCCGGCGGCATGCCTGCCAATGCAGACGAGGCAATGAGCCTGGCGCTGCGCCACAGCGCCGCGATCAACGCAGCGATCGAGAATCTGCGCTCGGCGCGCGCCGCGGTCAGCGAGCGCCGCAGCGCTTTCTGGCCGCGCCTCGAGGCGCGCGTGCGCGCCGGTACGGGGCACAACTTCGACGCCGTCCCCGACCAGCAGCGCGAGGTCAGCGCCGGCGTGGTGCTGAACTGGAACCTGTTCGCCGGGGGCGCCGACCAGGCCCGCGTGCGCCAGCAGACCAGCCTGCTGAACCAGGCGGCCGACCAGCGCGACAAGGCGTGCCGCGACGCGCGGCAGAACGCCGGCATCGCCTACAACGACGTGATCAAGCTCGAGGAGCAGCTACGCGTGCTCGACCGCAACGTGCTGGCGATCGAGAAGGCGCGCGATGCCTATCGCCAGCAGTTCGACATCGGGCAGCGCAGCCTGCTCGATCTGCTGAACGCGGAGAACGAGGTCTATACCGCCAGGCGTTCCTACGCCAACGCCGACTACGACCGCCTGTTCGCGCAGGCGCGCGTGCAGGCCGCACTGCAACAGCTCACGACTCGGCTCGGGCTGCGGGCGCCGATGTCGGCCACCGAGGCCGGCTCCGAGGGCACGTGGAGCGCCGACGGCGACACGCCGCAGCGCTGCCCGGTGACGGTGGCCGAAGTGCTGACCACGCCGTTGAGCGAACTCGACAAGCGCGCGCAGAGGATGCTCGACCACGCACCCAAGCCGGGGCGCTGAAGGCCTGCGGGTCGTTGCGGCCCGTCAGCGCTTGCGCTGTGGCGCGACGTCGGTGCACACGCCGTGCGCCACCTCGGCGGCCATGCCGATCGACTCGCCCAGCGTCGGATGCGGATGGATGGTCTTGCCGATGTCGATCGCGTCGGCGCCCATCTCGATGGCCAGCGCCACCTCGCCGATCAGGTCGCCGGCGTGGGTGCCGACGATGCCGCCGCCGACGATGCGGTGCGTCTGCGCATCGAACAGCAGCTTGGTGAAGCCCTCGTCGCGCATGTTGGCGATCGCGCGGCCCGATGCCGACCACGGGAACAGGCCCTTGGTGATCGCGATGCCGCGTGCCCTGGCGTCGTCTTCGGTGAGGCCGACCCACGCCACCTCGGGGTCGGTGTAGGCCACGCTCGGGATCACGCGCGCGTCGAAGCGGCTCTTGTCGTCGCCGGCGGCCACCTCGGCCGCGACGTGGCCCTCGTGCACTGCCTTGTGCGCCAGCATCGGCTGGCCGACGATGTCGCCGATCGCGAAGATGTGCGGCACGTTGGTGCGCATCTGCACGTCCACCGGGATGAAGCCCCGCTCGTTGACGGCCACGCCGGCCTTGTCGGCGCCGATCTTGCGCCCGTTGGGGCTGCGCCCCACCGCCTGCAGCACGAGGTCGTAGCGCTGCGGGCCCGCGGGCGCGTTGTCGCCCTCGAAGCGCACGTGGATGCCGTCGGCCCTGGCCTCGGCGGCGACGGTCTTGGTCTTCAGCATGATGCGGTCGAAGCGCGCGGCGTTCATCTTCTGCCACACGCGCACCAGGTCGCGGTCGGCGCCGAGCATCAGGCCATCGAGCATCTCGACCACGTCGAGCCTCGCACCGAGCGCCGAATACACGGTGCCCATCTCGAGGCCGATGATGCCGCCGCCGACGATCAGCATCGACCTGGGCGTGCCGCGCAACTCGAGCGCGCCGGTGGAGTCGACGACGCGAGGGTCGTCGGGCAGGAACGGCAGCCGCACCGCCTGCGAGCCCGCGGCGATGATGCACTGCTTGAAGCGGATCGTCTGCTGCTTGCCGGTCTTTTCCTGCGCGCCGCCCGTCGTTTCCTCGACCACCAGGTGGTGCGGGTCGGCGAACGTGCCGTAGCCGCGCACCACGGCCACCTTGCGCATCTTGGCCATCGCGCCGAGGCCGCCGGTCAGCTTGCCGACCACCTTGTTCTTGTGGGCGAGCAGCTTGGCGTGGTCGACCGCGGGCGCCCCGTAGGCGACACCGATGTCGGCGAAGTGCCGCACCTCGTCCATCACCGCGGCCACGTGCAGCAGCGCCTTGCTCGGAATGCAGCCGACGTTGAGGCAGACCCCGCCGAGCGTGGCGTAGCGCTCGACCAGCACCGTGTTCATCCCGAGGTCGGCCGCACGGAAGGCGGCCGAGTAGCCGCCCGGGCCAGCCCCCAGCACCAGCATGTCGCACTCGAGGTCGACGCCACCGCCGTAGCTGGCTGCCATCGGAGCCGATGCCACCGGCGCCGCGGCGGCTGGTGCTGCCAGGGCTGCGACCGCAGCGGCAGCAAGGGTGGCGGGCGCTGCCGCGGCATCCCCGTCGAGCGTCAGCACCAGCGAACCCTGGTTGACCTTGTCGCCGAGTCTGACCTTCAGCTCCTTGACGACGCCGGCGGCGCTGGACGGAATCTCCATCGACGCCTTGTCGCTCTCGATCGTGATCAAGCTCTGTTCGACCGCGACGCGGTCGCCCGGCTTGACCAGCAGTTCGATCACCGCAACGTCCTTGAAGTCGCCGATGTCGGGCACCTTCACTTCGATCAGCGCCATGGCAGCTCCCGCGTCATGTCTTCAGGTTGATCGTGCGGGCGCGCACCGGCCCGTCGGAGTTCTTGTCGAATTCGCAGCCGGCACGCACGCCGAGTTCGGCCACTTCGCGCGCCGTGCGGGCGCGGTCGAAATGAGCGTACATCGCGCCCAGCGCGAAGCTGCGCCCCGAGCCGATGGCCCAGAAGCGGTCGAACTCGAACACCTCACGGTACGAGTAGACGCCGAAGATGCCGTGCGCATTGGCGATCAGCACCGTGAACTGGCTGCTCTCGTAGGGGTCGGATTCCTCCTCCTTGGTGTTGAGGAAGAACTGCTCTTTGAGCTTGGGATGCAGCTTGAGGAAGGTCTCGAACACCTCGTCGCGCGACCCCAGTTTCAGTTCGGCCCGCGGCAACGTGCCCAGTGCGCGGCGCAACACCGGGAAGTGCGCGGTGGTGCCGGCCATGCCGACCCAGGAATCGCCGACGCGAAACACCTTCTCGTTGGCCTCGTAGCCGTGCGCCAGCCGCGTGTCGCCGAAGGTCACCAGCGCATCGGCAGCCACCGCCACCCGGCCGAACTTGCGCACGACGCAGATCGTCGTCACGCTGCGGCCCGCAACGTCGCCTGCAGCGTCACAACAACACCCGCCGGAAGTCCGCCAGGATGCTGCCCAGGTAGGCATTGAAGCGCGCGGCCGCCGCGCCGTCGATCACGCGGTGGTCGTACGACAGCGACAGTGGCAGCATCAGCCGGGGCGAGAAGGCCTTGCCGTCCCACACCGGTTTCCAGTAGCTCTTCGACAGCCCGAGGATCGCCACCTCCGGCGCGTTGATGATCGGCGTGAAGTGCGTGCCGCCGATGCCGCCGAGCGAGCTGATCGAGATGCAGCCGCCGCTCATGTCGGCCGGGCCGAGCTTGCCATCGCGCGCCTTCTTCGACAGCTCGGCCATCTCCTGCGCGATCTGCAGCACGCCTTTCTGGTCGGCGTCCTTCAGCACCGGCACGACGAGGCCGTTGGGCGTGTCGGCGGCGAAGCCGATGTGGAAGTAGCGCTTGTAGACGAGCGCGTCGCCGTCGAGGCTGGCGTTGAACTCGGGGTACTTCTTCAGCGCGGCCACGACGGCCTTGACGACGAAGCCGAGCATCGTCAGCTTGATGCCGCTCTTCTCGTTTTCACGGTTGAGCTGCACCCGCAACGCTTCGAGATCGCTGATGTCGGCCTCGTCGTTGTTGGTGACGTGCGGGATCATCACCCAGTTGCGGTGCAGGTTGGCCCCCGAGATCTTCTTGATCCGCGACAGCTCCTTGCGCTCGACCTCGCCGAACTTGGCGAAATCCACCTGCGGCCACGGCAGCAGACCCGGCAAGCCGCCGCCCGCCGGGGCGGCCGGCGCAGCGGCCTTCTGCGCGCCGGTCTGCACGGCACCGGCCATCACCCCCTTGACGAACCCCTGCACGTCGTCGTGCGTGATGCGGCCCTTCGGCCCGCTGCCGCTCACCTCGTCGAGCGGCACGCCGAGTTCGCGCGCGAAGCGTCGC
>JAJVIL010000079.1 GCA_022072045.1 Burkholderiaceae bacterium | reverse complement strand
CTCAGTAGCGCAGCGTCACCACGCCCTGCGCCGTGCCGAGCAGGCACAGGCTCGCCTTGTGGCGCGCGAACAGGCCGACCGTGACGACGCCGGGCCACTGGTTGACCTCGGTCTCCATCGCCAGCGGATCGACGATGCGCAGGCCGTGCACATCGAGGATGCACTGGCCGTTGTCGGTGCGCACGCCGTCGCGCATGCGCGCCTGGCCGCCGTAGGCTGCGGCGAAGCGCCGCGCCACCTGCGCCGCCGCCATCGGGATCACCTCGACAGGCAGCGGAAAGCGCCCGAGCACGTCGACGCGCTTGGATTCGTCGGCGATGCAGACGAAGGCTTCGGCCAGGTCGGCGACGATCTTCTCGCGCGTCAGCGCCGCGCCGCCGCCCTTGATCATGTGGCCGCGCGGGTCGATCTCGTCGGCGCCGTCGACGTACACCGGGATGCGCTCGACCTCGGCCGCGTCGAGCACGCGGATGCCATGGCTGCGCAGCCGCTCGCTGCTGCGCTCGGAGCTCGACACCGCGCCGGCGACGCGCGCCTTGATCGACGCCAGCGCGTCGATGAAGTGGTTCACCGTCGAACCGGTGCCCACGCCGACCGCGCTGCCCGGCACCACGTGCGCGAGCGCGGCGCGGCCGACGAGGGCCTTGAGTTCGTCCTGGTTCATCGACGGGGCGTGCGAGACTTGGGCGCCGATTATGTCGCCCGTTCGATGCCGCTCGTTCCGTACGCCCTGACCCGCCCGTTCCTGTTCGGCCTCGATGCCGAGCAGGCACACGAGCTGACGCTCGACGCCATCGGGCTGCTGCAGGGCACACCGCTGCAGCGGCTGTGGTCGCAGCCGCGGGTCGACGACCCGGTGCAACTGCTCGGGCTGACTTTCCCCAACCGCATCGGCCTGGCCGCCGGGCTCGACAAGAACGGTCGCTGCATCGACGGGCTCGGCGCGATGGGCTTCGGCTTCGTCGAGGTCGGCACGGTGACGCCCAAGGCGCAGCCGGGCAACCCGAAGCCGCGGCTGTTCCGGCTGCCGCGCGCGCACGCGTTGATCAACCGGATGGGCTTCAACAACGACGGGCTGGCGGCGTTCGTCGCGCACGTGCAGCGCGCGCGCACGTTCCGCCAGCGCGGCGGCGTGCTCGGCCTGAACATCGGCAAGAACGCCGCCACGCCGATCGAGCGCGCGGCCGGCGACTACCTGCTCGGGCTCGACGCGGTGTACCCCCACGCCGACTACGTGACCGTCAACGTCTCGAGCCCGAACACGAGCAACCTGCGCAGCCTGCAAGGCGATGCCGCGCTCGACACACTGCTCGAGGCGCTGGTGGCACGGCGCGCCAAGCTCGCGCGCGCGCAGGGCCGCCGCGTGCCGGTGCTGCTGAAGATCGCGCCCGACCTCGACCAGGCACAGGTGCGGCTGATCGCCGCCGCGGTGCAACGCCATGGCATCGACGGCGTGATCGCCACCAACACCACGGTGGCGCGCGACGCGGTACGCGGGCTGCCGCATGCCGACGAGGCGGGCGGCTTGTCGGGCGCACCGGTGGCCGAGTCGAGCAACCGCGTGATCGGCTGGCTGCGCACCGCGCTCGGGCCCGGGCTGGCGATCATCGGCGTCGGCGGCGTGCTCTCGGGCGCCGACGCGTGTGCGAAGCTCGACGCCGGCGCCGACCTGGTGCAGCTCTACACCGGGCTCATCTACAAGGGGCCGGCGCTGGTGGGCGAGTGTGCCCGGGCGCTGCAGGCCCTGCGCGCCACCGGCGCGACCACGCAAGGGAGAACCAGGGCCGCCCGATAATGGCGACCCATAGATGCGCAGGATTCGTCATGGACCGCAGGATCGCCATTGTGTTCGGAGGCTTTGTCGCAGGCAGCGCCTGGGCGCAGTTGCCGAAGCTCGACGACCTGATGAAGAAGCTCGGGAAGTCACCCTCGACGCCGGACGACAAGACCAGCGCGGCGGGCATCAAGGAGGCGCTGGCGCTGGGCACCGAGCGGGCGGTGGCGAGCCTCTCCAAGCCCGATGGCTACTTCGGCAACGCGGCGGTGAAGATCCTGATGCCGCCGAGCATCCAGAAGGTGGCAGAGGTGGCCAGGCTCGTGGGCTACGAGAAACTGGTCGACGAATTCGTGCTCAGCATGAACCGCGCCGCCGAGGCCGCGGCTCCGTTGGCGACGCGCTTCTTCGGCGATGCGATCCGCGGCATGACGCTGGACGACGTGCGCGGCATCCTGGCCGGGGGCAACACCGCCGCCACCGACTTCTTTCGCAGCAAGACGCGCGGCGGGCTGTACACGGCGTTCAAGCCGGTGGTGTCGGAAAAGGTCAACGAAGTCGGCTCGACACGCGCCTACAAGAGCCTGATCGGGCGCTACGACAGCGTGCCGCTGGTCAAGAAGCAGTCGTTGGACGTCGACGATTACGTCACCAACAAGGGCCTCGACGGGCTGTTCCACATGGTCGGCGAGGAAGAGAAGAAGATCCGCACCGACCCGGTCGCGCGCACCACCGAACTGCTGAAGACGGTGTTCGGAAAGTAGCGGCGGCCGCGCTGCTCAGCTCTCGTCGGCCTTGCGCAGACGCAGCATCAGCCGCAGGTATTCGAGCTGCGCATTCAGCTTGACCAGCTCTTCGTGCAGCAGCTGGATCTTCTGCTCGCGCGTCAGCGCGGCGTGGCTGTCGGGCTGGCTGGGGGCGGGAGGCGCGGGCTGCGACATCGAAGGTGGCGGCGAAGGCCTCGCCATCGTCTGCCGGGGCGGCAACGCTCGCAATCCCGCGGCCCAGGGCCATGCCCGCCTGTCACTGGCCGCGCACGACGCCTTCGCGCCGCGGGTCGCTGCCGCCCGACCAGCCCGCGCGCGTGCGCAACAGCACCTCCAGCCCACTGGTCATTTCGCGCTCCTGCACCCGGTGGCCGAGCGCACGCAGCAGGTCGGCCGTCGCCGCGGGGAAGCGATCACGTTCGAGCAACACGGGCCCGCCGACGCTGCCGAAGTTGGGCAGCGCCACTGCCTGCTGCGCGTCGAGCCCCCACTCGAGGCTGGCGATCAGCGCCTTGGCGGTGTAGTGGATGATCAGCGCCCCGCCAGGCGACCCCGCGCTCGCGAGCAGGCGGCCGCCGCCAGTGTCGAACACCAGCGTCGGCGTCATGCTCGAGCGCGGCCGCTTGCCGGGCTGCACGCGGTTGGCGATCGGCAGGCCATCGGCACCGGTGGGTGCGAACGAGAAATCGGTCAGCTCGTTGTTCAGCAGATAGCCGCCGGGCAGGCCGGTGCCGCCGTCGGCGAGCAGGCGCGAACCGAACGCCGACTCAATGGTCGTGGTCATCGCGACCGCCTGGCCCTGCGCGTCGACGATCGAAATCTGGCTGGTGCCGTGCTCGGGCTGTGACGGCTGCGGCGCCAGCGCCTCGCCCGCACCCGGGCGGCCGGCGTTTGCGCTGGGCATGCTCGTGGGTCCGATCAGTGCGGCGCGGCCGCGCAGATACGCGTCGTCGAGCAGGCTGCCCCAGCGGCCTGCCGGCGCGCCCACGAACGCGGGGTCGGCGATGTACTGGTCGCGGTCGGCAAACGCCAACCGCGCGGCCTCGGTGTACACGTGCAGCCACGGCGCCGACGGCACGCCGTCGCGCAGCGGTGAGGCCACCGCCGGCACGTGCTGCAGCATCAGCAGGATCTGCATCATCGTCAGGTGCCCGGACGACGGCGGCGGAAAGCCGCACACCCGGTAGCGCCGCCAGTCGGTGCACAACGCGTCGCGGCGCAGCGCGCGATACGACGCCAGATCGGCCTCGTCGAGGCGTCCGGGGTTGGCCGCGGTCCGCACGCGGTGCACCAGGTCGCGAGCGATCGGTCCGCGATAGAACGCCTCGCTGCCGTGCTGCGCGATCTGGCGCAGCACGGCAGCGAGCGCGGGGTTCTTCAGCCGGTGCCCCACGGGCCAGGCTTTGCCGTCAGCGTCGTAGTAGAACGCCGCGGCGTTGCGCTGCAGCCGCAGCGCAGGGTCGACTTCCAGCAACCGGTGCAGGCGCGGGCTGACCACGAAGCCCTGCTGCGCCAGCGCGATCGCCGGCTCGAACAGGCGCGCCCACGGCAGCTTGCCGTGGCGCGCGTGCGCCAGCTCCAACGCGCGCAAGGTACCCGGCACGCCCACCGAGCGCCCGCCGACCACCGCCTGCATGAACGGCAGCGGCTGGCCGTCGGCCTGCACGAACAACCGCTCGTCGGCTTGCGCCGGCGCCGTTTCGCGGCCGTCGAAGGCATCGACTCGCTGGCCGTCCCAGTGCAGGATGAAGGTGCCGCCGCCGATGCCGCTCGATTGCGGCTCGACCAGCGTCAGCACCATCTGCACCGCCACCGCGGCGTCGATCGCCGAACCGCCGGCCTGCAGGACCCGGGAGCCGGCGTCGGCTGCCAACGGGTTGGCCGCGCCCACCGCGAAGCGCTGCCCGTGCCACAAGCGCCGGGCAGCGAACCCCGACGGCGCCTCGGGTTGCAGCGAGCCGTTGTCGGTGCTCGCCGGTGGCGCCGGCGCACACGCGCCCAGCGCAGTGCACAGCGCGACCGCCGCCCAGGCGGCGCCGCGCTTCACCGCTTGTCGGGACGCCGGGCGCCGGCCACGCGGTCGAAGGTCACGGTACGCTGGCGCACGACACCGAAGTCCTCGGTCACGTGGCAAGAGGGCTCGACCATCTTGCCGGCAGAGCCGGCCCCGCTTGCCGCGCCGACGACAACGCGGCGCGCGCCGAACCCGCTCACTGCAGCGGCGCCCCGGTCTTGGCCTTCAGCTCTTCGCGCGTGACGCCGGGGGCCATCTCCACCACCTTCAACCCCTGAGGCGTCACGTCGAGCACCGCCAGGTCGGTGATGATGCGGTTGACCACGCCGACGCCGGTCAGCGGCAGCGTGCACTTGGGCAGGATCTTGAGGTCGGTCGAGCCGTCCTTCTTGGTCGCCACGTGCTCCATCAGCACCACGACCTGCTTGACGCCGCCCACCAGATCCATCGCGCCGCCCATGCCCTTGACCATCTTCCCCGGGATCATCCAGTTCGCGAGGTCGCCCTTCTCGCTGACCTGCATCGCGCCGAGGATCGCCAGGTTGATCTTGCCGCCGCGGATCATGGCGAAGCTGTCGGCGCTGCTGAAGAAGCTCGAGCCCGGCAGCGTGGTCACGGTCTGCTTGCCGGCGTTGATGAGGTCGGCGTCGATCTCGTCCTCGGTCGGAAACGGGCCGATGCCCAGCAGGCCGTTCTCGCTTTGCAGCCACACCTCCATGCCCTTGGGCACGTGGTTGGCCACCAGCGTCGGCAGGCCGATGCCGAGGTTGACGTAGTAGCCGTCTTGCAGTTCCTTGGCCGCGCGTGCGGCCATTTCATCGCGAGTCCAGGGCATTGCGGTCTCCTCAGGCTTTGGCGCGCATGGTGCGCTGCTCGATGCGCTTGTCGGGCTTGGCGTTGAGCACGATGCGGTGCACGAAGATGCCCGGCAGGTGAACCTGGTCGGGGTCGAGCGCCCCGGTCTCGACGATCTTCTCGACCTCGACGATCGTCACCTTGCCGGCCATCGCGACGTTGGGGTTGAAGTTGCGCGCGGTCTTGCGGAACACCAGGTTGCCGCTCTTGTCGGCCACGTAGGCCTTGACCAGCGACAAGTCGGGCACCAGCGAGCGCTCCATCACGTAGGTATGCCCGTCGAAGTCGCGCGTCTCCTTGCCCTCGGCGACGATGGTGCCGACGCCGGTGCGGGTGAAGAACGCCGGAATGCCGGCCCCGCCCGCGCGCAGCTTTTCGGCCAGCGTGCCCTGCGGCGTGAACTCGAGTTCGAGCTCGTGGGCCAGGTACTGGCGCTCGAACTCCTTGTTCTCGCCGACGTAGCTCGAGATCATCTTCTTGATCTGCCGCGTGGCCAGCAGCCTGCCCAGGCCGAAGCCGTCGACGCCGGCGTTGTTGGAGATGGCGGTGAGCTGCTTGACCCCGGTTTCCCGCAGTGCATCGATCAGCGCTTCGGGCAAGCCGCACAGGCCGAAGCCACCCACCGCGATCAGGATGCCGTCGCGCGCGACGCCGTCAAGCGCCGCCGCCGCGCTCGGATAGATCTTGTTCATCGCCGTCTCCTGCTTGTCCGAGGCAATGAGCGTACTACCTAAGGCATTAAGTAGGTGGTACGTAGAATCGCGTAATGAACATCACCGGTTTCGACGACGTCGACCTCGACCTTCCCGCGCTGCGCGCTCTGCTCGACAGCGACACCTTCGCCGCCTGGGTGCGCGCGATCGGCCTGCAACTCACGCACGCGCTGCCCGGCGAGGTGGAGCTCTCGTTGCCGGTGACGCCACCGCACCTGCACGGCGGCGGCATGCTGTGCGGCCAGACCATGATGGCGGCGGCCGACACCGCGATGGCGCTGGCGATCTGCACTCTGACCGACGGCTACAAGCCGATGACCACCGTGCAGTTGCAGACCTCGTTCCTGCGGCCGATCGCGGGCGACGCGGGTAGCGCGCGCGTCACCGCCCGCGTGCTGCGCAAGGGCAGGAACCTGGTGTTCGGCGAGATCGAAGTGGCCGACCCGAGGGGCGCGCTCGCGGCGCACGCCACCACCACCTACGCGCTGTTGTGACTTCACCATGAGGACCGCCGCGGTCGATCTCGACTACCGCACCGCCTTCGAGCTGGCGCCGATCGGGATGGTGCTGTCGCGCGAGCGCCAGATCGTCGACTGCAACGAGCGGCTGCTCGACATGTTCGGCGCATCGCGCGCGCTGCTGGTGGGGCGCTCGTTCGAGGTGCTGTACCCGACGCACGAGGAGTTCGAGCGCACCGGCGAACGCATCGTCGCCAGCCTCGACGCGCAAGGCTGGTACGCCGACGACCGCGTGATGAAGCGGCTCGCCGGCGCGCGCGCAGGCGAGTTGTTCTGGTGTCACGTGACGGGGCGTGCGCTCAACCCGCACGCCGCGCACGAGGCCGGCATCTGGGCGTTCGAGGATCTGTCGTCGCGCCGCAAGCTCAAGCTCGATCTGACCGCGCGCGAGCGCGAGATCGCCGCGCTGCTGATCGAGGGCCTGACCAGCAAGCTGATCGGCAAGAAGCTCGCGATCAGCCCGCGCACGGTCGACGTCTACCGCGCGCGGCTGATGCGCAAGGTGGGCGCCGCGACCACGCCCGAGCTGGTGAACAAGCTGCTCGCGGGGTGAGCCCGCGCGTGAGACCGTCCCTGCGGACGGTCTCACGGCTGGCGAACGCCTGCGGGCTTGCAAGCCCGCAGGCCGGGGTGCGGACGCACGGCCTCCACCGAGTTCGTCGAGGGCAATTCCGCGCTTGCAAGCCCGCAGGCCGGGGTGCGGACGCCTGGCCTCCACCGGGTTCGTCGTTCATACGCGATCAATGACCTTCTCGCGCAGCCACTGCGGCAGCGGCACCGACCGGTTGCTCGCGAACTCGATCCACACCATGCGCGCACCGCCTTCGCCCCAGATGGTGCCGGGGTCGTCGCTGCGCTCCATCGTCACGAAGGTGTCGAGGCTGGTGTTGCCCACCGTGGTCACGTAGTGCTTGACGCGCACGTCGCCGGGGTAGCGCAACTGCCTGATGAAGCTGCAATAGGCGTTGACGACCACCGGCCCCTGCGCGGCCTGCTCGGGCATGCAGCCGAGGCTGAGGCACCAATCGATGCGCGTGGTCTCCATGTAGCGGAAGTAGACCGCATTGTTGACGTGACCCATCGCGTCCATGTCGCCCCAGCGGATCGGGATCACCGACTCGAACACGAGCTTCTTGTGCTTGGGCGTCTCGAACCTCACCCCGCGTCTCCTTTGTGCCGCCCCTGCTCGGCCAGCCGCGCCACCGCGGCGCGCAACTCCTCCACCTGCGCGAGCAGCCGCGCCTGCTGGGCACGGATCGCCGCCAGCTCGGCGGCGGCAGCGACCAGGCTGTCGTCGGGCAGCGCTGCCGGCGCCACCGCCGGCTCGCCGCACAGCAGGTGCACCCAGCGCGCTTCGCGCTCGCCAGCGGCGCGCCGCAGCTTGCGCACGACCGGCGGCGTCTTGGCCTGCAGTTCGTCGAGGAACCCCTCCACCGAGGAGGTGTCGGCAAAGCGGTGCAGGCGTTCGCAATTGGCGCGCAACTCCGCCGCCGTCTGCGGGCCGCGCGGCATCAGACCGGCCAGCAGCGCCACCGCCGCGCCGGGCAGCGCCCAGGCGCGAGGCAGGTTGTGCTCGTAGCGCGCCACCCGCGAGCCACTCGATTCGACCACCAGGCTGGAAGCACGCAATGCATCGAGCGCCTGCAGCGCGTCGGCGTCGCCGATTCCCATCACCGGGTCGCGCGCGGTCTTCTGGTTGCAGCCGGCCACCAACGCGTTGAGCGACAACGGGTAGGTGTCGGGCACCGTGGCCTGCTTCTCCACCAGCACGCCGAGGATGCGTGCCTCGATCGCCGTCAACTGCCGCAAGCGCACCTCATGCCAAAGCGGAGCCGTCGTCGGCGGTGAGCACCGCGCCGTTGACGAAGTGGCTCTCGTTGGCGCACAGCATCACCAGCGCCGAATCGAGATCCCTGGCTTCGCCCACGCGCTTGCGCGGCAGCGAGGCGATCAGCTTCTGCCCGCCCTCGCTCTGCCACTGGTGGTGGTTGATCTCGGTGTCGATGTAGCCCGGGCACAGCGCATTGACGTTGATGCCGTAGCGGCCCCACTCGAGCGCCATCGAGCGCGTCATGTGCACCACCGCGGCCTTGCTGATGCAGTAGACGCCGATGCGGCCGCCGACGCGCAGCCCCGCCACCGACGCGATGTTGACGATGCGCCCGCCGGTGTAGGTGCCCGGCGCCGTGCCCTTGGCGCGCGCGATCATGCGCTTGGCCACCTCCTGCGCGACGAAGAACGCGCCGCGCGCGTTGGTGTTCATCACGAAATCGTAGTCCTCGGGCGTCACCTCGGTCAGGTGCTGCGTGGTGGCGACGCCGGCGTTGTTGATCAGGATGTCGATCGCGCCCATCTCGGTCTCGGCGTGCGCCACGGCGGCCTTGATGCTGCGCGGGTCGGTGACGTCCATCGCCACCACGTGCGCGTCGCCGCCTGCGGCCTCGATCTCGGCACGCAGGGTCTTGAGCCGCTCGACGCGGCGCGCCGCGAGCACCACCGCAGCGCCGGCCTGGCCGAGCGTGCGCGCGAACTGAGCACCCAGGCCGCTGGAGGCGCCGGTCACCAGCGCGACGCGGCCCGACAAATCGATGGTGTAGCTCACTCGCGCGCTCCCTTCACTGCGGGCGCCGACGATAGCACGCGCGAGCGCGCTCGTGCCCGACCTAGAATCGACGCGCGCCGCGCGACAGCGCGCAGCGGAGAAAGCGCTCGATGACGCCGCAGGAAATCCTTGCTCAGTACGGCCCGCGCGAGGCCATGGAGTACGACGTCGTGATCGTCGGTGCCGGCCCCGCGGGCCTGGCCACGGCGATCCATCTCAAACAGCTTGCGGCCAAGGCGAAGCGGGAGGTGTCGGTGGTGGTGCTCGAGAAGGGCTCGGAGGCCGGCTCGCACATCCTCTCCGGCGCGGTGATGGACCCGCGTGCGATCGACGAGTTGTTCCCCGACTGGCAGGCGCTCGGTGCGCCGCTGGCCCAGCCGGTCACCGGCGACGACGTGCTGTTCCTGTCGGCCGGAGGTGCGCACCGAACGCCCGACTGGCTGGTGCCGCGCAATCTGCACAACCACGGCTGCTACGTGGTCTCGCTCGAAGACGTGGTCAAGTGGCTGGCCCAGCAGGCCGAAGGCCTCGGCGTCGAGGTGTTCGCAGGCTTCGCGGCGGCCGAGGTGCTCTACGACGAGCAAGGCCGCGTCAAGGGCGTGGCCACCGGCAACGTCGGCATCGGCAAGAACGGCGAGCCGCACGACGGCTTCCAGCTCGGCATGGAACTGCACGGCAAGTACACCGTGTTCGCCGAAGGCGCGCGCGGCCACCTCGGCAAGCAACTGCTGGCGAAGTTCAGGCTCGCCGAGGGGCGCGACCCGCAGAGCTACGCGATCGGCATCAAGGAGTTGTGGGAGGTGCCCGCCGACAAGGCCAGGCCCGGACGGGTCGTGCACACCGCGGGCTGGCCGATGACCGATGCCTTCGGCGGCGGCTTCGTCTACCACCTGGCCGAGCGCAAGGTGTCGCTCGGCTTCGTGGTCGGTCTGGACTACGCCAACCCGTACCTCAACCCGTTCGAGGAGATGCAGCGCTGGAAGACGCACCCGGCGATCCGCGCGCACATCGAGGGCGGCAAGCGCCTGGGCTACGGCGCGCGCGCGATCAACAACGGCTCGCCGCAGGCGCTGCCCAAGACCGTGTTCCCGGGCGGCGCGCTGGTCGGCTGCGACGCCGGCTACATGAACGCCGCGCGCATCAAGGGCAGCCACGCGGCGATCAAGAGCGGCATGCTGTGCGCTGGCGCGATCGACGAGGCGCTGGCCGCCGGCCGCTCGCACGACGAACTCGCCGCCTACCCGGCCGCCTTCGAGCAAAGCTGGCTGCACGAAGAGCTGCAGCGCACGCGCAACTTCAAGCTGTGGTTCAAGAAGGGCAAGCTGATCGGCAACCTGATGACCGGCATCGAGCACTGGCTCTGCCCCAAGCTCGGCATCCAGAGCCCGCCGTGGACTCTGCACCGCACCAAGCCCGACCACGAGTACCTGCTGCCGGCGGCGCAGTGCACCAGGATCGACTACCCGAAGCCCGACGGCAAACTGAGCTTCGACCGCCTCAGTTCGGTGTTCGTCAGCAACACCAACCACGCCGAGGATCAGCCCGCGCACCTGACACTGAAGGACGCGTCTGTTCCCGTCGAAGTGAACTGGAAGGTCTACGCCGGGCCCGAGGCGCGCTACTGCCCGGCCGGGGTCTACGAGTTCGTGGCCGACGAAAGTTCTCCGGGCGGTGCCGACATGCGGCTGCAGATCAACGCGCAGAACTGCGTGCACTGCAAGACCTGCGACATCAAGGATCCGCGGCAGAACATCGTCTGGGTCGCGCCGGAGGGCGGCGGCGGGCCGAATTACGTGGGCATGTGATCGCCCCGCCGATCGGAATCGATTGAACCGATCGGCGCGCATGGGCAACCGAGGACCTCAGGTGTACAACCACGCCAGCAGGCGCCGGCCGGCTGGCCCGCGCCTCACGGCCGGAAGGACTTCGATGCTCAGCTTCGCGGGCCGCTTCGCCCGATTCGCCGCCCCGTTGGGCGCCTGCCTGCTCGCCGCCTGTGCCGCCACCGGCCCCGCCGGGCCGCAGGCCACGGCGCCGCCAACCAGCTCGTTCGGACCCGCGCTGCGCTGCATGGACGGGTTGCTGCTCGACCACGGCGTGCGCGACGTTTCGGTGAGCATCGAGTCGGCCGAGCCGTCGCAACGCAACGCCCGGCACGACGCCGGCGGCATGCTGATCGCCGCGATCTCCGACATGACGCAGCGCAGCCGTGCCATCCGCCTGGTGGCTGCCGATGCGCAGGCGGGCGCGGCGGCGCAGGCGCCGCTGCGTGCGACCTACGCGGTGGCGCCGCAGTACACGCTGCGCGGCGCGCTGCGCGGGGTCGATGGCGGCGGCACGGTCGGGATCGACCTCGCACTGCTGCTGACGCAGGACATGAGCGTCGTGCCCGGCAGCGCGACGCACGGCGCCGCGTTGCTGCGCAACGGTCGTGCCGAGTTCGCGCTGTTGCGCCAGCCCTTCGCCGTGCCCGCTGCCAGCGTGGCGCAGGCGCAGCGCGCGCTGTCGGAGCTGGCGGCGATCGAGCTGTTCGGCCGCTTCGTCAAGGTGCCGTACTGGAGCTGCCTGGGCATCGCCGCCGAGAACCCCGCGGTGACCGCCGAGATCCAGGATTGGTACGACGCGATGGCCGCTCGGCCAGCCGAACTCGTCGGCTACTTCCAGCAGCAACTGCGCATCCGCCAGGCCTACGATGGCCCGATTGACGGCACGGTGAGCCCTGCCTTCAAAGACGCCGTGGTGCGCACGCGCGGCGCCCTCGGCCTGTCGCGCGAGCCCAAGCTTTCGCTGGAGCTGTTCAGAGCCTACCTCGGCGCCGACCTGGCCGCTCTGCAGGCCAGGGTCCGCACGGCCGCACCCGCGCTGGCGTCGGCTGCGGCCGCGCCCGCGGCGCCGCTGACGCTGCAGCTCACCTCGTCGGCCGAGGGCCGCCGGCTCGCGCGCGGCGAGGCGGTGCAGCTATCGATCCGGCCGAGCCGCGACGCGCACGTGTACTGCTACCTGCAGGACGAAAAACGCCAGGTGACGCGGTTCTTTCCTAACCGCTTTCGGCGCGACTCACGCGTCGCGCCGACGGCGGGCCTGCAACTGCCCGGTTCGATGCGGTTCGAACTGATCATGAACCCGCGCGGCGTGGCCGAAACCGTGACCTGCTTCGCCACTGAGCGCGACGTGCTGGCCGAGTTGCCGCCCGGCGTCAACGGCGGCGACTTCCAGCCGCTGCCCGCGCCGGCCACGCTCGACCAGGTACGCCAGGCCTTCGTCAAGGCCTCGGGCGGCGCGCTGGCGCTCGACTCGATCGAACTGCGCTCGCGCTGAACCGGGCCTGCGCGGGCAGCCTGCGGCAAGCCGCTTGAACCGCGGCGACCGACGGCGCAACCCATCGGGAACTCTCCCAACTAGGAGTCGGCGCATGGCCGGTTCGGCACCCCACCTGCGCGCCTGGCGCACCCCCTTGTCGATCGCCGCGCTGGGCCTTGCGCTGTCGGCGTCGTTGCAGGCGCAGACCTGCAGCGGCAAGCCGGGCGAGAGATCCACCGATCGGCTCGAGCGCTTCAGCATGATCCACGCGCAGTGCGCGTCGCTGGCGGCGCCGTTGACGGTGCAGCGTGCGGCGCAACTCGATCTCTACGACCGGCCGCCGGTCACGGTGACGATGTCGCCGCCGACGAGCGCCAGTCACGCGCCGAGGCCCGACGCGGCGCCGGACGCGCCGGCCACGGCGCCGACGCGCGACGAGCTGCGCGTGATGTCGCTGGCACCGGCGATGATGGAAGCAGCGCGCGAGAACCAGATCGACCCGCTCTTGCTGCACGCGATCGCGCACGTCGAGTCGCGCCACAACGCGCGCGCGCTGTCGAAGGCGGGCGCGCGCGGCTTGATGCAGGTGATGCCGGCCACCGGCAAGCGTTTCGGCGTCAGCAACCCCGAGCAGGGCCTGTTCGATGCGGCCACCAACCTGCGCGCCAGCGCGGCCTACCTGCGCACGCTGCGCGGTCGCTTCGGCGATGACCTGCGGCTCGTGCTCGCGGCCTACAACGCCGGCGAAGGCGCGGTCGACAAGTACGGCGGCGCCGTGCCGCCCTACCCTGAAACCCAGGCCTACGTGCGCGACGTGCTCGCCGTGTATCGACGCCTGACCTCGGCTTTCGCCGTCAGCGAAAGCGGCCAACTGATCGCCCGCGGAGACCCCCAGTCATGAGCATGTCGGCGTATTTCCGCAGCGCAGCGGTCACGCGCGAAGGCGCGTTCGCGCGCTACAGCGACCTGCTGCTGGTGGGCGGCATCGTCTGCATCGTCGCGATGATGATCCTGCCGCTGCCGGCCTGGCTGATCGACGGCCTGGTCGCGCTCAACATCGCCTCGGGCCTGGTGCTGCTGCTGCTGGGTGTGTACATCGCCTCGCCGCTGGAGTTCTCGGTGTTCCCGAGCGTGCTGCTGATGACCACGCTGTTCCGCTTGTCGCTGTCGATCGCCACCACGCGGATGATCCTGCTGCACGGCAACGCCGGGCACATCATCGACACCTTCGGCAAGGTGGTGGCCGGCGGCAACCTGGTGGTCGGCCTGGTGGTGTTCCTGATCATCACGGTGGTGCAGTTCATCGTCATCGCCAAGGGCGCCGAGCGCGTGGCGGAGGTCGCCGCGCGCTTCTCGCTCGACGCCATGCCCGGCAAGCAGCTCTCGATCGACTCCGATCTGCGCTCGGGGCTGATCGACAAGGACGAGGCCAAGCGCCGCCGCCGCAACCTCGAGATGGAGAGCAAGCTGCACGGCTCGCTCGACGGCGCGATGAAATTCGTCAAGGGCGACGCCATCGCCGGCATCGTGATCATCGTGATCAACCTGCTCGGCGGCCTGGCGATCGGCGTGATGATGCAGGACCTCGACATCGGCTCGGCGATGACCAAGTACTCGATCCTGACGATCGGCGAAGGCATGGTCGCGCAGATCCCGGCGCTGCTCGGCGCGATGGCCGCCGGCCTGATCGTCACCCGCACCAGCGACGAGGAAGACAAGCACCTCGGCGATTCGATCCGCAAGCAGGTGATGGCCAAGCCGCGCGTGCTGATGGTGGCCGGCGGCATCTGCATCCTGATGGCCTTCGTGCCCGGTTTCCCGATCGCGGTGTTCCTCGCGCTGGCCATCGTGCTGCTGGCCGGCGGCGCGCTGCTGACCCCGGCGCTGCGCGACAAGCTGGTCAACGCGCGCAGCCCCGCCCTGCAGGGCCTGGCCAGGCGGCTGGACACGCCCTCGCCCGTGGCGGCCAC
>JAJVIL010000090.1 GCA_022072045.1 Burkholderiaceae bacterium | reverse complement strand
AGGTCGGCCTGCGCGATCAGCACGCGCGGCGCGAAGGCCGAGAAGCCCGCGCCGCGATCGGGCTCGAGCGCGATCACGCGATCGATCGTGAACGGCGCGTCGCCGATCAGCAGCGTGTCGCCGATCGAAAGCTGCAGCGCCGACAGCAGCGACGCGTCGACCCACGCGTGGCCGCGCGGCGGCGCCGCGGCGACCGAGTGCTCCACGCCGTCGGCGCCGCGCAAGGTGAGCTGGCCGCGCAGCGGATACGTCGCGCTCACCGCCTTCAGTGACACCAGCCGCGTGGCGCCGCCGCGCGCCTCGCTCGCGCGCGCCATGCTGGGAAACACCGCCTGCGTCGCGGTGCGCAGGTGCAGCGCCTGGGCGCGCTGCATGAACGCCGGCGGCGCCGGCAGGTCGCTCGCCACGACGGCGTCGCCGCCGAGCAGCGCGCGCGCGTCGCGCTCGAGCGCGGCGTTGAGCCGGTTGGCCAGGAACGCCACCGCGGTCAGCGCGGCCACCGCCAGCATCACCGCCACCATCAGCAGCCGCAGTTCGCCCGCGCGCAGGTCGCGCCGCAACTGGCGGGCAGCCAGCGCGACGATGCCGACGTCGAGCCGCGGGCTCGGGCTGGGTCGAGTCATGGCGCGACGGTACACCAACGCGCACGTCGCTCGTTGCTGCGCGGGCATCCTGGCCCGCACCCGACAAAGGCTTGCAACCGTGCGTGCAAGCCGCTGCAATGCGCGCCGGCGCCGCCGGTGCTGTAATGGGTCATGGCCACCGCCCCTTCGCTGTTTCTCTCGCACGGCTCGCCGATGCTCGCGCTCGAGCCGGGTGCCGCCGGCGTCTTCATGCAACAGCTCGGCCCGGCGATCGACGCGGCGTTCGGGCGGCCGCGTGCGATCGTCGTCGCGTCGGCGCACTCGCTGACCCGCGAGCCGGTGCTGCTGGCCGCGCCGCGCCACGACACGGTGCACGACTTCGGCGGCTTCCCTGCCGCGCTGTACGAGCTGCGCTACGACGCGCCGGGTGCGCCCGAGCTGGCGCCGCGCGTCGCGCAGCGCGTGCGCGACACCGGGTTGCCGGTGCACGTGACGAGCGACGGCGGCCTCGACCACGGCATCTGGGTGCCGTTGCGCTATGCGTACCCGCAGGCCGACGTGCCGGTGCTGCCGCTGGCGTTCCCGCCCGACTGGTCGCCCGAAAAGCTGTTTGCGCTCGGCCGCGCGCTCGCGCCGCTGCGCGACGAAGGCGTGCTCGTGATGGGCAGCGGCAGCATCACGCACAACCTGCGGCTGGTGTTCTCGCGCCGGCCGCACGCCGACACCGCGCGCGACGACGAACCCGAGATGCCCGAGAGCGCGGCGTTCCGCCGCTGGTTCGCGCAGCGCAGCGCTGAGCAAGACACGAAGGCGCTGTTCGACTACCGCCGGCAGGCGCCGCACGCCGCGCTGATGCACCCCACCGACGAGCACCTGCTGCCGTGGTTCGTGGCCGCCGGCGCCGGCAGCGAAGGCCCGGCGCTGCGCGTGCACGCGAGCGTGAGCGCGGGCTGCCTCGGCATGGATGCCTACGCGTTCGGCGCGGGTGCCGCAGCGCTGGCGCAGCGCATTGCGCAGCCCGCCGCGGTGCCGGTGTAGCGGGGTTCAGAGCGAGGCCAGCACCTGCTTGGCGAGCGCCAGCTCGAGCGCTTCTTTCTGGGCGACTGGGAGCGTCGCGTAGACCGTCACCTTGAACGAGACGCCGCCCTTCTTGACCAGCAGGCCCACCTGACTGCCGGCGACGAAGTAGTAGGCGTCATCCCCGAGGCTGACCGGCGTGATCGCTGCACCCTTGCCCATCGCGACCATGCGCTCCGACATCTGCTTGCCGCCGTCGTAGACCCCCGCCGTCTGCGTGTACAAGGTCACCGCCTTGACCTTCGAACTCGCTGCGGGCGTCCAGGTGCAGGTCTTCACGAAGGTCGGCGTGACATACGCACCGTTGCCGACCGCCTCGCCGATCGCGGCGCCTACCTGCGCTGCAGTCAGCAGCTTGCAGGCGTCGACATCGGCACGGGCAGCCATCGGCAGCATGGCCACCACCCATCCGAGCACGGCAAGCCGGCATTCACGCAGACGAAATGGGTTCACGACGGTCCTCCACGGTAGCGATGGAGCCGCGTTCGAGTGTCCGCCATGCGATGGAGTTCAAGCCTTTTGCGCTGCGGAGCCGGGGCGCGCGCGACAATGACCAGGCACGGAGGCTGCCTCATGAACATCGCAACCGATCGCTTCGGCTTGACGCCACCGCAGCCTGCGCCCGCGTGGGTGGTGAGCGAGTGGCTCAACACCACGCCAGCGATGCCGGCGCCGACGCTGGAGCAACTGCGCGGCCGCGTGGTCGTGCTCGAGGCGTTCCAGATGCTGTGCCCCGGCTGCGTGCTGCACGGCCTGCCGCAGGCCAAGCGCGTGCACGCGGCGTTCGATCCGGCCGAGGTCGCGGTGGTCGGGCTGCACAGCGTGTTCGAGCATCACGCGGCGATGACGCGCACCTCGCTGGAGGCGTTCCTGTACGAGTTCCGGATCGGCTTTCCGGTGGCGATCGACGCGCCGGGCCGCGACGGCCCGATCCCGCAGACGATGAGCGCCTACGGCCTGCAAGGCACGCCGAGCCTGCTGCTGTTCGACCGCCGCGGCCGCCTGCGCCGCCACGGCTTCGGCGCCGAAGACGAGCTGATGCTCGGCGCCGCGATCGCCACGCTGCTGACCGAGAGCGACTGAGCGCCCTTCAGTCGTCGGCCTTGAACCCCGTGGCCTTGACCAGCTTGGCCCAGCGCGCGCTCTCCTGCGCGATCGACGCCGCGAACGCGGCGCCCGATTCGGTGGGCACGTCGAAGCCCTGCTGCTCGAGCCTGGCGCGGTAGCCCGGGTCGGCCTGCGCCTTCACCGCCGCCGCTGCGATCGCGTCGAGCACCGGCGCCGGCGTCGCCGCCGGCGCCATCAGCCCGAACCAGATCGTGGTGTCGAGCGCGGGGTAGCCCAGCTCGCGCAGCGTGGGCACCTGCGGCAGGTAGCGCGAGCGCTGCGCGCTGGTGACGGCGATCGCGTTGAGCTTGCCGGCCTTGATGTGCTGGATCGAGGTCTGGATCTGCGTGAAGCCGAGCGGCACCTGCCCGCCCAGCAGCGCGGTGACCTGCGGCGCTGAGCCCTTGTACGGCACGTGCACCATGTCGAGCTTGAGCAATTCGTTGAGCTGGAAGCCGAGAAACTGCGACGGCGTGCCCGGGCTGAACGACGCGTACACCGCCTTCTGCGGGTTGGCCTTGGCCCAGGCCGCCAGCTCGGGCAGCGTGCGCGCCGGCACCGACGGGTGCGTCACCAGCACCAGCGGCGCCTCGACGCCCTTGACGATGGGCTTGAAGTCCGACGGCTTCCAGCGCATCTTGGCGAACGCCGACGGGTTGATCGTGACCATGCTCTGCGTGCCGATCCACAGCGTGCTGCCGTCGGCCGGCGCGAGCAGCACGGTCTCGGCGCTGATGTTGCCGTTGGCGCCGGGCTTGTTCTCCACCAGGAAGGTGCCGCCGGTCTGCTTGCCCAGTTGCTCGGCCAGCGTGCGCGCGTAGGCGTCGACCGCACCGCCGGCCGGCGTGCCGACGACCAGCGTCACCGGCTTGGCGGGCCACGCCTGCGCCAGCGCGTCGGAGGCGGCGACGCCGAAGGCCAGCAGGCCCGCCAGCGCGAACAGGGTGCGGCGTTTGGGGTGCGTCATCGGGGTCTCCTGGTCAATTGGTCGGGCGCGGCATGTCGCGCTCGCTCCACAGCAGGTGCACCTGCGCGTCGGGCGGGATCGCGAGCATCGTCGCCTCCCACTGCTGCCACTGCTGCCGCATGGTCGCCAGCCGCTCGGGGTGGCGCCTGGCGAGGTTGGCGCGCTCGCGGCCATCGGTGATCACGTCGAACAGGTACTCGTGGCCGTCGACGCGCAGGTACTTCCAGCGCCCCTCGACGCAGGCCGCCTGCTGGCGGTGCTTCATGCGCCAGTAGAGCGTGCGCTCCGGCGACCACGACGCATCGGCCAGCAGCGGCGACAGATCGACGCCATCGCACGGGTATCGCGCGTCCTGCGCGACGCCGGCCGCGGCCAGCATGGTCGGCATCCAGTCCATCGACAGCGTCGGCCAGTCGCTGTGCGCGCCGGCGGCGATGCGCGCCGGCCACCAGGCGATCTGCGGCACGCGGATGCCGCCTTCGAGCAAGTCCATCTTGCCGCCGACGAACGGCCAGTTGTTCGAGAAGCGCTCGCCGCCGTTGTCGCTGAGGAAGACGATCAGCGTGTTGTCGCGCTGCGCCGGCGGCAGCGCCGCGACGATGCGGCCGATGCCTTCGTCCATGTGCTGGATCATGCGGCGGTAGATGTCGACCGAGCCGCCGTCGAGGTGCGCGATCGCCGAGCCGATACGCGCCGACTCGGCGGCGTCGTCGCGCGTCTCCCACGGCCAGTGCGGCGACGTGTAGTGCACGCTCAGCAGGAACGGCCGCGCGCCGCGTTCGCGCTGCACGTACTCGACGGCACGCTCGGTGATGAGGTCGGTGAGGTAGCCCTGCTGGCGATCCTCGCGCTCGCCGTCCCACAGGTCGTGCGCGCCGCCGGGCCCGAGGTGCGAGAAGTAGTCGACCGCGCCGCCGAGTGGCCCGAAAAACTCGACGTAGCCGCTGCGCAGCGGGCCGAAGTCCGGCGGCGCGCCGAGGTGCCACTTGCCGACCAGCGCGGTGTCGTAGCCGGCCGCTCGCAGCAGCGACGGCAGCGTCGGGTGCTCGGGCGGCAGGCCGAGCGTGGCCGAGCGTCGGCCGAGCGGCTCTTCGGCCGCACCGCGCAGGCGGTACTGCCAGCGGCCGGTGATCATCGCGAAGCGCGCCGGCGAACACACCGGCGAGTTGGAGTACGCGCGCGTGAAGAGCAAGCCTTCGCGCGCCAGCCGGTCGAGGTGGGGCGAGACGTCGGCATCGCCGCCGTAGCAGCCGAGGTCGTGCGCGCCGAGGTCGTCGGCGACGATGTAGATGAAGTTCGGTTGCATGGCGATGCTTCGGGTCGCTGTCCCCTCGGGCGGAGGCCGCGATGCTACCGTGCGGCGCGCCGGGCCGCCGCGATGTCAGCCGCCGTGCCGCGCGCGCGAATCAGCCGGCGCCTGCTCGCGCTCGTTCTTGCCGTAGTCGCGCAGCACCTGCGCGACGCGCAGCCGGTAGTCGGCGAAGTGCTCGTTGCGCCCGGCGTGCTGCGCGGTGCGGTGCGTCTCCAGTTCGCGCCAGCGTTTCACCGCCGCTTCATCGCGCCAGAACGACAGCGACAGGATCTTGTCGGGCTGCGTCAGGCTGCGGAAGCGCTCGACCGAGATGAAGCCGTCGATCGATTCCAGGTGCGGGCGCAGGCCCGCGGCGATCTGCAGATAGGCGTCGGTGTGGCCAACGCGGGGCACCACCTCGAAGATGACGGCGATCATCGGCTCCTCCGGTCAGGCGCGCTGCGGCGCGAGGTTCAGGGTTCCTTCGACGCCCTCGACGAACGTGCGCTGCTCGCGCACGATGAAGCGCTTGTCCTGCGCGAACTCGAAGTTGGCGCGCCCTTCGGCATCGGCCTTGATGCGCTTGCGGTACGCCTCGTAGGCCGCCAGCGACTCGAACGAGATCAGCCCCCAGGCCTCGTCGTTGGTGCCTTCGTGCGGCAGGTAGTAGCCGATCAGGTGGCCGCCGCAGCGCGGGATGATGCGGCCCCAGCGCTCGGCGTACTGCTTGAACGCATCGCGCTGGAACGGGTCGATCTGGTAGCGGATGAAGCAGGCGATCGGCATGGCGGCTCCTTGGCTGGATTGTCGAAGCATCGTACGCGCCCGCTTCGCCGCGATGGTTCGACCCCGAGCGAATCGTGGTCGGCTCGCAGTCGCTACCATGGATTCACCATGCGCGACGGCCCTCACATCGCCGGCATCGCCTCGCTGATCGGCGAGCCCGCGCGCGCCGAGATGCTGACGGCGCTGCTGGCCGACCGCGCGCTCACCGCCACCGAGCTGGCGGGCATCGCCGGCGTCGGCAAGGCCACCGCCAGCAGCCACCTCGCCAAGCTGCGCGCCGCCGGCCTGCTCGCGGTGCACGACCAGGGGCGGCACCGCTACTACCGCCTCGCCGACCGCGACGTGGCGAGCGTGCTCGAGTCGCTGATGGGCGTGGCCTTTCGCACCGGCGCGCTGCGCCTGAAGTCGAGCCCGCGCGAGCCGGCGCTGCGGCGCGCGCGCGTCTGCTACGACCACCTGGCCGGCGAGTTGGGCGTGCAGGCGTTCGAGGCGCTGCGGGCGCGGCGCGCCTTCGACGCCGATGCCGCGGGGCTGCGCATCACGCCGGCAGGCATCGACTGGTTCGCCGCCTTCGGCGTCGACGTGGCGACGGTGGGCGCGCAGCGCCGCATGATGTGCAAGGCCTGCCTCGACTGGAGCGAGCGCCGTCACCACCTCGCCGGCGCCTGGGGCGCCGCGCTGCTGCAGCGGCTGTTCGACCTCGGCTGGGCGCGGCGCGTCGCGGGCACCCGCGTCGTGCAGTTCACGCCGCCGGGCGAGCGCGCGTTCCGGACGGCCTTTGCGCCAACCACGGAGGCCCATCGCACTGCGGGGCAGCTCGTCCCGTCGTGAGGTTCTCGCAGCGCAGGTGGCATGACCGGCAAGGCTGCGCTCGACGGAGGGCATCTGGCCGAGTCAGTGATAGTCCTCCTCGCGCTGATGGCGAACCGCCAGCACCACGACCTTCGAAGCAGAAACGATCTCATACAGCGCCACGTAGCCGCTGCTGCCGAAGGGAATGATGAGTTCGCGTTGAGTCGGGTTCTTCGCCGCCTTTCGAAAGCTGAAGGGCGTCATGGCAACTTGCTGCTGCGCGATCGCCCTGACAGCGTCGATCGCCAACTGCGCGCGGTCGAGATCTTCGCTCGTCCGGGCCCGATCAAGGAGAAACTCGAAGAGTCGTTCCAGGTCCGCTACGGCAGTCGGCGAAAGTTCGACGACGAAACTCATCGAGCGAGCTTCTTGCGCTTCGCATCCAGCTTGGACTGCAACTTGTCGAGAACCGCGTCGATGGGCACCGAGACTCCTGAGCGGTGGTACTCATCCGACGCAGCCTGGGCTCGCGCATGGAACTCGGTCTGCACGCGCCTGAAGGCGATCGCGTTGCGCACCGTGGTTTCGACGAAGTCGGTCAAGGTCTCGCCCTGCCTGAGCACCGACTCGAGTTCGGCCCGAAGCTCGGGCTCGACGCGGATCTGGGGGATGACTGCGGTCTTCATGGATTCAGTGTATTGCGCGTGCGTTACAGGGGCAAGGAGCGGCCATCCGGTAGCGGCGCCCACGACCACGAGCCGCTGACCCCAGCCGGCGCCGCCGCGTCGAGCGCACGTTTCGGGCGTACGCTTGCGCTCCCGCAAGAGAGTCCAGCATGAAACGTCAGCCCCTGACCGCCGCCGAGCAAGCGCTGTGCGACGCCGCCTACGAGTACCACCGCACGCCCTCGCGCGGCAAGATCTCGATCTCGCCGACCAAGCCGCTGGCCAACCAGCGCGATCTGTCGCTGGCCTATTCGCCGGGCGTGGCCTATCCGTGCCTGGCGATCGAGGCCGATCCGAGCCTGGCCGCCGAGTTCACGTCGCGCGCCAACCTGGTCGGCGTGGTCACCAACGGCACGGCGGTGCTAGGCCTGGGCAACATCGGGCCGCTGGCGGCCAAGCCGGTGATGGAGGGCAAGGCCTGCCTGTTCAAGAAGTTCGCCGGCATCGACGTCTTCGACATCGAACTGGCCGAGAAGGACCCCGACAAGCTGATCGAGCACATCGCCGCGTTGGAGCCGACGCTGGGCGGCGTCAACCTCGAGGACATCAAGGCCCCCGAATGCTTCACGATCGAAAGGCGGCTCAAGGAGCGGCTGCGCATCCCCGTCTTCCACGACGACCAGCACGGCACCGCGATCATCTCGGGGGCGGCACTGCTCAACGGCCTCGAGCTGGTGGGCAAGGATCCGGGCCGCATCAAGCTGGTGTCGTCGGGCGCAGGTGCGGCGGCGATCGCCTGCCTCGACATCATGGTCGACCTCGGCGTGAAGCGCGAGAACATCTACGTCGTCGATTCGCGCGGCGTGATCCAGCACGAGCGCGACGATGCCAGGGCTGGCAAGCTCGACGAGAGCAAGCAGCGCTACAGCCAGAAGTGCGCCGGCCGCACGCTGGCCGACGTCATCGAGGGTTGCGACGTCTTCCTCGGCTGCTCGACCGCCGGCGTACTCACCGCCGAGATGGTGGCATCGATGGCCGACAAGCCGATCATCCTGGCGCTGGCCAACCCCGAGCCCGAGATCCGGCCCGAGCTGGCCAAGCAGGCGCGGCCCGACTGCATCGTCGCCACCGGCCGCTCCGACTACCCGAACCAGGTCAACAACGTCCTGTGCTTCCCGTACATCTTCCGCGGGGCGCTCGACTGCGGCGCCACGCGCATCACGGAGGCCATGAAGCTGGCCTGCGTGCGCGAGATCGCGGCGTTGGCCAAGGCCGAGATCAGCGACGAGGTGGCCGCGGCCTACGCCGGGCAGGAGCTTGTCTTCGGCCCCGACTACCTGATCCCCAAGCCGTTCGATTCGCGCCTGATCCTGCGCATCGCGCCGGCGGTGGCGCGCGCCGCAGCCGAAAGCGGCGTGGCGACACGGCCGATCGCCGACCTCGACGCGTACCGCCAATCGCTGACGCGCTTCGTCTACCAGACCGGCCTGGTGATGCGGCCGGTGTTCGCCGCGGCCAAGGCGCTGCCGGCGCGCGTCACCTACGCCGAGGGCGAGGACGAGCGCTGCCTGCGCGCGGTGCAGGTGGTGCTCGACGAAGGCCTCGCCAGGCCGATTTTGGTGGGGCGGCCGGCGGTGATCGGGGCACGCATCGCGCGCGCCGGCCTGCGCATGAAGCCGGGTCGCGAGGTCGAAGTCGTCAACCCGGAGGACGACCCGCGCTACCGCGAATGCTGGGAGGACTACCAGCGCCTGATGGGCCGCGAAGGCGTGACCCCGTCGATGGCCAAGGCCGCGCTGCGACGCTCCAACGCGCTGATTTCGGCCATGCTGCTGCGCCGCGGCGATACCGACGCGATGCTGTGCGGACTGGTCGGTCGCTTCGACGGACACCTGCAGAACGTGCGCGACACCATCGGCCTGAAGCCCGGCGCGACGACGTTCGCCGCGATGAATGCGCTGCTGCTCGACCACCGCACGCTGTTTCTCGCCGACACCTTCGTCAACGACGAACCGAGCGCCGAGCAACTGGCCGAAGTGGCGGCGATGGCCTGCGACGAACTGCGTCGCTTCGGCATCACGCCGCGCGTGGCGTTCGTCTCGCACTCGATGTTCGGCTCGTCGACACGGCCCTCGGCACAACGCATGCGGCGCGCCACCGAGCTGTTCAAGGCGCGGCAGCCCGGCACCTCGTGCGACGGCGAGATGCACGGCGATGCCGCGCTGTCGCAGGAGGTCCGCAAGACCTTCCTGCCGGAGAGCACGCTCGACGGCGAGGCCAACCTGCTGCTGCTGCCCAACCTCGACGCCGCCAACATCCTGTTCAACGTGCTCAAGGTCACCGGCGGCCACGGCGTCACGGTGGGCCCGTTGCTGCTCGGCGCCGCGCGCCCGGTGCACATCATGACGCCGTCGTCGACGGTACGCCGCATCGTCAACATGACAGCGCTCGCGGTCGCGGGGGCGGCCGCGGCACGCAAGTAGCCGGGCATCGAGGCGTCCCCGCGTTGCCGGTGAGTCGCCGCCGAAGCTGGCGCGCCAAGCCGCCGCGCGCCGCTCACTGCGTCGGCATGCTGCCCACCACGCCTTGCACCAGCCAGTCGAGCGCCGCGATCTGCGGGTCGTCGAGGGTGCCGCGGGCCAGGCGCGTACGGCCGCGGTTGTCGATCAGCGGCGCGGCGAAGACAGCGCTGCGGCCTTCGATCAACGCAAGTCGTGCGTCCTCGATCGCGCGCGCCTGCGCGGTCGGCCACGCCGGGTCGATGCCCGCCAGCGCCACCATGCCCGAGCGCACGCCGCCCCACACCGCAGCCGGCTGCCAGCGCCCGGCGATCACGTCGCGCGCCACTTGCGTGTAGTAGCCGCCCCACTGCGGCACCACAGCCGCCAGTTGCGCATGCGGCGCGAGCGCGCGCATGTCGCTCTGGTTGGCGATCAGACGGACACCCTTCTCCTCGGCGGCCAGCGCCACCGCCGCCGATGCGGTGTGGTTGGCCAGCACGTCGGCGCCCTGGTCGACCAGCGCGAACGCGGCGTCGCGCTCGCGCGCGGGGTCGAACCAGGTATTGAGCCACACCACGCGCACCGTGGCCCGCGGATTCACCGCTCGCATGCCGAGCGCGAACGCGTCGATGCCCTGCACCACCTCGGGCACCGGAAAGCCCGCCACGTAGCCGGCGACGCCGCTCTTGCTCGCCATGCCCGCCAGCCGCCCGGCGAGCCAGCGCGCCTCGTAGGCGCGCACGTTGTAGGTACCGAGGTTGGGCGCGGTCTTGTAGCCGCCGGCGTGCTCGAAGCGCACGCCAGGGAACTCGGCGGCCACGCGCAGCGCGCCTTCGAGGTAGCCGAAGCTGGTGGCGAAGATCAGCTGGTGGCCCTGGCGCGCGAGGTCGCGCATCACGCGCTCAGCGTCGGGGCCTTCGGCGACGTCTTCGACCACCGTCGTCTTGACGGCGTCGCCGAGCGCGCGCTCCATCTCGCGGCGGCCGAGGTCGTGCTGGTACGTCCAGCCGGCCTGACCGACCGGCGTCACGTAGACGAAGGCGACCTTCAGCGGCGCCGCCGCCGCGGCGGGTAGCGCCGGCGCCAGCACGGCCAGCGCCAGCAGCGCGCGCCGCGCGGGCACGAAGGTCGGTGGGCCGGATCGTCGCGGCGCGCGCAGGCGCGAGCGCGTGAGGTTTTGCGTCATGGTTGACCTCGACATGGCCACCCGGGTAAGCGGAGGTGGCGACCGCAGGTCGGATTCTAGGCACCTCATTCAGCCAGTGGCCACCGAACCCGTCGGCCGTCGCGACGCCTGTGGCATCATGATGCCTTCTCACTTGATGCGTTGCCGTCATGCGCACTACCGTCACCCTCGATGCCGACGTGCAGCGCCTGCTGAAGGACGCCGAACACCGCACCGGCCGGCCGTTCAAGCAGGTGCTCAACGATGCCGTGCGCGCCGGCCTCGGTCGCGGCAGTGCGCGTGCGCCGGCCTTCCGGCAGCCGGTGTTCTCGCTGGGCCGCAGCCGCGTGGACCTGACCAAGGCCACCGCCTTGGCCGGTGAGCTCGAAGACCAGGCCGCCATCGCACGAACGGGCAGAAAGCCGCGCCGGTGAGAACACCCGACGTGAACGTGCTGCTGTACGCCGTCAACACCGACAGCCCGCAGCACGCCGGTGCCCGCTCGTGGATCGAGGCGTCGTTCGCGCGGCCGCCGGGCATCGGCTTCGCCTGGCCGGCGCTGCTCGGCTTCCTGCGCCTGGCCACGCGCAGTGGCATCTTCGCCCGGCCGCTCGCGGTGGACGACGCGCTCGGCGTCGTCGATGCCTGGCTGGGGCATCCGCGCGCGCAGGTCATCGTTCCGACGCCGCGCCACGCGGCCGTGCTGTCCGGGCTGCTCATCGGCGCCGGGGCGGGAGGCAGCCTCGTCTCCGACGCCCACCTGGCCGCGCTGGCGATCGAGCATGGCGCCGAACTCGGCACCTTCGACCGCGATTTCGCGCGTTTTGCCGGCCTGCGCGTGTCACTGCTGAAATAATCCCCGCATCGTGCCGCACAAACTGTTCGTCACCACCGCCTTGCCGTACGCCAACGCGGCGTTCCACATCGGCCACATGATGGAGTACATCCAGGCCGACATCTGGGTGCGGTTTCAGCGCATGCGCGGCGCCGAGGTCAACTTCGTCTGCGCCGACGACGCCCACGGCGCGCCGATCATGATCGCCGCCGACAAGGCGGGCAAGACGCCGCAGGCGTTCGTGGCCGAGATCGCGGCCGGCCGCAAGCAATACCTCGACGGCTTCCACATCGGCTTCGACCACTGGCACTCGACCGACGCGCCCGAGAACCACGCGCTGGCGCGCGAGATCTACCTCGCGCTGCGCCGCAACGAGCTGATCGACGTGCGCACGATCGAGCAGTTCTTCGACCCGGTGAAGGGCATGTTCCTGCCCGACCGCTACATCAAGGGCGAGTGCCCGCGCTGCGGCGCCAAGGATCAATACGGCGACAACTGCGAGGTGTGCGGCGCGGTGTACGCGCCCACCGAGCTGAAGAACCCGTATTCGGCGCTGTCGGGCGCCAAGCCCGAGCTGCGCACGAGCGAGCACTACTTCTTCCGCCTGTCGGACCCGCGCTGCGTCGACTACCTGCGTCACTGGACGCAGGACGGCAAGCTGCAGAGCGAGGTGGCCAACAAGGTCAAGGAGTGGTTCGCCGAAGGGCCCGACGGCAAGATCCAGCTCGGCGACTGGGACATCAGCCGCGACGCGCCGTACTTCGGCATCGAGATCCCCGACGCGCCGGGCAAGTACTTCTACGTCTGGCTCGACGCGCCGGTCGGCTACCTGGCGTCGCTGAAACACCTGCTCGAGCGGCGCGGCGAGGATTTCGAGGCCTACCTGGCCGACCCGACGCTGCGCCAGGTGCACTTCATCGGCAAGGACATCGTCACCTTCCACACGCTGTTCTGGCCGGCGATGCTGCACTTCTCGGGCCGCAAGGTGCCCGACCACGTGTACGTGCACGGCTTCATCACGGTGGGCGGCGACAAGATGAGCAAGAGCCGCGGCACCGGCATCAGCCCGCTGCGCTACCTCGAGCTGGGGCTCGACGCGCAGTGGCTGCGCTACTACATCGCCGCCAAGCTCAACGCGCGGGTCGAAGACATCGAGTTCAACCCGGAAGACTTCGTCGCCCGCGTCAACGCCGACCTGGTGGGCAAGTACGTCAACATCGCCAGCCGCGCCGCCGGCTTTCTCGCCAGGCGCTTCGATGGCCGCCTGTCGGCCGACGTCGGCGTCGAGGGCCGCGCGCTGCTCGACGCTCTGCGCGCGCACAGCACCACCGTGCAACAGCTCTACGACGACCGCGAATACGGCAAGGCGGTGCGCGAGATCATGCTGCTGGCCGACCGCGTGAACGAGTACGTCGATGCGCACAAGCCGTGGGAGCTGGTCAAGCACGAAGCCCAGCGCGCCGCGTTGCACGACGTGTGCACCGTCTGCATCGAGGCGTTCCGCGTGCTGACGATCTACCTCAAGCCGATCCTGCCCGCGCTGGCGCAGCAGGTCGAGGCGTTCCTCGACGTGCCGCCGCTCGACTTCGCCGCCGCGCAGCGCGCGCTCGGCAGCCACCGCATCGGCGCCTACAAGCACCTGATGCAGCGAGTCGACGCCGACAAGCTCGAGCAACTGTTCGAGGCCCCCGCGGCGCCGCCGCCCGCCGCGCCCGGCGGCGAGGCGTTCGCGCCGGAGATCGCGATCGGCGACTTCGCCAAGATCGACCTGCGCATCGCCCGCATCGTGCTCGCGGAGGCGGTGGACGGCAGCGACAAGCTGCTCAAGCTCACGCTCGACGTCGGCGAGGGTCGCCACCGCACGGTGTTCTCGGGCATCAAGAGTGCCTACACGCCCGAGCAACTCACGGGCAAGCTCACCGTCGTGGTGGCCAACCTGGCGCCGCGCAAGATGAAGTTCGGCGTCTCGCAAGGCATGGTGCTCGCCGCCAGCCATGCCGACGAGAAGGCGCAGCCGGGGCTGTACGTGCTCGAGCCGTGGCCCGGCGCCACGCCGGGGCTGCGCGTGCGCTGAGAGCCGTGAACGAGGGGCTCTCGTTGGCGCGATCGCCGGGCTCGGCGACAATGGCGCAATGGAACGCATCGTTGCACGCGTCGCGCATCGTCAGCAGCAGGCTGCCGACCTGACCTATTGGCGGTCGCGGTCGATGGCCGAACGAATCGCGGCCGTGGAGGTGCTGCGCGCCGAGCGCAGCGAGGCCATCGAGACGTCCGATGCTGAACCGAGACTTCAAAGAGTTTGTCGCATTGCTCAACGCACGAGGCGTTGAGTACCTCGTGGTCGGCGGCTACGCGCTGGCTGCCCATGGACACCCCCGGTACACCGGCGACATCGACTTCTGGGTTCGTCCGACCGAAGCGAACATCGCCAGATTGCTGGCGGCGCTGAGCGATTTCGGCTTCGGCTTCCTGGGGCTGACGGCAGCCGACTTCTCTGCCGACGCGGTCGTGCAATTGGGTCGACCCCCGAGGAGGATCGACCTGCTGGCGGCGATCGACGGCGTCACGTTCGACGACTGCTATGCCCGGCGCGTGGAGGTCGACGTGGCCGCCGTCCGCATGAAGATCATCGGATTCGAGGACTTCAAGGTCAACAAGCGAGCCACCGGCCGGCTGAAGGATCTCGCCGACCTCGAGAGCCTGGAGCCACCGAAGCCCTCGACTGACGACGCCGACGGCTCGACGAAGGGCTGAGCCGGCGAACGAACCTTCCAAGCTGGTCGTGCGCGGCGTCGGCTCGGCGAGTGGGTTGCCCCTGGGCAACGTGCCGGTGCAACGATGAAGGCGACGCCTCGCGGCGTGCAGCAATCCATTTGCTTTCCATGCACATCGCATTAACATGCGATCCGCATGGAGCTGAAGACCGCGCGCCTGACCCTGCTGGTCGACCCGGCCAAGAAGGCCGCCTTCGAGCGGCTGTGCGCGCAGCAGGATCTCACGCCGTCGCAGGTGGTGCGCCA